>NZ_JACJQX010000002.1:0-283907 GCF_014696895.1 Chroococcidiopsis sp. [FACHB-1243] | reverse complement strand
CACTCTGACTCCATCCCGAACTCAGGTGTGAAACGCGACTGCGGCGACGATACTCTGGGGGTCGCCCCACGGCACAATAGCTCCGCGCCAGGTTCATTTTTCCTCAAAAGCCTCGCTCTACAGAGCGAGGCTTTTGCTATGATGCACATTGTAAAGTAAAATTTTGTGTTGGTTAAACTTACATACTAAGGTACAGAGTAAATTTGTTTAAAAATAGATATAGATAAGGTTAATGCAGAGCAAGCAAAATATTATAGCTCTCAGAAAGACACAGTTTCAGCAGCGCCTCTTACTCAATCATCAGTTGATTGAAATAGTCAAGCATACAGAAAGCCACGCTTTTTTGACAAATCCAGCTGCTCACAATGTTTATCTATACTTGACGAACTACGTCCGAGTTTGTTCTGAAGCTTGGTTCAAAACTAAGTTAACAACTTTGCGCGTACTAGATTGGGGATGCGGTAAAGGTCACATTTCTTTTTTACTACGTGAAATGGGTGCTATGGTAACTAGTTGTGATGTGACTAGTGGTGCAGCATTTGGTCAGGATGCGCCTATTATCGATCGCGCATCCATATCAGTCGTCTCTTTAGAACATCCCTATTTACTTCCCTTTAATGATGCTACCTTTGATGTCGTCTTGAGTTTTGGTGTCCTCGAACACGTTTCAAACGATCTTGCATCTTTACATGAAATTCGGCGGGTACTCAGTCCACAAGGCTTATTCTTTTGTTTCTTCTTGCCCTACTACTTGTCTTGGACTCAACGCTTAGCACATTTACAGGGAGATTTTTATCACGATCGCTTATATACTAAAAAACTAGTAAAAAACCTCCTTAGTCAGAGTCAGTTCCAGCTCATCGATCTCTGGCATAGACAACTTCTACCTAAAAATCGTATTTCCTACGTTAACCATCATAGTTTTGAAAGCTTAGATCGGTGGCTGACTGAAAACACTTTTCTCAAATACATTGCTACTAATATTGAGTTTGTAGCTTTCAAAAATTAAACTCAGCTCATATGAAAGAGCTATATATTTCAACCATATGTTAACCGTAGACTTAGATTTGCTTAGTACTCATTGCTAACATACGCTGTAGTGGATTCAAAGCAGCCGTGACGATTTCTTCTGATAATTTAATTTCTGGGCTGCGGTTCTTCATTGCTAAATAAAGCTTTTCTAAAGTATTCAATCGCATATACGGGCATTCATTGCAATTACAATTACTATTTATTGGTGGTGCAGGAATAAAATTTTTATGAGGAGCTTCTTTCCGCATTTGATGAATAATTCCTGGTTCAGTGGCGACGATAAAAGAATTCGCGGTACTCTTTTGACAATATTTTAACAAAGCTGTTGTAGAACCAACATAATCTGCATGGCGCAAGATAGGAGGTTCGCATTCAGGGTGAGCTAAAACTTCCGCTGCTGGATGCTGAATTTTTAATTGAACGAGTTTCTTTTCTGAAAATGTTTCATGGACGATACAGCTACCTTGCCACAGCAACATATTTCGACCAGTTTGTTGCATGACATATCGCCCTAAATTGCGGTCTGGAGCAAAAATAATTGGTCTATCTAGAGGGATTTGGCGTACAATTTGCACCGCATTAGAACTGGTACAAATAATATCGCTCATCGCCTTAATTTCGGCAGTACAGTTAATATAAGAAATGACTAAGTGGTCTGGATGTGCTGCTTTGAAAGCGACAAACTCTTGAGCAGGACAACTATCTGCTAAAGAACAACCTGCTGCTAAATCTGGCAAAAGTACGAGTTTATTAGGATTGAGAATCTTGGCTGTTTCTGCCATGAAGTGAACGCCAGCAAAGACAATAACTTCAGCATTAGTCTTCGCAGCTTGTTGAGCCAACCCTAATGAGTCGCCAATATAATCAGCAATGTCTTGAATGTCTGGTTCTTGATAGTAGTGTGCCAGAATCACAGCGTTCAGCTCTTGTTTTAAAGCTTGAATTGCTGCAAACAAGTCTACAGGTATTTCACAGGTTGGATTATTTTGGACGATCGCAGTTGTAAACACAATTCAAATAGATAAAACTTACAATTTCTGGTCTTTTTACAATTATAGTATTTTTTACCAAAACTGGATGCTGGTAGAGGCAAAATCTTTCCTAACACCTAATGGCAGTGCCAAAAGCCGTCATGCTTTTCTATGCTGGATAAAGAAGATCGGGAATGAAGCATGACCAGTCAAAGCAAACAGGATGAAACAACCGTCATTGCAGTTGTCGGTGATATTCACGACCAATGGGAAGCAGCAGATGGCATAATATTGCAAAAACTAGGTATCGACCTTGCATTATTTGTAGGTGACTACGGCAATGAATCAGTAGATGTAGTCAAAGCGATCGCCGATCTCGACATTCCTAAAGCAGCAGTGTTTGGCAACCACGACGCTTGGTATACCGCTACTGCGTGGGGTCGCCAGAAGTGTCCTTACGATCGAAAAAAAGAAGACTGGGTGCAAGAACAAATAGACTTATTAGGAGAAGCCCATGTTGGTTATGGCAAACTAGACTTTCCTAAACTAAATTTAACTGTTGTTGGTAGCCGTCCGTTTACTTGGGGTGGTTCGAGCTGGAAAAACGAAGACTTCTATCAAGAAAGATTTGGCGTAGCAAGCTTTGAGGAGTCTACCGCACGCATTATAGCAGCAGCTCGTAGCGCCACCTACGATACCGTCATTTATCTCGGACATAACGGACCATCAGGGTTAGGAGATTGCCCTGAAGACCCTTGTGGCAAGGACTGGCAACCCTTGGGGGGTGACTTTGGCGATCCAGATTTGACAGAGGCGATCGCGCAAACTCGTGCCGCAGGAAAACAGATTCCTTTGGTCACATTTGGTCATATGCACCATAAACTACGCCACACCCAAAAGTACTTGCGTAAGCCAGTTCATGTTGGCTGCGAAACAGTTTATCTCAATGCTGCTAGCGTACCTAGAATCATTGAAAATGGCAGCGATCGCCAGCGCAATTTTTCCTTAGTCTATCTGCAATCTGGGATAGTATCTCAAGTGTCTCTCGTTTGGGTAGATCGAGATTATCAAATAGCGTCAGAGCAAATCCTTTATCAGCAACAAAGTCAGCTCGTGCAGCCTGCATAGAAAATAGAATGTGCTATCATTTATTAGCTTTTAGATCTAGCTAACAGCTAGTAGCTAAATTGGAGAGGTGGCAGAGTGGTCGATTGCGTTCGACTTGAAATCGAATGACCCAAAAGGTCCGTGAGTTCGAATCTCACCCTCTCCGTTAATCATTTTCACGTTCTGCCAGTTCTAACCAACGTTCGGTTGCCGTATCGATTGCTTGCACTAATTGAGCTAACTGCTCGGATAACTGCTGCATTTCGGTAAAATCGCTAGGAGGGTTGTTGTAGAAAATCTTTTCTAACTCTTCCTTTTGCGTTTCCATCTCGGGAATTTGAGTCTCTAGCGTTTCATATTCCCGTTTTTCTTTGAAAGATAGCTTGCGCGATTTGGCTGCGGGAATCGTAGGGGCGCACAGCTGTGCGCCCGTCCTGGAGTCGGGAATCGGGAGTGAATTTCGACTTTCAGCTTTTGGCTTTTGACTCTCAATTTTTGATTTTTCTTCCTCTTCAGCTTGCTTGTATTCCAAATACACTGAATAGTTGCCTGGATATTGACGTAAAGTTCCACCAGATTCGATCGCAAAAATAGTCTCCACCGCGCGATCGAGAAAATAGCGATCGTGGGAAACAACGATCGCACAACCGTTAAACTCTTCTAGATACTCTTCTAATACCGCTAGCGTTTGTACGTCTAAATCGTTTGTCGGTTCGTCTAAAATCAACACGTTGGGCGCACTCATCAGCACGCGCAACAAAAACAACCGCCGCTTTTCTCCGCCAGACAACATGTGGATGGGTGCATATTGCTGGTTGGGGGGAAACAGAAACCGTTCCAACATTTGGGAAGCCGTAATGATGCTACCATCAGCTGTTTTAACCAACTCTGCTACATCTTTGAGATATTCGATAACTCGCTGGTTTTCATTCAGCGTCAAATCTTCAGAATGTTGGTCGAAATAACCAATATGAATTGTGGAACCAATTTCCACCGTACCGAAATCGGGCTGCACTCGTCCGGTAATAATATCCATCAGCGTCGATTTTCCCGCGCCGTTACTGCCAATAATGCCAATGCGGTCTTCGGGATTGAATGTATATGTAAAGTCTTTGATGAGAAGGCGATCGCCGTAGGACTTGCTAATATTTTCTAACTCAATTACCTTTTTCCCAATCCGCCGACCTGGAGTAGAAATTTCTACCTTACCCTGCACTTGCTTAAATTCCCGCGCCTGCATCTCGTAAATGCGATCGATTCTGGCTTTTTGCTTAGTGCTACGGGCTTTTGGACCTCGTTTCAACCATTCCAACTCTCGCCGTAATACTCCGGCGTGTTTGTGCTGACTGCTGACGGCTGATTCTTCTACTTCTGCCTTTTTTTCCAGATAATAAGCATAGTTACCGGAATAAGTATAAAGGTCGCCGCGATCGATCTCGATAATGCGATTTGTGACCCGATCCAAAAAGTAGCGATCGTGAGTGATGAGTAACAGCGCACCGCGAAACCGAGTTAGATAACTCTGCAACCACTCAACAGATAGTGCATCTAAATGGTTTGTCGGTTCGTCCATCAACAACACATCTGGTTCCGACAGCAAAGCTGCTGCTAGCGCGATTCGCTTGCGATAGCCCCCAGAAAGATTGCTGATTTTGGCATCAAAGTCTTCAATTCCTAACTTGCTAAGAATGACTTTAGCATTAGTTTCTACTTCCCATGCTCCCAATGCTTCAATCTGCTGGGAAACCTTCGACAAACGCGCCATGAGTTTATCGAGATCGCCCTGTCCGTGCGCGAGTTTATCGGAAATTTCTTCGTATTCTTGCACTAGCGCCATCTGTTCGCCACCATCGGCAAACACTTGTTCTAACACAGTACGATTCTCATCTAAATTTGGCTGTTGGGGTAGGTAGACAATTTTAGCTCCCGAATTTACCCAAATCTCACCGCTATCTATTGGTTCCAGTCCGGCGATCGCCTTGAGTAGTGTTGATTTACCAGAACCGTTCACCCCAATTAGCCCGACTTTATCGCCTTCATCCAAGCTAAAGCTAGCATCTTTCAAGATTTCCTTGATGCCAAAGTCTTTTTTAACCGATCGCAGCGTGAAAATAGTCATGGGTTATAGGTAAGCTACCAGTTACCTAGTCTAACGTTGATGCGTAGGGGCGGGTTTTGACCAAAAGTTTCTGCTAGGGGCGATCGATCTGTCTGCTAAACCCGCCCGTACAAAAGTCAAAACCGTTATTTTCAGTGAGTCGAGACAAACCAATCGATTAATTTACGAGCAATACTCAACTTTGGGGGAATTTGGGGTAAATTATGCTTGTTAAACCAACCAGCATCTACTAATTCTTCTGGTTCGATCGCAATTTCACCGCTAGCATAGGTAGCTGTAAATCCAATCATCAGAGAATTGGGAAAAGGCCAAGGTTGGGAACCAAAATAGCGAATCTCTTTCACTTCAATCCCGACTTCTTCGCGCACTTCTCGCACTACCGTTTCTTCTAGCGATTCGCCTGGTTCGACAAATCCAGCTAATATACTGTACATCTTGGGTGGAAATCTGTGAGCGCGGGCTAATAACAACTCTTCACCGCGAGAGATGAGGACGATAACCGCAGGTGAGAGGCGGGGATAATTCACTAAGCCACAGTTAGGACAGCGTTTTACCCGTTCGTGGGGTAATTGGGTGGTAGGGGTAGCGCAGTAACTGCAGTACTGATGGGTGCGATTCCATTCGACGATTTGAATCGCACGACCGCTCAGAACAAATAGATCTTCGTCCAGCGTACCGTATAATTCTCGCAGCCCTTGTAATGTCATGCCCGTAGGTGTAGATATATCTTTGGGGAGTTCGGCACAGTAGCAGGGGCGATCGCCTAACGTACCGAGAAATTGCGTCCGGATCGGAGTTAAGCCAATCTCTTCTAAACTAGTAAGTTGGGGGATTTGATTCGCTGTTCTTTCTTGATGTACTAGTAGTTTTTTACCTACAAAGGCAAACCACCAAGCGGGTACAGATTGTTCTACGGGTGGAGTAATGCCAGGAGTGAAAGTACGATGCATTGTTAAGCCTTGGGGTCAAAGATTTGATTTTAGGTCACGCATCAGCCGTAGGCGTTAGCGATAGCGAAGGCGAAGCCGTTAGCGTAGCGTTAGACGCAGAGGCGCAAAAGTTAGCATTGTAGGGGCTGAATTTAATGTGAGGAGATGGTGCAACGCAAACCTACCACGGCAGAAATTCAAGCGGCATACGGGCGCACGGTTCCAGATATTATTGCTCCAAATTTAAATGTTTTGTTTTGCGGGATTAATCCTAGTCTCTATAGTGCTGCTGTCGGACATCACTTTGCCCGCCCAGGAAATCGCTTTTGGCGATCGCTTCACGCTGCGGGTTACACAGAACGGATACTGTCACCGTTTGAAGACCGGGATCTGTTACAGTTTGGTTATGGTTTGACAAATATCGTCGATCGCGCCACGGCTAGGGCAGATGAGTTAAAAGCTGAAGAATTGATCTTCGGTCAACAACAGCTAGCAGTCAAGATCGAACAATATCAACCGCGATTTTTAGCTATTTTGGGTATCAGCGCCTATCGGACAGCATTTTATCAACCCAAAGCTGTCATGGGAAGACAAGCTGAGTTATCGTCTGGCACAACGATTTGGGTATTACCTAACCCCAGTGGGTTAAACGCTCATTATCAAATAGCAGATCTTACGCGGGTGTATCGAGAATTGCTGCTGGCGGTGAAGGATTGAGCGCGTCTTGAGTGAGTACCTCGATCGCTGTCTTTAACCAATCAATATAAGTCTGTTCTTTGCGGATTGCTAGTTCTAATACCAGTCGTTGCATCAACTGTTCGCGGTTATTTATAGGATTGCTTAACGTTGGTAGTTCTATTTGTTCGCATTCAGCCAACTTGTCGCGTCGTGCTGCTAGCTGTCGTTCTAATAAGTGAATCGTAGCTTCATTTGACAGATGTGCGGCGAAAAATAATTGAATTGGTAGTGGATCTCTTACTGTTGGTATGGGTTGAGGGCTTTGCAGCCACTGAGTTAATTCGGCTTTTCCTGCTTCAGTGACGCTGTAAACTTTACGGTTGGGGCGATCGCACTGAATTTCAACCTTATAGGTAATCCATCCTTGCTCGACTAGTTTATCAAGGGTTCGATAAATTTGTGCCTGATCCGCAGACCATAAGTAAGTCATGCAGCGATCGAAGCAGCTCGTTTTCAAGTCATACCCTGTCCTTTTTGCTTGTAGGAGAAAGCCCAATATTGCGTGTGCTAATGACATACGGTTTTCTATATATAAGGTAGTAAATTCCCCATCTTTTACTACAGATCTAATCTTATGTTACTATACGATAAGTCATATATAAGAGGCATCAATTATGATGATGCTGATAACAACTTACCACGACAAAGAACGTTGACACAAAAACACAAGGCTCGGACGTAGAACGTTTAGGAGACGGGTAGATGGAACTGTGTTAACGATAAAGTGCTAACAATAAAAGAGTCGCGATCGCCTGCCCATCAAATCTAAGTTGCGATTCGCACGCATATTGTCAAAAGCCGTTAACTGTTAAACTCCATCTGTAATAAATACCGCAGCAGCAAAAATTTCAACGATTAAAGACTATTGTAACGGGAGGATGGATTCCATTGACTTCTCACAAATTGCTACAACGAATACATCGACATCAATATCTGCGCGATCTGCGGAATAAATTGCTCTATTTACACCGTATATTGTTAGATACCGAACGCATTGCTTACGAACAAGTTAGCGGGCGAGTATCGAGTGGAGAACTGTTGCAATTAGCGATCGATCGCGAACAATTTGCTTGGCTACATCGCATCTCTGAATTAATCGTGCAAATTGATGAAATGTTACAAGCAGATGAACCAGTTACACCAGGTATCATCAAAGAGTTAACTACTTACATCCACACGCTATTAACACCATGTGAAACAGGCGATGAGTTTGCTAGAAGATACTACAATGCCTTCCAGCAAGAACCTGCCGTTGTGTTAGCACATGCAGAAGTAACGCAGTTGCTAAATAGTCGTTAGTCATTTGTCATTGGTCATTTGAAGATTTTGAGGGGCTGGCATCTTGCCAGTCCTTTAATAATGGGAGTTTTAATCTTACTAAAGAATAGTTGACAGCGGATAGAGCTAGGCAGATGACAGAAGGAAGTTGCATTTTACTACGTATATAAACTCTCAGCTTTACAAGAAATCTTTTGCGGTGGTTCGGTAAAATATTTAAACAAAGCTGGACAAAGCCAACCTTCTAAATTTTGCTGTTGCCAACAATACCAATGACCGCCAAATTCTTCTTTTATCCAGATTAATTCTGTCTGAAATTTAGGGAAAGCAGTAGCAGAAAATAATAGCCTGAAGCCTGCATTATGATGGGAAATGTCTTTAACCAAAATATCGAGCATTTCCGGTATACCACTGACAAATGGTTCTTTAAATAATCCTACTGTTTCATCGTCAAATACCCATGTTTGCTGGTAGCGATAGGGAAAAATGACCATAATTGCGTTTGCCATCAGCCTCACCTCAAATAGTAATAGCCGATCGTATGTCACGAATGGCGATCGCAAGCTAAAATGTAAAGCTGTGTAAATAAATACCTAAGTATGTGCCGTTTACTTGGCTACCTGGGTGAAATAGTATCGCTAGAAAAACTGCTGTACAAACCAGAACACTCACTGATCGTCCAAAGCTATCAACCCCGCGAAATGAATTCTGGATTGCTGAATGCAGATGGTTGTGGGGTTGGCTGGTATCATACCCAGCGCGATACTAACCCGTTCACCTATAAAAGCGTCCTACCCATTTGGAACGATGTCAATCTGCCCAGTTTGAGTCGTTATGTCGAGTCTGGCTGCGTGCTTGCCTACGTCCGCAGTGCTACGCCTGGACAAGCAGTCGATTTAAGTAACTGCCAACCATTTGACAATCAAAGGCTTTTGTGCATCCACAACGGGCGGGTAGAGAATTTTCACCAAACCATCTATCGTCCGATCCGCGATCGCCTCAGCGATTTTGCTTACCAGGCAATTAAAGGCAGTACCGACTCAGAACACATATTTGCGCTATTACTAGATGAAGTCCAAGCCAATCCCTCTATGAGTTTAGAGCAAGCATTATCAGCTACCATAAACAATCTCGATCTATTGGCTAAGTCCCATCAAACTAGAGCTTCCGCCAACTTGCTGATCGGCGACGGCAAGCGTCTAATTGCTTCTCGTTTTGCCAGCGATCGCAACTCTCCCTCTCTCTATTGGCTGCGAGACGATCCAGCATTTCCAGCCGCAGTCATCATTGCTTCCGAACCTTTATTTAAAGGTGACTGGCACTCTATGCCAGAACATAGCATCGTCAGTGTAGGAGAAGACCTTGAAATCCAGTTCCATCAAATTTAGACCGAGCGATCGCCCCCAGCAGCAATGTCACCAACTAAGAGAATGGTACGAGCAGTGTCGTCAAGGAACTTTAGCTATATTCGAGCAAGTAGAAGAGGAAACTTTCTGCGCTCAAGCACACCCTGACTTTAGCCCTGTAGGATGGCATTTCGGTCATATTGCCTACACAGAATCCCTGTGGCTGCGAGAACGTAATGCGGGACTAGCACCACTATTTCCCGAACACCGCCGCTTGTTTATGGCTGACGGTTTACCAAAATGCGATCGCGTTAAGTTGCCAGGTAAAGCCGTTATTCGTCACTATCTAGATACAGTCAGGCAAGAAGTTTTACAAATCCTAGAAACAATAGACTTAGATCGACACGAACGCCTCTGGCGCTGGATGCTACAACACGAAAGCCAGCACTGCGAGACGATCGCGTTTTTATTGCAATTATCAGGGAGCAGGGAGCAGGGAGCAGGGAAGAGAGCTGAGGGAGCTAAGGAAGCTGAGGAAGCTGAGGGAGCAACTACCAATTACCCATTACCCATTACCCATTACCCATTACCAACTACCAACTACCAAAATCAAACGATAAAAATCCCTGCTGGCTACTTCGAGCAGGGGAGTCATACCATTGACGCTTTAGATAACGAGCGTCCAGCACATCAAGTTTATTTAGATACTTACTGGATCGATCGCTATCCCGTAACTTGCGCTGAATATCGCTTGTTTATGAAGGCGGGAGGCTATCATAATCCGGTGTGGTGGTCGGAAAATGGTTGGCAATGGTTGCAACAAGAACAGATCGCTCGACCCCTTTACTGGTTAGAAGATCCGCAATACGATAATCATCCCGTTTGTGGTGTCAGTTGGTACGAAGCCGAAGCTTATGCCAAATTTGCCGATAAACGCTTACCCACAGAAGCTGAGTGGGAAAAAGCTGCTAGCTGGGATGCATTAAATAGTCTTCATCGTACCTATCCTTGGGGGGAAGTAGAGCTAGACCTAGATCGGTGCAATTATAACTATGCGATCGCACAAACAACACCAGTCAACGCCCATCCCAACGGACGCAGTGCCTATGGTTGTGAAGATATGTTGGGCAATGTTTGGGAATGGACGGCTTGTGTATTTGATGGCTACGCAGGTTTTGCCAGTTATCCCTACACTGGTTATTCCCAAGTTTATTTTGACGGACAGCATCAAGTTCTCAAAGGTGGCAGTTGGGCAACTCGTCCTTGGGCGCTTAGAGCGAGTTTTCGCAATTGGTATCATCCAGGCGTGCGGCAAATCTTGGTAGGGTTTCGGTGTGCGAAAGATTAACATGTCATCGATAGTTAGTCACTTGTCATTAGTTCTCACAAATGACGAATAACAAATGATCGATGACAAATTTGTGAGAAAATGCGTAAGGAATTGGTAGTAGCTGAGTTGATCTAACTCCAGCATGATTTTTTGCTAATTGGCTTTGTGTTTTACTTCTGAAGGTCGCAGACTATTGCAAATCGGCGATCGCGATTGGTATGTTTAAATTTGACGGAGGTTGAGCGTGTCCATATTTGAAACTGCAAGCAATATCTATCCCCGTTCCATCGAGCAACGCTTGCAGATAGAGAATCTCATCGCTCCCGCAGCGATCGCGACAAGCCGACTCACAGAAGGAAAAGACGCGATCGCGGGATTGACTCAAACGCCTAAAACCCTCCCACCGCGATACTTCTACGATGACCGAGGTTCGCAGTTATTCGAGCAAATTTGCGAATTACCAGAGTACTATCTGACGCGCACCGAAACAGCTATCCTGCAAAAATATGCAACTGAAATTGCGCGGCTAACAGGTGCGTGCGAACTCGTCGAATTGGGTAGCGGTAGCTCGACTAAAACGCGCATTCTCTTGGATGCTTATCACAAACTGGGATACCCACTACACTACATTCCAGTAGATGTCAGCGCGGGAATACTAGAGAGCAGTGCTAAACAACTCTTAGCCGACTATACCACGCTCAAAGTTCGCGCTTTAGCCAGTACTTACGAACTTGCACTAGAACGACTTGCGCCAACTTTTTTACCCAGTCGCACGATCTGTTTTATTGGTAGTACTTTAGGCAATTTAACCCCTTCAGAATCTGATGAGTTTTTCGCCCGGATTTTTGCAGCACTTGAAGTAGGAGAGTATTTCTTATTGGGTGTAGATTTGCAAAAGCCAAAATCAGTTTTAGAGGCAGCTTACAACGATCGCCAAGGAGTCACGGCAGCATTTAATCTCAATATGCTGCAACACTTGAACTGGCGCTATGACAGCAATTTTGACCTGCAAAACTTCGAGCATTGGGCTTTCTATAACGAAACCGAGCATCAAATTGAAATGCATTTGCGAAGCTTGCGATCGCATCTGTACGGTTTGCGATCGCTCAATTTAACCGTTGAATTTGCTGAGGGAGAAACAATCAGAACTGAAATTTCTCGTAAGTTCAACCTCAAAACTCTACAGCAACAACTACAAACACGAGGATTAACTCCCATCCAAACTTGGACAGATCCCAAAAATTGGTTTGGTTTATTACTTTGTCAAAAGAAGGGTTAAAGCAGTATGTAGGGTAAGCATTGCCCACCCTACATACTAACCATCAAACACTTGCTTCCAATTTCATCAAAATTTGTGGTTTGATCTTCTCGTATTCCTGCTTAAGCAAACTTTTACTCAACTGCACATCACCATGAATATTTGAAGATTGACTGAGGAGATACCATTGTTGCAGCAGTATTCCTTGGCTATAGGCAACATGAATTAATAAGCAAGAACTAGCATATTGTGGAGTTTCGCGCGCAAATAGAAGGATGCGATAGTATCCCTTGATGCCGATTGATTGAATTAAGTCTCGATTTTGACTATTTTTTAAATCGAGATAGTAAGTCAACCATTTTGTCCCATAAGTACGGTGATGGAGAGCAGTAATCCATAGCATCATGGGAGAAGGCGAGGTGATAAATAAGAAGTGGTTGTAGGTTCTATTGACTAAACGTTTATTCACTTCTGTTTGAGATAACATCACCCACAAAGCAGGACTCTCTTCATCGTTAATTTGGATTGATTGAGGAAAAACAATATCTGCGATCGGTTTATTTTGCGGCCAACGAGTTAGCCGACAAATAGCATCTGTGGTAAGTTGACCTTGCTGTGGTGCAACAATCGTATTCGCTGGCTCACTACTGCTACTTGGCGTTTGTGGTGTTATGGGTTGAGTCGTTAAAGGTAAAGACCGATCGCGCGGCTGTTCGAGCAGGGTAAAAACCTTGATAATTTCACTCACATTTTGCGGGCGATCGCTAGGTGCTTTTGCCAAGCAGCTCATGACTAAATCTTTCAACTGTGGCGGAATGGGAAACTTTGGTTCCGATGTCTCGAAAGAACGAGGTGGTTGATAGTGGTGGGCTTTAAACCAACCGCCAAATGAGTCCGTGTTGGCTTGAATCGGGATATTACCCGTCAGCATCTCAAATAGCATGACTCCCAAACTATAAATATCAGAACGATTAGTAAGTTCGCTACCCTCCATTTGTTCTGGAGAAGAATAAGCAAACGTTCCCATGTAGTATCGAGTTTGACTGCTATCTGCTTGGAGTAACTTAGCAATACCAAAGTCTAACAGTTTTGCCAATTCTCCCAAGCTATTATCTTGAATTAATAAAACGTTACTTGGCTTAATATCTCGATGGATAATTGGATAAGTTTTTCCATCAACTGGAATTCCTTGGTGGGCGCATTCTAAACCAAGACTAATTTGCCGTCCGATACTCAAAAACCTCGGTAGTGATAGAGCATAATTGCGAATTACATCGCTCAAGTTTTTCCCTTTTAAGTATTCCATCACGTAGAACGGTGTACCATTCTCCTCTACAACACCGTAATCCATGACGCGGACGATATGAATGCTTTTTTGACCCAAGATAGCGCAGGTTTTTGCTTCTTGTTCAAAACGTTCTTGCACGCGAAGTTTTTTATTATGAATCGATATACTTAGTAATTTGACAGCAACGGGAACTCCTCCTAACAATTTATCGTGGGCAAGATACACTTGACCCATTGCCCCTGCTCCAAGCACCTGTTGAAGTTGATAGCGGTTAGCAAGTATGCGGTTGAGATTGGGATCTCGCATGAATTAAAGTTCCACCACAGCAAAAATTTGTGGCATCTAGTTGTCATTAGTATTCTGCCCAAAATACAGTTATCAGTTATCAGGGAGCAGTTATCAGTGACCAGTGACCATCAACCAACAACCTCACCTAACAAAACCGCTTGCTTTGCCCCAGTCACTTGAGGTAGGTTGCCTGGTATGCCTTGTTGTCGCCAGTAGGCTAGAACGGCAAAGGCGATCGCTTCTTTGAAATCGGCACTCAATCCCGCTTCATCTGTTGTGATAACTGGTACTTCTAAATGAAATTGCAATCGCTGCTTTAAATATAAATTTCGACTACCACCGCCACATAAAAGAACTCTTGCTGGCATTTGCGGTAGAAATGTCCGGTAACTATGCACGATTGACGCAACCGTGAATTCTGTCAAAGTTGCTAGCAAGTCAGATGCACTCAATTGGTAACTTCGAGCATCAACCAAACATTGTTGTAAGTATTCCCAGCCGAATAACTCTCGTCCTGTCGATTTTGGTGGTGGGAGGTGAAAGAAATCTTGACTGAGCCATTGCTCTACAAGAGGATGACAAGGAGTACCGCTAGCTGCCCAATTGCCATCGCGATCGTAAGTTTGTGCGCCCTCAGTTAAGTGCTGGACTGCAAGATCTAATAAAGTATTGGCTGGTCCCGTATCCCAACCTCTAACTTTTTCCTCCCAGTTGACATGACTGCGGGGAGGAAGATAGGCTAAATTTCCAATTCCACCCAAATTTTGGACGCATCGCGCCTCATGCATGTGACTGAGCAGGTAAGCGTCAACTTTCGGCACTAAAGGCGCTCCATGACCTCCTACAGCAATATCTGCTGCCCGAAAATTACTGACTGTTGGAGTATTTGTGAGTTGAGCAATAACAGCCCCGCGTCCGAGTTGAAGGCTGTAGCCGAGTAAGTTTTGAGTAGTACAGACGTTGCGTGCAACGTCTGTACGGGAGTCGGGAGTTGTAGGGGCGGGTTTTGACCAAAAATCGCCAGCTTGAATTGTCAAGCTATCTGCTAAACCCGCCCGTACAGGGGAGTCGAGAGTTGCTCCCTCAGCTTTTTTCAAGGGTGGTCTGTGAAAAACAGTCTGTCCGTGGGAACCAATTAATTCGGCGGGAGGATGTCCGGCTTGGATGTTTTGAGCAGCTTGAGCAAAACACAGCGCGATCGCATCATCTAAAGCTGCTAATTGAGATATGGAGATGGCTTCACCTTTACAAGCTGCTAAAATTTGCGATCGCAAATCGGTAGGATAAGGATAAGTGTTTGCCGCTAACAGTTCTACCTGAATATCTTCAGTTCTGCCTGTAATATTTATCAAAGCGGCATCTATGCCATCAACAGACGTACCGCTAATTAAACCAACTACTAAGGTCATTAGTTATCAGTGAAGAAAGGGAGCGCACGAGCAGGGAGCAGGGAGCAGAGTAATTCTGAGCAACCACCAACCACCAACTACCCATTACCCATTACCAGTGCAACTCATCCGAAAGCTATTACCGTATTTATTCACAATTATTTTTATTTTGTTTTTAACAGGATGTCAGCCGCGCTATGGTGCTGCTGCATATTCAGTTAAGCGCGTCAGTGACGGCGATACTATTAGGGTGATAAACGCTAAGGGCGATGAGTTTACCGTTCGTTTTGCTTGCGTGGATGCACCAGAGATCCCCCATTCTGTAAAAGAAAGAGCGAGCCAAAGCCGTGTAGATGTCGATCAATTTAAATGGGGACTTCAGGCACAGCAGCGGTTACAAAAATTAATTCATCAAGGAGGCGATCGCGTTAATTTAACAATTACAGATAGCGATCGCTACGGGCGAAAAGTGAGTGAGGTACGTCTAGGTAACAGTACTCTCGTCCAAGAAGTTATGGCGCGGGAAGGACTGGCATTAGTCTACACACCTTACTTAAAAAACTGTCCCAGCGCCGCAGTTGTGGAACGAGCCGCAATCCAAGCACAAGCACAGCGCCGAGGCGTATGGAGCGATGCTCAATTCGTCGCCCCTTGGAAATATCGCAGCGCCAAAAAGTAAATAACTCCTTACACCAATACTTCAAACAATTGCTTTGCACGCCAGTTGCTACAACGGAGGAAACCTCACGCCAGTCGCGGGACTCGAGGGAAACCCCCGCACGGCGCTGGCTCCGCAACGCACTGGCTCGTCTTTGCGTCTTTGCGTGACACTATCATTAACTTCCGATGGCAATTTCACAAACTTCCTAACTCAGCTTAGCCGATTGCTGCTTTTGCCGAGCCACGGGGTTAAGCCACTTTTCTAACCAAGAAAATCCTTGAGAAGACAGCAGAGTTAAACACAAATAGACGATCGCTACAGCTGCATAAATCTCAAAAGCGCGATAGTTGGTGGCAACAATCAACTGTCCTTTGCGGAACAACTCTTCAAATCCAATTACTGCTACTAAACTCGTATCTTTAAGTAAAGTAATAAACTCATTCCCCAAAGGTGGTAACATGCGGCGGAAAGCTTGGGGAAAGATGACATAGCGCATAGTTTGAACTGAATCTAAGCCCAAAGATTCAGCAGCTTCCGATTGTCCTAACTCAATTGATTGAATCCCCGCACGAACAATTTCAGCAATGTATGCCGCGCTATTTAAACTCAAAGCTAACACTGCCGCAGCTAAACGATCTAGAGAAAAATCAAACCCGATTTGTTGAGCGATCGCGGGTAAGCCAAAATAAATCATAAAGATTTGGACTAACAACGGCGTACCTCGAAAAAAATCGACATATGCCCTCGTCACCCAGCGCAAAGGTACGATATGAGAAAGTCGCGCAATTCCGACTAACGAACCACCAATTAATCCCAAAAGGACAGAAAAGGCTGTTAATTGGAGCGTGACTAAAGCACCAGCTAGTAGAGTAGGAATTGCCTGAAAAATAATCTCGAATGCATTAGTCATAATTGCGATATCCGAGTTTTTTAGTTAGCAAAGGGCGATTTCTCGGGCAATTTAGGCGGTTCGGCATTAAACCATTTTTTATAAATTTGAGCATATGTATTATCACCCAAAGTTATCTCTATTCCCTGATTAATTAAAGCTAAATTAGGAGAATTTTTAGCCGTAGCAATACCGTAAAACTCTTCCGTCAGCAATTGACCGACAACTTTAATCCCTGAAAGGTTAGCATTTTTAATCGCATATAAAGTGACGGGTGCATCGTTAATAACTGCATCCACATTACCATTTTTCAATTCTTGTAAAGCTAAAGGTGCAGAATCAAAACTACTGATTTTCGCTCCTGCAACTTTCTTGGCTTCTTCTGCCCCAGTTGTACCAATTTGAACGGCAATTCTTTTATTTTCGAGACTTACAAAATTCGTAATATCTTGGTTGTCGCTCCGAACCGCGATTGCCAACCCTGCCTTAAAATAGGGACGAGAGAAATTAACTGTTTGCGATCGCTCTTTAGTAATCGTCATGCTACTAATAGCTGCGTCGATCGTTTTTCCCTGTAAAGCGGGAATCAAACCATCAAAGGGTAAACTTTGAAAATTGACTGTAAATCCAGCCGACTTAGCGATCGCATTCATCAGATCGATACTAAACCCCTGCAACTCACCATTTGTACCTTTAAACTCAAATGGCGCAAATGCGGGTTCGGTTCCCACAGTTAATGTTTTCGTACCGCCTGTATTCCCCGTCCCACTAGTACCAGAATTATTACTACCACAGCCAATCGCTAGCAGCAAGCAGCACAAGCTGATAACTAAATACCGACGCAACCACCGGATCGTACTTGTAGCCATTATTTCTTTTCCTTGTGCATTTTCTATACTTGCAGTAATGAGTTCAATTTCAGTGAGTTAAACTTCCTTTTATCCCCTTCTACACGAGAGTATTGTGCCATAGAATACAATCAAGTGGAGTGTAATCAACATACCCTGTAACCAACTCAAACCACTTCCAACGTAGGTATGAATAGTGCTACCCCCGCGATCGCATTTGAAGGTGTAGAGAAAAACTTCGGTTCCCTCAAAGTCCTCAAAGGAATTAGCGGTGAAATTTATCGCGGTGAAGTCGTTGCTGTTATCGGTTCCTCTGGTTGTGGCAAAAGTACCCTGCTACGCTGCTTCAATCGCCTAGAAGCCATTAATGGCGGACGTTTAGTTGTTAATGATATCGATATATCACGTCCCAATCTCAACCGCAACGTACTGCGCCAACTGCGATCGCAAGTCGGAATGGTATTTCAACAATTTAATTTGTTTCCTCACCTGAATGTATTAGATAACTTAACCCTGGCACAGCAAAAGGTGTTAGGAAAATCTAAAAAAGAAAGCGCCCAACTTGCCGCACAATATTTAGAAAAAGTTGGCTTATCTGAAAAAGCTAACGTTTATCCCGAACAGCTTTCTGGCGGACAAAAACAACGAGTCGCGATTGCTCGGAGTTTGTGCATGAACCCCCAGATCATGCTATTTGACGAACCTACCAGCGCCTTAGATCCAGAACTGGTAGGGGAAGTTTTGCGCGTGATGCAACAACTTGCTGCTGATGGAATGACAATGATCGTCGTCACCCACGAAATGCTATTTGCGCGGGAAGTCGCCAACCGCGTTATGTTTTTACATCAAGGACAAATTGAAGAACAAGGATCGCCTCGGGAAGTTTTAGTTAGTCCGAGAAGCGATCGATTGCGAACGTTTTTGAGCCGTTTGAATCCCGATCTAGACCATCAATAAGAATTTGAAAATTCAACTGAAAATTCAATCTTGTTTCGTGCCAAACACGGATTCAAAAGTTGACTTCACCGACTCTCTTGCATCCTTAAACGTTTGCGATAGCGGATTTTGCGTCTGCAAAAATACCCTAGCACAATTGCGCCCTGGCATTCCCGAAATCGATCCGCCTGGATGAGTTCCCGCACCCGTGAGAAATAAGCCATCAATCGGAGTTCTATAGTTAGCTATTTCTGGCAAAGGACGGAAGAAAACCATCTGATCGAGAGTCATATCAATATGGTAATAATTACCTTTATACGCACCCAATCTTTCACCTAATTCAGCCGGACTTTCTACTCGACGGGCAATAATGGAATCTTTTACATTAGGAGAGTATTCTGCTAGTTTATCGATGATGCGATCGGCAACTTTGTGTTTCAACTCATCCGTCCAACCCGTCCCTTTTAACCCTGTACCTTCTGCCCCAGCAATTTGATATGGTGCAAAAAATTCAATCCAAACTGTATGCTTTCCAGCCGGAGCCATTGACGGATCGAGTGCTGTAGGCATGACGACATACATAGATGGATTCGCATCGGGAATTTGCCCTAACGTACACAAACTGTGTGCTTGTTCTACATGGCTGACGGAATCGGCGATTAAAATTGAGCCAATTAAATACTCATCTTTGTGTTCGTGATGCTCAAAACACAGTGGTTTATCAATTGCTAGATCGACTTTAAGAATTGTTTCATTATTGTTGACAATTCGACGTTCTAATCTTTCGCGTAAATGCGGTTCGGCAGCATCCAGTTCGCTCGGATCTACCATGTGTAAAAATATTCGCTGAGCATCAATGTTAGAAATAACAGCTTTGTTGGCTCGATATTCTTTACCATTAGCAACTTTTACACCCACAGCCCGACCGTTATCAATTAAAATCTTCTCTACATGCTGGTCGGTAAGAATTTCACCACCCTTACTTTTGACTAAATTCACTAAAGCTTGCACTAATGCACCCGTACCACCACGCGGTCTAGCCATCCCCGGATCGTGACGCATTGCCATCATAATTGCACCAATCCCAAGGGTTTTCTGCGAAGGAGGCGCACCCAGTTCTGATGAGAGCCTTGCCAAGGGTGCTTTTAAAAATTCAGAATCAAACCATTCGTTTACCATGTCCTCCCCACTACTGAGCATGGTACGCACAAAGTCTAAAGTTTTTGAGGGAGAACCAATGACAGAAAATAAATCTTTTATTTTAGTAATGTCATAGTTACCGAGAATATCTAATAATGACTTTGGTGGAGCGTTAAACATCGGAATCATCGCACCGAGCGCCCGTTGCCAATAATCTGTAAATTCAGCATATTTTTCTGCATCTCGTTGACTGTAGCGGGCGATTTCCGCACAAGTCTTTTCAACAGATTTATGACCTAAAAAGTACTTGCCATCTGGATGCGGACAGAAAACGACTGGATCGCAATAAAGATATTCCAATCCATACTTTTCTAGTTCTAGTTCTTGAACAACTGGTCCAAGGTGAATAAATTCGTGATCGATCGCGCAAAGGTTAAATTTGAATCCTGGTGCTTCTTGAGGTAAGCATTCTTCTGTCGTTGCTGCTCCACCAGGAACAGAGCGCTTTTCCAATAATAAAACACTATATCCGGCTTTTAATAGATAAGCCGCGCACACTAAGCCATTGTGTCCTGCCCCAATGATGACAATATCATAAGCCTGCATATTCTCTACTCCAGCCAGATTATCTCTTTCCGATATTAGGCAGAAGTCAAAGAATATACAATTGTCTGGGGGTAGAAGATAAAGATAAGGCTATGTTTTACTGCCGCATTGGATCAATTCTCTCGTACGACCGATCGCGCAAGAACGCCAAAGTGTGACAATACGTGTAGCTTTGTAAAAGAGAGGTATACCTAATGGATGACAAAAACTATTCCTTCAAAGGTAGTCCAAATGCAGGTATGGTGCTTTCAATCTTAGCAGTAGTAGGTGCTGTGTTGATTTTTGCCTTGGGTTTTAGCAACTAATTGAGTCAAAACTTAAGTGTGGGGTGGGCATTGCCCACCTTATCAACTTTTAGCACCCTTGAGTCTCGCACGCCCCAATACTCACCCAACTGGAAGATCCGTCTTGCCAGTGTTCTTTTTTCCAGATTGGGGCATTATGCTTTAACGTGTCGATCGCATAGCGACAGGCTTCAAATGCTTCAGAACGATGGGGACAACCAACAGCGACTAAAACGCTAATTTCGCCAATTTTTAACTTGCCGATGCGATGGTGAATGGCGACTCGATTCACGTCTTGCCATTGTTGGCGAATCTCTGCCGCAATTTGCTTGAAGATCTGCATTGCCATCGGTTCGTAAGCCTGATACTCCAACGATACGACTGGTTTGCCGTCTGTTTGATTGCGCACCATCCCACTCATAACGACAATCGCTCCATTGCTTGGATCGTCAGCAAGGGCATAGACTGCCTCTAAAGACAAAGGTGCAAAAGTTATCGCAAAGCTATCTTCCGATCTCGCTTTGACTGGAGATGAGAGGTAGTTAGTAGTAACTCCCGCGTTGCTCACGTTTTCCTATTCTCTGCGTTCAGAAGGACTGTATTTATTCTAGTAGCAAGTATTCGTAGGGGCGGGTTTTGAGCCAAAATATCCGGCTTGGGATGGTACGATCGCTTCTTTACTTGAGTAATTTTACTCAAAATAATTACTCTCTAGATTTATGTATTTTGTTTGAAAATGATTAAAAATTGTCAAAAAAAATATAACAAAAGTCAAATAAAAACATTACTATAATAAAAGGTTTTTTAGCGATCCCCATAGCGATTTCGGTAATTCAAAAGCAATATTCACGTATTTGTCATCTATCCAAATAAATAGAGTGGAGTAACAGCATAAACTAGCGATCGCGATCTATTTGCCTCGATCGCTAAGATTCAGAATAGATAACCTGCCAGCAAAAACGGAATCAAAGCTATTTGTTTTTCCAGAGCGATCGAAGGGAAAAAATAATCAAAGAGCGTAATTGAGCGTAGGGAAGAGTATGAAAGCTGTAGCGCCTATAAATGAAGCTATGAGGCTTGCAGCCCTCAATAAATACCAAATTTTAGACACTCAGCCTGAAGCTGAATTTGATAGTCTTACCCATTTCGCTGCTCGGATTTGCGCTACCCCGATTGCTCTGATTAGTCTGATCGATCGCGATCGGCAATGGTTTAAGTCTAAAGTTGGTTTAACCGTCACTCAGACCCATCGCGATTTAGCTTTTTGCGCTCACGCAATCTTACAACGAGATGTATTCATCGTTCCAGATGCTTTACGCGACGAACGATTTGCGACTAATCCTCTCGTCACGACAGATCCGCAAATTCGATTTTATGCTGGCGCACCATTGGTAACACCGGAAGGTTATGCCTTGGGAACTTTGTGCGTCATCGATTACGTACCGCGAGAGTTAAATCCCGAACAAATTGCCATACTCAAAGTTCTCAGCCAGCAGATCGTTACCCAGTTAGAATTACAGCGCAAGTTAGCAGATTTAACCATAGCTCATACTCAGTTCGATCGCTCAGTTGCAGCTCTCAAACAAGCATCGGCAAAAAATTTGATGCTGGCTCAAGCAATGGCTGCTGTTTCTGAGGGGGTTTTCATTACCGATCCGCATCAGCATGGGTGTCCGATTGTCTATGCTAATTCAGTTTTCTGCGGCATGACTGGATACCAACTAATAGAAGTATTAGGCAAAGATTGGCGCTTGCTTTGTGGAAAAGCCACAGATCCGCAAGCGATCGCCAAAATCGAGCGGGCGATCGCTCAAAATATAGAAGTGCAAACCACGCTATTAAATTATCGAGCTGACGCACAAACGTTCTGGAGCGAGATAAAAATTACCCCCGTGTTCTCAAATACGGGAAGTTTGCTCTATTTCGTCAGCATTTTAACCGATATTAGCGATCGCGTTACAGCCGCTGCCGCACTGGGAGAAAGCAAATCGATTCTGCGGAGTTTCTATGACAGCGCCTCTATGATGATGGGGATCGTAGAACTGCGCGAAAACGATATTTTACATATTTCTGACAACGCTGCCGCTGCCAATTTTTTCGGCTTATCTCCTCAGATGATGCAGCATCGACTTGCGAGCGAAATGGGAGTACCGCAGCATCACATCCAAACATGGCTCGAATGTTACCGAGAAGCAGAACGCAGCCAAACTCCAGTTAAATTTGTGTACCCCCACAAAACACCATTAGGGAAAAAATGGCTCTCAGCCACAGTTTCGGCAATTGCTGGCAACCGAGAGCATCATGCTCGATTTGCTTATATTGTTGAAGATATTACTGAAAGTAAGCAAGCGGCGCAGAAGATTCGTCAACAGGCTGCTTTATTAGATGTCACTACCGATGCGATTTTGGTCAAAGATTGCAGTAGCGATCGCATATTATATTGGAATCGCGGTGCAGAGCGGCTGTATGGTTGGACAGCAGCAGAGGCTATAGGCAGGAGTGCATTTGAGCTGTTATACAAAAAAGCATCTTTACACGCCCAAGCTTTACAAACGGTTCTTAGCACGGGTGAGTGGTATGGCGAGTTAGAAAAAGTGTCGCAAGCTGGCAAAGAGATCGTCGTCGAAAGCCGTTGGACGTTGATGCGCGACGAACAAGAACAACCCAAATCGATTTTATGCGTCGATACAGATATTACTGAGAAAAAACAACTGACAACTCAATTTTTACGCGCTCAGCGATTAGAAAGTATCGGTACTTTAGCAAGTGGTATCGCTCACGATTTAAACAATGTTTTGGCTCCAATTTTAATGTCAGCCCAACTATTGCAGTTGAAAACTTACGACGTGCGCAACTTGCAGATTTTACAAACAATTGAGGCTAATGCTAAGCGAGGAGCAGCCTTAATTAAGCAAGTGCTATCATTTGCCCGTGGAGTTGAAGGGCAACAAACAGTTTTACAACTGCGGCATTTGTTAGCAGAAATCAAACAAGTTATTAAAGAAACTTTTCCTAAGTCAATCGCAGTTTATACAGATATTGCACCAGATTTATGGGCGGTGGCTGGCAATGCTACGCAACTGCATCAAGTATTAATGAATTTGTGCGTCAACGCTCGCGATGCAATGCCAAATGGTGGAGTTTTAAAAATTGCGGCTGAAAACTTGTTAGTAGACGAACATTATGCAGGGATGCATTTAGAAGCAAAGGCTGGTGCATATGTTGTCATCACCATTGCAGATACAGGAATGGGCATGTCAAAAGCAGCGCAAGAGAGAATTTTTGAGCCGTTTTTCACAACCAAAGACATTGGGAAAGGTACTGGGTTAGGACTTTCTACCGCAATTGGAATTGTCAAAGGTCACGGGGGGTTTATTCAAGTCACGAGTGAGGAGAAAAAAGGAACTCAATTTCAGGTGTATCTACCTGCAAAAGAGGCTGAAGAACAGCCACGATCGCCCGAACGAGAAATTCCATTTGGTCGTGGAGAATTGATTTTAGTTGCAGATGACGAAGTAGCAATTCGTGAGATTATTAAAACTTCTTTAGAAGCACATAATTATCGAGTGCTGACTGCGGTTGACGGGATTGATGCGATCGCAATTTACGTGCAACATCGCTCGGAAATTAGCGTGGTGATGGTCGATATGATGATGCCTACAATGGATGGTGTCACGACGATTCGCACGTTACAAAAACTGAATTCTGAGGTCAAAATTATAGCTACAAGTGGGTTGGCAGCAAACGATCGATTATTGACATCTGTAAGCGATCGGGTCAAGGCATTTTTGGTCAAACCCTACACTGCTCAAGAGTTACTAAGAACTATTCGCCAGTTGTTGGATACAGAATAGCTTGAGTTTTTTTAAAATTAACTAGATTTAAAATTAACTAGATTTGTCAAGATTGAAAAAATCTTGTCAGTTGAGGAGTATAGTTCTGTTGAACAACCACAAAACTCGTTCCAAACAGCCAGTTTTCTTATTACTAAAACCGATTGTACTAAACATGCTGTGTGTAGCAATAATAACAATCATACACGGTAGTAAGAGTATGACTTTTAGCCATCAAGTTGCAATTTTTTTTGGTGACAGCATTACATATGGTGATGGTGCATCAAATAGCAATACTCGCTGGTCTACTTTAGTTGAAGGCAAATTAAACTCGTGTTGAGCTGAAAGAAATTAATCAATAAAAAAGGTGGGCAACGCCCACCCTACAAATTTAAATTAGCTTAACTAATTACTCAGCTGCTTGAGGCAATAACTCTTTGCGCTCTTGCGATAACACTTTTACATTACCAGTGTCATCGACATCTACCACAGCTTCATCGCCTTCTTTGATGCGACCGGACAGAATTTCTTCTGCCAAGCTATCTTCTAACAGGCGCATAATGGCGCGGCGTAATGGTCTCGCACCGTAGCTGGGGTTGTAGCCTTCTTCTACCAAGCGATCCTTAAATCGTTCTGTAACTGTGAGGGTGATACCCTTCTCAGTTAAGCGTCCGAAGACTTCCTTGAGCATGATATCGGCAATTTCTTTCACTTCTGCCTTGCTCAACTGACGGAAGACAATAATTTCATCCAAGCGGTTGAGGAACTCTGGACGGAAGTATTGTTTCAATTCTTCGTTCACCAAGGAACGAATGCGGTTGTATTGGGTTTCGGCTGCATCTTCCGAAGAGAACTCAAAGCCGATACCACCGCCACCTTTTTCAATTACCTTAGAACCAATGTTAGAGGTAAGAATAATCAAGGTGTTCTTGAAGTCTACAGTACGTCCTTTCGCATCTGTTAACCGCCCGTCTTCCAAAATTTGCAATAGCATGTTGAAGACATCGGGGTGTGCTTTTTCAATTTCATCGAATAGCACTACGGTATAAGGACGACGACGCACGGCTTCTGTTAACTGTCCGCCTTCGTTATAACCGACGTAACCAGGAGGAGAACCAATTAATTTAGAAACGGTGTGCCGTTCCATGTACTCCGACATATCCAAGCGGATCATCGCATCTTCGGAACCGAAGAAGTAAGCCGCCAAAGATTTTGTTAACTCGGTTTTACCAACCCCAGTAGGACCGGAGAACACGAAGCTAGCGATCGGACGGTTGGGATTCTTCAAGCCGACACGGGCGCGGCGAATTGCCTTAGAAACCGCTCTAACCGCCTCTTCTTGACCGATCAAGCGCTGGTGCAGGGTGTCTTCCATGTGCAGCAGCTTTTCAGACTCGGATTCAGTCAGCTTGTTGACTGGTACGCCAGTCCAAGAAGCGACAATTTGAGCGATATCTTCTTCGGTGACTACGGGAGAGTCGTCACCCTCGCTCTTAGTGCTGCCAGTTTTGGATTGAGCGATCGCCCGAATTTCTGCTCTCAGCTCCATTTCGCGATCGCGCAGTTCTCCCGCCCGGTCGAAATCTTGGGTGCGAACGGCATCGTCTTTTTCTTTCAATACCTGACGCAGTTCTTTATCCAGTTCCTTCGCCGCGGGCGGTAATTGAGAATTAATTAACCGTACCCGCGAACCTGCTTCGTCAACTAAGTCAATGGCTTTGTCTGGCAGGTAGCGATCGCTAATATAACGGTCGGACAGTTTGGCTGCTGCTTCTAGCGCCGCATCAGAGATTTTCAGCTTGTGGTGCTGCTCGTAGCGATCGCGCAGTCCGAAGAGAATTTCAATAGTTTCATCAACGGAAGGTTCGCCCACCATCACGGGTTGGAAGCGTCGTTCTAGGGCTGCATCCCGCTCGATGTGCTTGCGATACTCATCAAGGGTTGTTGCACCGATACACTGCAATTCACCCCGCGCCAAAGCTGGCTTCAGAATGTTTGCTGCATCGATCGCCCCTTCTGCTGCACCCGCACCGATGAGGGTATGCACCTCGTCAATTACCAAAATCACGTTCCCAGCAGAACGGATTTCGTCCATAATCTTCTTCAGGCGCTCTTCAAATTCACCTCGATATTTCGTACCTGCTACGAGCAAGCCAATGTCGAGGGTGACGACGCGCTTTTCTTCCAAAATATCGGGTACGTCTTTGTTGGCGATCCGAGAGGCTAAACCTTCGGCGATCGCGGTCTTACCTACCCCTGGTTCCCCGATCAGCACGGGATTGTTTTTCGTGCGCCGACCCAGAATCTGAATCACGCGCTCGATTTCTTTTTCACGACCGACTACAGGATCGAGTTTGCCTTCTCCTGCCATTTGGGTCAAATTGGAACCGAACTCGTCCAATGTGGGGGTCTTGGTGCGTCCGGACTGGGAGCCTGCCGAAACTTCAGCCGTTTCTCCCAACATGCGAATTACCTGAGTGCGTACCTTCGATAGGTCAACTCCCAAGTTTTCCAACACTCTAGCCGCTACGCCTTCTCCTTCACGGATCAGACCCAACAGGAGATGCTCTGTGCCAATATAGTTATGCCCTAATTGGCGAGCTTCTTCTAAAGATAGCTCCAGAACCCGCTTCGCTCTTGGGGTGAAGGGAATTTCTACAGCTACAAATCCCGAGCCGCGTCCGATAATTTTCTCTACTTCGATCCGGGCATCTTTGAGATTGACACCCATCGTTTTGAGGACTTTAGCTGCTACGCCCGTGCCTTCTCCAATCAGACCCAGGAGGATCTGCTCTGTGCCTACAAAGTTGTGACCCAGGCGGCGAGCTTCTTCCTGGGCCAGCATGATCACCTTAATTGCTTTTTCTGTGAAGCGTTCAAACATGGCTGTATTCCATCACCTGAGTCGTGCCGGTACGCTGATTTTAGCACATGCTAATTATCTGGCTGTCTATTGATATTACCGACAACCAGCTCAGGATTCACCTACTGCGAGCGCAATCTTTATCTTTTGTTAATAGTTTTTTTAATCCACGCCTACTTTACAATTCATATCTAAGAGCGTCACTACGCCACCTAACCTGGCAAAAACCGCCTTATGCAGTCAAAATTTTTGCCTCAAATCAGAAGCTCCGCTTATCTGCTGTAATTGCTGCCCTTGACTCAGCCTGAAAAAGCGATTGCTTGTCGCTCTTAATTCGGGATAAATCCATCGGTATTTCAGCCGCGTAATTGCTTCCAAACAGAAATTATGTAGATAAAATCAGTCACTTGTCAAGCTTTTTAGCTCAAATTTCTTGACTCTGGACGGGTAATCTCTAGTTTTTGAACGTTTAAGCTGAAACCAGATTGTTGGAGGCGATCGCTTACCAAATCGTGCCAGCCTGTCAACTTAGCTTGAAACTCCGGTTGTTGCAACCCACTCTGCCACAGAATCAGGGCATCTTCATTCGTATCTTTGTAGTATCGTCGCCTGCGCCCAGCTAGTTGAAAACCAAATTTGCTGTAAAGAGAGATAGCTGGTTGATTAAATTCTCTCACTTCCAGAGTTGCTCGTGACAAAACGCGATCGCGTGCAGCCTGCATCAATCCCCAAAGCAATGCTTGTCCCAAACCTCGTCCCTGGTAATCGGGATGAACCGCTAGCAAGGTAATGTGAGCTTCATCTAAAATTGCCCAGAAACAGCCCATTGCGAGTAAGTCGTAAGTCGTAAGTCGTAAGTCGTAAGTATTTTCTCGATCCTGTTTTTTTTGAAGAAATAAGCCTAATAACTCGCTATTTGGGCTATCTATTTCCCGTTGATAGGCTTCGAGAGTCCATAGTTTACCGAAACAAAGATTGTCGAGTTCCAGTACCGCAGGTAGGACAGATGGCAATATTGGTTGAATTGAGAGGCTAGCACTCATTTGAGATGGGGAGTAGCGGTCATTTGTCATCGATTGGTTGTAATTTCACTACTCACTGATAATTGATAATTTTGTACAGACGTTACATGTAACGTCTGTACACCGATAACTGACAGGCTGCAATTGTAAACTTAAAGTCTAGACCCACTCACATCCTGCAAGAGGATAGCTTACACGATTATGTTATCGACTCAGCCCGCTGGAATCGAAAATTCCGGTCGTCAATATATTCATAACGCAAACAACGGCAACAATGGAGACGCTGCTAAGCGATCGCCCAACCAAGAACTTTTACCACTGACAGCAGGAATCAACAGCCACGACCATCTAGAAATTGGTGGTTGCGACGTGACAAAACTCGTACAGCAGTTTGGTTCGCCGCTATATATTCTAGACGAAGAAACCCTCCGCAGCGCTTGCCGTCAGTATCGCGAGGCGTTTCAAAACTATTACCCTGGAGAATTTCAGGTACTTTATGCCTCAAAAGCTTGGAGTTGCCTGGGAGTATGCGCGATCGCCCACTCGGAAGGCTTAGGAATTGATGTTGTTTCTGGAGGAGAACTTTATACTGCACTACAAGCAGGTGTCAAGCCAGAAGTTATCTACTTTCACGGTAATAATAAATCTGTAGAAGAACTGACATTAGCGATCGAGTCTGGCTGCACGATTGTAGTGGACAACTGGTACGAGCTGAAGTCCTTAGTAAATATTGTAGAGAAGTTGCGTGCAACTTCTCTACAACAAACTCGGATAATGTTGCGGCTAACACCAGGAATCGACTGTCACACTCACGACTACATTAGAACGGGACATTTGGATAGTAAATTTGGTTTCGACCCCGACCAAATTGAAGCGGTTTTTGCCTCGATCGGACAACAATCCAATTTAACTTGTGTCGGATTGCACGCTCACATTGGTTCGCAAATTTTCGAGCGCCAACCCCATCAAGATTTGGCTGAAGTGATGGTGCAGTGGATGGAAAAAGCGAAAAGCTACGGACTACCAGTTACGGAGTTAAATTTAGGAGGTGGATTGGGAATTCGATATACAGAATCCGACGATCCACCCAGTATTGACGAATGGGTACAAGCACTTTGCCAAGCAGTGAAAGCAGCCTGCGAGTCCCAAAACTTACCTTTACCAAAATTATTGTGCGAACCCGGGCGATCGCTCATCGGTACTGCTTGCGTTACTGCTTATACGATTGGCTCTAGCAAAACCGTACCGGAAATTCGGACATATGTGGCGATCGATGGCGGGATGTCCGACAATCCTCGACCGATTACCTATCAATCGCTCTATCGTGCTGTAGTTGCCAATCGCATGTCCGCACCAGTCAGCGAAACCGTCACAGTAGCTGGAAAACACTGCGAGTCAGGCGATATCCTAATTAAAGAGGCATCTTTACCACAAACCGAACCAGGGGATATTTTGGTAGTAATGGGAACTGGTGCTTATAACTACAGCATGGCTTCCAATTACAACCGCTTGCCCCGACCGGCAGCAGTGGTAGTGGCGAATCAAGAAGCAAAGATGCTTCTGCGTCGCGAAACCTATCAAGACTTAATTCGGCAAGACTGCCTGCCCGATTCATTACTAGGCTAAGAGCAAAAGGTTGACAGTTGACAGTTATAAAGTTAACCGTCAGCCACTGATTTTTAACCGCCAACCGTTAACAAATTCAATTCTTCAGATTTCATATTTCGCTCATGAGAGATTGGTGGAAGCAATGGCTGACAACAGACTTTGGCTGGACTCAGTCGTTGTTATTTTACGCTATCGATCTGGGCTTGGTTTTGGCGCTAATCTACATGGTGCTGGTCATCATTGGAGAGCGCCGCACCTTGTGGATGGTCAGGGGTTTTATTCTCCTCATGCTTGCCTCTGCCATCAGTGCCAGACTGGGTTTGCCGCTATTGAGTTTTGTATTGGAGAAATTGGTGGTTGGTTCTGCTGTAGCAATGGCAGTCACTTTCCAATCTGAGTTTCGCCGTTTTTTAGAACAATTGGGTAGGGGAGAATTTCGACAGTTATTGCAGCCAGGAAGACGTATCGTACCCAAACCCGATAGCGTCATTGATGAGATTGTAGATGCGGTGAGAGAACTATCTCAAAATCGCATCGGTGCTTTGCTCATTTTGGAAACAGACAGTCCCATTGACGAGCGAGATCTCAAAGTTCCAGGCGTAAAGTTAAATGCGGAAGTCTCAAAAGAAATTTTACTGACAATTTTTCATCCAAAAACAGCATTGCATGACGGCGCTTGTTTGATTCGAGGTTCGCGGGTAGTCGCAGCAGCAGTGATTTTGCCCCTTTACGAACGTCCAGCTCCTCGTCAATTGGGGACGCGCCATCGAGCTGCTTTAGGCATCACGGAGAAGGTAGAAAACTGCGTATGCGTGGTCGTGTCAGAAGAAACAGGGTCAATTTCGCTTGCAGAACGAGGGATATTAAATAAACCGCTGACCAGCAGTAAACTGAAAGAATTGTTGGAAGCTCGATTCTCGCCAGCTGTGGAACGGGAAGCTGTAGCCCCAAGCATACGCGGTCTGGTAAATCAAATTGGCAACCGAGTTAGGATTCTCATGACTCGTTTTTTTGCGCTTTTTGGTCTAAACTTACCAGCGTCTCCCCGAAATAAAAAATGACTGTAAAGCCGATTGTGTTGCAATTGCCTCTCGATCTAGAAAAAGAAAAACTGCCCAGACACGTTGCAGTAATTATGGACGGTAATGGTAGGTGGGCAAAAAAGCAGGGTTTACCCCGTATCATGGGACACAAACGGGGGGTGGATGTTCTCAAAGATTTATTACGCTGTTGTCGAGATTGGGGTATACAAGCATTAACGGCGTATGCTTTTTCGACCGAAAATTGGGGCAGACCGTTAGAAGAAGTGGAATTTTTGATGACTTTGTTCGAGCGCGTTCTGCGGAAAGAATTGCAGGAAATGCTAGAGGAAAACGTCCAAATTCGATTTGTAGGCGATTTGGAGGCTTTACCGCGAAGTCTCCAATCGGAAATCGAGCGATCGATGGCTGAAACGAGGTCGAATCGAGGTATTCGCTTCACTGTTGCCACGAATTACGGTGGTAGACAGGAAATTTTGCACGCTTGTCAAGCGATCGCCCAGCAAGTACAGCAAGGTTTGCTCCAACCAGAAGAAATTGACAAAGAAATCTTCGAGCGCCACCTCTACACGGCTGGAATTAGCGATCCTGACTTATTGATCCGTACCAGTGGAGAAATGCGCATCAGTAATTTTCTCCTCTGGCAAATGGCTTATGCCGAAATTTATATTACCGAGTCTCTGTGGCCCGACTTCAACCGCACGGAGTTTCATCAGGCCTTGGCTGCTTACCAACAACGGGAACGACGGTTTGGGAAAGTGTGATTGTAAGGGAGTAGGGAGCAGGGAGCAGGGAAAGAGTGTGTGATGCTCTTTAAGAAGGGAGTAGGGAGTAGGGAAAGAGAGCGTGAAGAGCTAGAATCTCAAATTGAGTTAGGGACCTGAAAATACAGCCTGCTCTATATCTTTTCGGCTGAGAGAATATTTAAAAGAGCGTTGAATGTCTTGTCCTACTCCTTCAGCATCAATGTATCGGATCGTCAACTGGTCGATATCCAGCCATAGTTCGGCTTCCCAGTTCGATTTTTGAATGCGCCAGCAATGTAGTTGCTTTTGGTCTTGTTGGCAACCTTGGTCTTTCAACCACTGCTCGATTTGCGGTAAAGGATGATTGTATAAGGGAATGTCGGCAGAAGGTAAGGACATATATTAGAAGTTGTAAGTCGTAAGTCGTAAGTCGTAAGTTGGAATTACCCAGCCACCAGCCAAAGCGCCACTCTTTACTGATAACTTTGTAGAGACGCTACATGTAACGTCTCTACACTGACAACTGATAACTGAGCTGGCGGGACTGGAGTTTGCAAGGTATCACCCCGGATCGTAGCAATAGCGATCGCCAATAATATACAACCTATGAAGGTCAATCCCAAAATAAACAAGACAAATACTTCTCCAGATGACAGGGGACGATCTGTAGGGTCGAGGTAAGCAGAGGAACGCCGTCCCTCTTGTCGTGCGGCTGCGCGCTGAAAATCTGGAGGTGGTTGGATGACATACAGACGAGAATAGCCAATGTGTAAGTCGTAATTCGTCCGCCGTTCTGGATTGCTCAGCGTGGCATATGCTTCGTTGAGCTGCTGAAATTTGACAGTAGCAATTGCTGAAGGTAAGTCAGTTGTATCGGGATGATAAAGTTTGCTGAGATGTCGGTAGGCACGACGAATCTCGATTGGCGATGCCGAGGGATGCAGTCCAAGCAGGGTATAGTGAGTGGCTTGGTCTGTCATGCGGTCTGACACGCGGTCTGACATGGGGCGATCGCTATTATTTGGCATTCCCCAGTGTTGAGTCACGGCAGTTTGACTAGTGCGGTTAGTTTTTTATCTATTTTAAATCTACTCATGCTAAGCAGCTGCATTCCAGCTCAGATTTAATTTAAAAGTTTAGTAGTAATAAAATTTACGTTTGATTCAACATCTAAACTTAAAAGTACAGAAAATATCTCTGTTTCAGAAAAATATATTTCTACTATGTTTGCACTTTTAAAGTAGTTAAAACATACTTTTTATACAAGCAAATAATTATAGAGTTCAAGTATAAAACCAAGATTTTCAAATTTTCCTGATGGATGAATACAAGCGTTAGACTAGACTTAGAATTTTTTTGCTTGCTTTTTGGTTACGCGATCGAGACTCTGAATTATAGCGGTTTTCAATTGGGTGAAATACACAGACTGTAGGGGCGCACAGCTGTGCACCCCTACCAGCGTTATATATGCGATCGAGACTCTGAATTAGAGTTCGCAGCGCGTCCGAATAAATTGTATATAAAAACACATTTAACCGAAGCTAGTTTTGCTAGTCTAAACCCTGCATTCTGAATATTAAAGTGTGCGTTTGGGTGTGAGGATCAATGCATAAATTCTTGTTGCAAGTATTGCCGATCGCCTCGGTAATATTAGTGTGTCATGCTGTTGATAGTTATAGAGCAAGTGCAGAGACGAACGCGGTAGAAGTTAGCTCAAAACAGACAATAGCTAGCACGAATTACAATCGCGAAGCCAAATTATTGTTACCTACTAATCGCGGCGATCGTCACGCAACCAATCGTACTTCCATAGAACCTGAAACCGATCTAGCGACGACTCCTAGAGTCGAGATACCGGAAGCAGCAAGTGGCGACCCGATGGCGCAAGTCACATCTGTATCGCAGCTATCAGATGTCCAACCTACCGACTGGGCATTTCAAGCCTTACAGTCATTGGTAGAGCGCTACGGCTGTATTGCAGGATATCCAGACAGCATCTATCGAGGCAGCCGTGCTTTAACGAGATATGAATTTGCGGCTGGTTTGAATGCCTGTTTGGACAGAATTAACGAACTCATTGCTACAGCATCGGCAGATACCGTTAAGCAAGAAGATGCCGATACGCTGCAAAAATTGCAGACAGAATTTGCCGCTGAATTGTCTGCTTTGCGCGGTCGCGTGGATGCTTTAGAAGCAGCGACAGCAGAACTAGAAGCCAATCAATTCTCGACTACGACGAAATTAAGCGCTCTAGTTTGGGCTAACGTCACGGGAGCTTTTGCCGATGGTGACGTACAATTTGAATCAGTCGATCTCTTTCCGCCAGCTGCATTTGGCGGCGTTGTCGCTAGACGAGGGGGAAGAGATGCAGCCACAGGGAGACCAGTCGTACAAGAACTTACAGACGATCCAGAAATTACTTTCAGCGATCTGATCTGGTTGAATTTCGATACTTCCTTCAGTGGTAGGGATAGCCTCAAGGTGCGGCTAGTTGCAGGTAATGCCGACTCTCCCGCCAATCAATTCACCTCAGCAGGGCTGTACAACACCTACGGCGTACCCTTTTTTGACCAAACTGCGGGGATTCAAGGGTTGGGTAATGATGTTGTTATCCACGAGTTGTATTACAGCTTTCCCGTGGGAGATAGTGTTGAAATTGCTTTTGGTCCCCGGATTAACTGGTATCGCCTATTTGACTACAACGCTTTTACCTTCATCCTCACGGGTGCGAATAGTTTTAACTCTAATGGCGGTACGCTAGTCAATGCGATCGACCGAGGATCGGGGGCGGCTATAACTTGGAAGCCTAGCAAGCAATTGCAATTGACCGCAGGTTACATTGGAGAAAATACAGAATTTCTTTCTAGCACGATCGCACCTGGATTTAACACCTCTAGCGATCCGAGGTTTGGCTTATTTGGTGGTACGTACACCGCAACAGCTGAACTCACTTACTCGCCCAGCCAAAATCTCAATTTAAGGCTGCTATACAATCGGACGCGGATTCAAGCAATTGGCGGAGTCATTGGTGGTGCAGCAGGAGAGCCAATTTACGGAATTGCGGATAATGGTAGTTCTGCGGTATTCGACCCAGTAACAGGACTCGTTGCTGATGGTGGTTTGGATGCTGGTTTGGCTGATACCTATGGAGTTAATTTTGATTGGTTGCTAACTCCTGGGATCGGTTTATTCGGACGTTACACCTATGCCAAGACAAATCTAGTGCCTGGTGATGGAGAAATTGAAGCCCAAGCAATGCAAGCTGGTGTTGCTTTTCCCGATTTAGGTAAGGAGGGGGCGCTATTAACTATCTCTTATGTCAGACCGTTTGCCATCTTGGATGGACGCGATTTTCTTGTTGCTGGAGGCGGAAATGGTGGCGTGCAGTACGAGTTTGAAGCAAATTATTATTTTCCATTAACAGATAATATAGCTTTAGTACCAGCGTTTTATCTGATTGCCAATCCAAATAACTTTAGCGATAACCCAACGATCTATGTGGGTAACTTAAGAGCGCAGTTTAGCTTTTAAGCGATCGCTTCATCAATTGCCATTGTCAACTTGAAGGTGCAAACAAGAAATTTTATCGGCTAAGATCGAACCAATTGTCATACCCGTATGAACTTCTAATTCAGCACTGGGTAAAGCTTCAAAAAAAAGCCGTTGTCCTGGAAAAACTGCCCGTTCAAAATAGTAACTGGGAAGATCGACAATGCGAATCACCTGAATTTGGCTGGTTACATTAACATAGCAGCATAGTATAGGACTCTCTTGCTCAGATGGTAGAGAGCTAATTATTTTCGTCATAATCATACAATAATGAGTCTTGGAGCGATGCTCCAACTATACATGCTTGACTCAGATCTACCCCAGTTAGTTCTACTAACTTTAATTGTGCGTAACGTAAATCTGTTCCGGTCAGATTAGCACCACTGAGATTGGCTCCAGTCAAATTCGTTAAGCGCAAATCTGCTCTATTTAATAAAGTGTCGCGTAGATCTACACTGCTCAAATTGGCTTTAATGAGAATTGCTCTACTCAAGATGGCTTTATACAAAGTCGCATTGCTAAGGTCAGTTCTCCAAAGGGTAGCTCCAGTTAAGTTTGCCTCGCTGAGCTTGACTCTTTTTAAGTTGGCTCCATTCAGGTTGGCTCCAGCTAACTCCGCTCTGCTTAAGATAGCTCCGCTTAAGTCGATTTCACTCAAATCGACTCTGCGCAAGTCAAAACAGCTAAAATCTCTTTTGCCAGCAGTATAAAGCTCTAGTAGAGTATCAACATTCATAGATCGGCATTCATAAATACGCCAGGAGTTACGCACGGAAGTTGAAGATCTCGATCCCCCCAACCCCCTTCAAAAGGGGGGAATTTAAAGCCCCCTTTTGAAGGGGGTTGGGGGATCTTCTATAAAGCCCCCGATTTTGCGGGGGTTGGGGGATCTCCTAAATCTTTTCACCGCGCTTGCGAGATATATTGGGTTTGAAAGAGCAGTGCTAGCTAGCACCACTCCCCTATTTAGAACGTTTTACATCCGCCGCAGGTTGAGTAGCTCTTGGGGAGAAGCAAGCATATCAATTGCTACGAAGAAAATCTTGCCTTGAGGATCGATCAAAAACCGCCAAGCAATATTCATTCCAACGTTGACACCAAACCAAGGAGTTTGGACGACACCAGTGACTTTTACTTGTTTGGAGCCATCTGGTTGTACTTCACAGATACCTTGTTTCGGCATCATGTTTAAACCCTGTGCTTCTTCGCGCATGTATTTCGCGATCGCCTCATGACCGACAATTGGCTTTTGAAATGGGGGTTGTAAAGCACCATTAGCAGTAAACAAAGCAATAGCAGCGGCGAAATTGTCTGCGTTCATTGCTTCGACATATTGCAACACCGCAGGCTCGTTAATTCCTTCAATCTTGACATTGGTGGTGACGGGTTCGGTGCGTTCAAATACTGGTTCTGCAATCTTTCGAGAACTGCTGGGAGTCAAGTCGGATGTATCGAATCCCATGTCTACGACTGTGTTGCGCAGAACTGTGATCTGCTGACCTGGATCGAGTTTCTGGGTTGCTTCTAGGACGACTTTGACACCAGGAGACATTTGATAGCCAGTTGGAATTGGAGCGACGATCCCCTGTTTCATCAACTCTCCTAACTCGTACCAAAAAGCTAGCTTGGTATTCACGCTGAAGAAACCATAGGAACGGTTGATCGGAGTGTCAACGCGATCGGCAAGGTCGCGCATGACTTTGGTTTGCTCCTCAGGGGACATTTGTTTGATTTGGGTGAGCAATCCTTCCGCCAGTTGTAAGCGAGCCGCGCCTGGAGCTGCGGGGGTGATTGTCCGACCCATTTCTGTGTAAGCATACCAAAGGTACGCTAGGCGATCGTCAACGCTCAGTTGGTCAAACAGCGCTATAGTGGCTGGAATTGGACTGGGGATTTGAGTTCCAGAGAAAATATTTTGTGCCGACTCGATAGTATAAGTCACGATCGGAAGCTCCAGATTGCTTTGTATTAGTCGATTTTGAGACTTAAGGCAAAATGCTAAAGCTGGGGCTTTAGCACGTACCCATTTGGTTACGTAAATAAATGTAACAAAGTAGTTAACTTTTGTAAAGAAGTTTATCGATTTCGATCGCTTTGCCGCTCGATCCAGTAGATAGCACGCGCCATTAGGTAGTTTAATCGAGCAAGCGATCGCGCGGTCGCACACCATGTTACACAGTAGCGGCTAGTCCAAGTGCTGCCTGCAAGCTAAATAATTCTGAGAAAACGTTGCATAACTTTACAATGCTTGTTACATTACCATTTAGTTAAAAAATGCATTAATTGGATAAACGTATATGAAATCTAACGTTCGGGATGATTTGATGAGCTTTTTACGCGACGAATTGTCGGTTTCAGAAGCAGCGATCGCGTTAGCTTTAAAAAAGGGAGAACAGGAACTAAACTTTCTGCCGATGGTACTTTGGCAATACGGATTTATTACCTTGTCACAACTAAACCGCGTGTTCGATTGGTTAGAAATGGTGTAGGATCTACTGACGCTGTAACTCGTTTAATTCCACATCTAGCTATTGTCTTGAGTAGCAATGTAAAGTGATGGCTTATGATACAGCCTTATCTGGCAAAAATTTCGATTTTTCCGGTTAAATCGCTTGATGGCATCACTTTGTCTCAAGTCAGTGTATTCGCAAGTGGCGCACTCCAACACGATCGCGAGTATGCCTTATTTGACCAAAAAGGGCGATTTGTGAATGGTAAGCGCAATGCTAAGGTTCATTTGCTGCGATCGCAATTCGATGTAGATTGTCAACAGCTATCGTTACAAGTTCAAGGAACAGATGAGAGCGTTACTTTTCACTTGGATGAAGAGCGTTCGGAGTTAGAAGCTTGGTTGAGCAATTATTTTGGTTTACCTGTCAACATTAAGCAAAATAATTTCACAGGGTTTCCAGATGATACTAATGCTTCTGGACCTACAATAATCAGTGCAGCTACGCTTGCAGAAGTTGCCTCATGGTTTCCTGACATAAGTGTTGAGGAAATGAGGAATCGGATCCGAGCAAATATAGAAATTGATGGCGTACCTCCATTTTGGGAAGACCGATTATTTACTAAAGTAGGGGATAGTATCCAGTTTCAAATTGGTGCAGTTGTATTTGCTGGAATTAATCCTTGTGCGAGATGCATCGTACCCACAAGAGATTCAAAAACAGCAGCAGCCACAGAGAATTTTCAGAAAATCTTTGTTTCTAAACGCAAAGAAACCCTACCAGATTGGACAACTTCAGAGAGATTTGACCACTTTTATCGGTTAAGTATCAATACAAAAATTCCGTCGTCAGAAGTAGGAAAAATCTTAAAAATTGGCGATCCAGTTTCAATATAGGATCGTAGGGTGGGCATTGCTCACCTTACGATTCAGAATTTAAATAGGGCGAGTAGAATTCGCGGCTACACAAGCAAAGTCCGCCTGCGCGGACTAAGAGTTTGTTGCGTCTAACTTGGCTTTAGTAGTAATTAGAACTACATAATCGCTTTTACCATTAGTATAAGCCTCGCGATCGCCTGAAAATTGTGCTGCTAAATCTCGCTTTAGTTGTGCGTAGCGTGCGGCTTCTGCTGGGTGGCTACAGAGATAATCGCGAAAATACAATCTTTCCCATAATGTGTGTCCAGCAGTCGCCATATGAATGTGATGGGTACGCTTACCATCAGGCGATCGCTTAACAAACATCATATGCCCTGGAGGGCGATCGCTACGCCATAGATATTCATATCCTGCATCTACTAACTTGGGTAAGGCTTCCTGCTGAATGCGATCGAAGCTGGGGATTTCCACTAATATATCGATTATGGGCTTAGCAGGCATTCCAGGTATAGCCGTACTGCCAAAGTGTTCGATTCGGAGGATCGAAGCTTTTCCCAGCAGATTTCGTAGGTAAATTGCTTCTTGCTCGAATAACTCTACCCATTGGCGATCGTATTCCACGATAACAATATTATCCATACCTTACCCCTAACTCTTTACCCCGCAACACCTGTGGCGATCGCATCCCTACAACTGCCACAAAGCGGCTACCATATAATTTCTATGGTCTGTTAGATGTATCTCTAATAGAGAAGGACAAGCAGAGGCATTCTATAGTAAGAATGGCTATCGCAGAAGTCAGAAAATTATTGTCATGTCGCAACGACTCGGCTCTAGAACAGATTTATGGACATTTTAGCGAAGAATAGCACATTTCCAGCTATTAAATATAAAACTATAATTCTAGTTTTTAAATTATGAGCAAAACCACAGATTTTTTAAGTCACCTTAACCCCAGTCAGCGTACAACTGTAGAGCATTTTTGCGGTCCCTTGCTAGTGGTTGCGGGTGCGGGTTCTGGTAAAACGAGAGCATTAACTTATCGGATTGCAAATCTGATTCTCAAACACCGTGTCGATCCTCATAATATTTTAGCCGTGACTTTTACTAATAAAGCAGCACGGGAGATGAAAGACAGGATTCAAAAAATCTTTGCCGAACAAATAGCACTGAGTCAATACAATAAACCATTAGATAAATTAGCCCCACACGAACAAACAAGATTGCGATCGCAAGTTTACAAAACCTATATTAAAGATTTGTGGATCGGTACGTTTCACAGTTTGTTTTCCCGGATTCTCCGATTTGATATTGAAAAATATCAAGATGAAAAAGGGAGACGCTGGACGAAAAACTTTTCTATTTTTGATGAATTCGACGCTCAAAGTGTAGTTAAAGAAATTATTACTAAAAAACTCCAATTAGACGACAAAAAATTTGAACCGCGTTCTGTCCGTTACACTATTAGCAATGCTAAAAACCAGGGACTTTCTCCCCGCGATTTTGAACGAGAGCAACCTAACTATCGCGGTAGAGTTATTGCAGAAGTTTACGGGTATTACGAAGATAAGCTAGCCGAAAACAACGCTTTGGATTTTGACGATCTGATCTTAATGCCAGTTAAGCTATTTCAGCAGAATGAACAAGTTCTCGGCTATTGGCATCAGCGATTTAGACATATTCTAGTTGATGAATATCAAGATACAAACCGAATTCAGTACGATCTGATTAATTTACTCACAACCAATGGTGAGACGAGAAAAAGTGAATGGAATTGGCGCGATCGCTCAATTTTTGTAGTTGGCGATGCCGATCAATCAATTTATAGTTTTCGCATGGCGGATTTCACCATTCTGCTAGACTTTCAAGCCGACTTTGGTGATGGCTTACCTGACGAAGATACTCGTACGATGGTTAAGTTAGAAGAAAACTATCGCTCTAGAGAAACTATTCTACAAGCCGCGAACCAACTGATTGAAAACAATACTCAGCGGATCGATAAAATTCTGAAGCCAACGCGGGGAGAAGGAGAAAAAATCTACTGCTTTAAAGCTGATGATGAAATTGCCGAAGCTCAATTTGTCATCAACCATTTACGTAGTTTAGAACAGCAACATTCAGAATTTAATTGGGGTAGTTTTGCTGTTCTTTATCGTACTAATGCTCAATCTCGTCCTATCGAAGAGAATCTAGTACGTCAGGGTATTCCTTACACAATTGTCGGTGGATTGAAGTTCTACGATCGCAAAGAAATTAAAGATGTTTTGGCATATTTAAGAGCAATTGTCAATCCTTACGATACCGTGAGTTTATTACGAGTGATTAATACTCCCCGTCGCGGTATAGGTAAAACCACAATTGATAATTTAGTTAATGCTGCTCAACAGTTAAATCTACCCTTTTGGGAAATTCTCAACGACGAAACATCAGTTAACACTTTAGCAGGGCGATCGGCTAAAGGTGTCAACAATTTTGCTCAGTTAATTCGTAAATGGCAAGAACAGGTAGACACTCTTACTCCTAGTGCGATCGTGCAGGGAGTTTTAGATGAATCTGGCTATGTCAAGGATTTACAAAATCAAGGCACGGATGAAAGTTTAGATAGGCTGCAAAACGTACAAGAACTTTATAACGCCGTCTTACAATTTGAAGAAGAAAATGAAGAGGTTAACCTCTCTAATTTCCTTGCTAGTACTGCGCTAACTTCCGATTTAGATAATTTGAAAGAAGGACAAGCCGCTGTCTCTCTGCTTACTCTTCATGCTTCCAAAGGATTAGAATTTCCCGTTGTTTTTCTTGTGGGGTTAGAACAAGGACTACTTCCTAACTATCGTTCGCTTGACGATCCTAAATCCTTGGAAGAAGAACGCCGCTTGTGCTATGTAGGAATTACTCGCGCTCAAGAAATACTTTACCTCACCCACGCCCGCGAACGCCGCCTTTACGGTTCCCGCGAACCTGCGATCGCCTCTCAATTTCTAGCAGAATTACCCAAAGAATTACTCAGTTTTCATCTTTCTAGCCAAGCGAAAGTTCCTAATACATCGACTAGATCGACTCACCAACCAACTCAAAAGTGGAGCCATCCTCAGAATAATAGTGCTAGCAAAAATTCATCAGAGGCAGATTTAGAGAAGGATTGGCGTGTAGGCGATCGCATTTTCCATAAAAACTTTGGGATTGGTGAAGTAACTCACATTTTCGGTTCTGGTAACAAAATCTCTTTAGCAGTTCGGTTTGCTAGTCTTGGCACGCCAAAAATTGTCAATCCTAAAATCGATCCGCTGCAAAAAGTAGAATGAATTGGTAATTGGTAATTGGTAAGCGATGACTAATACAAGGAGCTTTTTATGAGTCAGGCGCGAGTACGATGGACGGCTAGCGATTTAGAGTTGTTGCCAGATAATGGCAATCGCTATGAAATTGTCGATGGGGAGTTATTTGTGACACGCGCACCAGGTTGGAAACATCAAAGAGTTTGTAATAACATTTGTACGGAATTAAATCTTTGGTCGCAACAAACTGGATTAGGGGAAGCAGTCACTAACCCTGGCATTATTTTTACTGATGCCGATAATGTCATACCAGACGTAGTTTGGATAAGTAAAGAGCGATTGGCTGCTTTGCTAGACGAAGCAGAACACTTGACCGGCGCACCAGAATTGGTTGTTGAGGTACTATCTCCAGGGGAAACCAACGAACGCCGCGACAAAGAGGCTAAGCTAAAATTGTATGCCGCTCAAGGAGTGCGTGAATATTGGATTGCAGATCCGCGCTTGGAGCAAATTCAAGTTTATCGCCGCGAAAATGCAACGCTGGTAATGGTAGCAACTTTATTTACCAGTGACGAACTTACCTCGCCTTTACTACCAGGTTTTAGTTGTGCTGTAGCAAGATTGTTTGGTTAGACTTTTTACAGAAGTCAGCTTGATAGAAGTCAGTGCGATCGCAGTGAAATTGTTTTTCTCCAAAACTAAAACTGTATCAAATCCAGTTTGTTTCTAGAAATCAAATCCTCTAAGCTAGTCGAGGAGTATCCAGTCGAATAGCTGCAAAAACCCGTGAAATATTTCTTTCTCACTGAAGGATGGACAGTAGGTAGAATCTGGGCATCTGATGGTCTATGGAATGAAACAGCATGGCGGCGACGACCAGACATTCAGCGGCTTAACGTTTGTCTAGTAGAAGCAAACGAAAAATTATGGCTGTATCGGGTAGAAGACACGATTATGACTGTAGAAGTCAGACCCGCTACTGCTTCAAGTAATGGTATAAAACAAGCGATCGGACAAGTCGTACTCAAGCGATTAATCACCGCCGAACAAGTCATCGATCGCTTGGGAATAGCCGAAGCCATGTGTCAACTCAAAAGCATTCAATCTGTAGTACAGTGAGTGGTGCGTGGTGCGCGATCGGATTTCTATTCATATTCTCCTAACTCCTGGCTCAGCAACTCCTGTACGGGCGGGTTCACCCGAAATCTTCGTCGGAGTCAGAGATCTTTGGTGAACCCGCCCCTACGATAACTGAATAACTGATAACTGATTCTCGTATTGCATTCAGTCCCGCCAATAGTTACACTTCTTTAATAATTCTCATTTTTGTATTGAATACCATTGCTGAATTTTACAAGCGATCTGGATCGTCCAGATCTAGATCTAGTAAGGCTCTGTTGATGGCAATAACAAAAAGCCGAAAAATTATCCCGTAGAAATAACTCATCGAGGAGGAGCGTAGTCGATGGGACTACCTTGGTACAGAGTACACACAGTCGTCCTGAACGACCCAGGGCGGTTGATTGCTGTACATTTAATGCATACAGCACTAGTTGCAGGCTGGGCTGGTTCGATGGCTCTATACGAACTAGCTATTTACGACCCCAGCGATCCAGTATTAAACCCCATGTGGCGGCAAGGTATGTACGTACTGCCCTTCATGTCACGCTTGGGTGTAGTTGGCTCTTGGGGTGGCTGGAACGTCATGGGCGCTTCCAGCTACGATCCTGGTTTCTGGTCGTTTGAGGGCGTTGCTGCCGCTCACATCGTTCTTTCCGGTTTATTATTCCTAGCTGCTTGCTGGCACTGGGTTTATTGGGACTTGGAACTCTTCCAGGACTCCCGCACGGGCGAATCTGCTCTAGACCTGCCAAAAATGTTTGGTATCCATTTATTCTTGTCTGGTCTACTTTGCTTTGGCTTTGGTGCTTTTCACCTCACCGGACTATTTGGTCCAGGGATGTGGGTTTCTGACCCCTACGGCATCACCGGACACGTAGAAGCAGTCGCGCCGGAATGGGGACCAGCAGGTTTTAACCCGTTTAATCCTGGCGGCGTGGTGGCTCACCACATTGCTGCGGGTGTTGTTGGTATTATTGCTGGTTTATTCCACTTAACAGTTAGACCTCCCGAACGGCTCTACAAAGCTCTGCGGATGGGGAATATCGAAACCGTGCTTTCTAGCAGTATTGCTGCCGTCTTCTTCGCTGCTTTCGTTGTAGCAGGGACGATGTGGTACGGTAACGCCACAACTCCAATCGAACTGTTTGGACCTACCCGCTATCAGTGGGATGATGGTTACTTCAAACAAGAAATGACCCGCCGCGTGCAAGCTAGCGTGGCTGAAGGCAAGAGCTTATCTGAAGCTTGGTCGGAAATTCCCGAAAAACTGGCGTTCTACGACTACGTAGGTAATAGCCCCGCTAAAGGTGGTTTGTTCCGCGTCGGTCCGATGAATAAGACTAATGGTATTGCTCTGTCTTGGGCAGGACACCCCGTATTCAAAGATAAAGAAGGGCGAGAATTAGAAGTTCGTCGTCTGCCTAACTTCTTTGAAACTTTCCCTGTGGTTTTAACGGATAAAGATGGTGTCGTCCGCGCCGATATTCCTTTCCGGCGGGCAGAATCCAAGTACAGCTTCGAGCAAACTGGCGTAACTGTCAGCTTCTATGGCGGTGAGTTGGGCGGTCAAACCTTCACCGACCCTGCCGATGTGAAGAAATATGCTCGTAAAGCTCAAGGTGGCGAAATTGTCAATTTTGACGGAGATCAAAGCACCAGATTTGGCGATTTAGCACTTGCTAAGCCAGACGGTGTATTCCGTACTAGCCCTAGAGGTTGGTTCACCTTTGCTCACGCTACCTTTGCCTTGCTATTCTTCTTCGGTCATTTATGGCACGGTTCTCGCACGATCTTCCGCGATGTATTCGCAGGGGTCGAGGCAGATTTGGAAGAACAAGTCGAATGGGGGCTGTTCCAGAAAGTGGGTGACAAGACCACTCGCCGTAAGGAAGCCTAAACTGAGGTCAGTTGTTAAGAACGGTTAAATATATTGTCGGGAAACAATTTTTCTAGCAGTTAATGTAACCGTTCTTTTCTTTTGATTGATAAACTATCAGTAAGAAGGAAGTCGTTAGGGAATACTGACATGGAAAGCGTTGCTTACATTTTGATTCTCGCGCTGGCTATTGGTACTCTATTCTTTGCCATAGCTTTTCGCGAACCACCTCGCATTGAGAAAAAGTAAATTTTTTCGGCTTAATTCGCTAAAAATAGCCAAATCATATCCATTTTCCACCGCTGTTATCGTCCTTGATAGCAGCGGATATTCCTTTATCAGTGACCAGTGACCAGTGAAGAGTGGTAATAGGTAATTAGTAATTGGTAGTTGCTCTCTTCTTTCCCTCAGCTCCCTCAGCTTTCTTCAACCCTAGCCCCCAGTCCCTGCCTATGCAATGCCCTTTCTGCCAGCATCCAGATAATCGCGTTTTAGAATCGCGTTCTGCGGAAGCGGGACAGAGTATCCGTAGGCGACGGGAATGTTTGCGGTGTCATCGCCGCTTTACAACTTACGAACGGATTGAATTTGTGCCAATTACCGTTCTGAAACAGAATGGCGATCGCCAGTTATTCGATCGCTCTAAAGTTTTAAGGGGAATTGTCCGCGCTTGCGAGAAAACGGGAATTTCGGCTTTGCGGATGGAGGCGATCGTCGATGAAATTGAAGCAGAACTGCAACAACGTGTCTCGCGGGAAGTTAGCAGTTTGGAAATTGGCGAATTAGTCTTAAAACACCTGCGATGCGAGAGTGAAGTTGCCTACGTGCGTTTTGCTTCTGTTTATCGCCAATTTCAAACTATGAAAGATTTTGTCGAAACTTTGGACGATCTGTCGCGTCAGGAAGCTCCAAATAATATTTCGATTGAAGATGAATATTGCCAGTGCCATGAATCCCCAGCTCATACTGTGGCGATCGCCGATTGAGAGATTTTATCGCGATCGCCAGAGCAGAATTGTATACTGTTGACTCGCAATAAACACTTACAACAAGCACTTTTCGGCTCAGGGGTGCAATGACATTACTAGCTTGAATTCCATCGTATCCATAACTCAAACTCTATCGACTCGAACTACATCTCAAGAATTTCAGTAAATTTATTCACAAAGCTCAGTTATAATTGTGAGTCTGTACTTAAATTGCGTTTAGATTAACTTCTCCTACGTTAGGATGGAATCAGAGATGTAGGTGTAAATCTGCCTACGCTCGCCTTGCATATACATCGAGAGGAGGAAAAACCTTTCGGAGACTATTCCCAGGAAACAACCAGCATGGTCAATCAGAAAACACTTACTACAGAAATAGGCTTTACTCACGAAGATTTCGCGGCTTTACTCGACAAATACGATTACCACTTCAGCCCTGGCGACATCGTAGCTGGTACGGTATTTAGCATGGAGCCACGGGGCGCTCTGATTGACATTGGTGCTAAGACCGCTGCCTACATTCCCATCCAAGAAATGTCGATAAATCGGGTGGATGCTCCAGAAGAAGTTTTGCAGCCCAACGAAACGCGGGAGTTTTTCATTCTTACCGATGAAAACGAAGACGGACAGCTAACGCTTTCGATTCGCCGCATTGAGTATATGCGAGCTTGGGAGCGCGTCAGACAGTTACAAAACGAAGATGCAACGGTGCGATCGCTCGTATTCGCTACAAACCGCGGCGGCGCACTCGTGCGAATCGAAGGTCTGCGCGGATTTATTCCTGGTTCCCACATCAGCACTCGTAAGCCTAAAGAAGAGTTGGTCAGCGAGGAGCTACCATTAAAGTTTCTAGAAGTTGATGAAGACCGCAATCGTCTGGTACTTTCACACCGTCGCGCTTTAGTCGAGCGCAAGATGAACCGCTTGGAAGTTGGCGAAGTCGTCATCGGTACGGTACGCGGGATCAAGCCTTACGGTGCATTTATCGATATTGGTGGTGTCAGCGGTCTGCTGCACATCTCGGAAATCTCCCACGACCACATCGATACACCTCACAGCGTCTTCAACGTCAACGATGAAGTCAAAGTCATGATCATTGACTTGGATGCCGAACGGGGTCGGATTTCTCTGTCTACAAAACAGCTAGAGCCAGAACCAGGCGACATGATCAAGAACCGCGACTTGGTTTACGATAAAGCAGAAGAAATGGCTGCAAGATATCGCGAACAGATGGCAGCTAAGCAACAAGGAATTGATTTAAATGCTCCTGCTGAGGTAGAAGAACCAGTAGCAGTGGAAGAAGAGATTCCAGTGGCTACCGAAGAACCTGTTGCTGTCGATACCGAAGAACCTGTTGCTGTCGATACCGAAGAACCTGTTGCTGTCGATACCGAAGAACCTGTTGCTGTCGATACCGAAGAACCTGTTGCTACCGATGCTGAGGAATTGCCAGCCTCTGATGAGGATTTGCCAGCAGCAGTTGAGTAAGAATATTTAGCAATTCAATGTAGAGGCGTTATATTGGCATTTCTATATGAAAGAGGGTTTAACCCTCTTTTTTTGTGGCGATCTTTTTTCGTGGCGATCGCTGGAATCACAGGCAGTAGGGGCGCACAGTTGTGCGTCCCTACCAAATTACCAGATCTCGGAGGGCGGGTTTAGCAGTCAGATTGATTTGTAGTGAGACATGTCGATAAACCCGCCCCTACGATCGCGCGATTGTTTTGCTCATGGGGACAAACTCAATGCTGACTCCGTTGCCAATTGTATAGGCAACGCGATCGCTACCCGTGTACCCGTATGACCGATATAGCTTTACCCCTGGTAGGGTTGCCATTAATTCCAGCGATCGAAAACCACTGGCTTCAGCTTCCATTTCACATCGTTGTAAAATCGCTCTGCCGATGCCTTGTCTTGCCCAGTGAGGATGCACGAAAAAAGCTCGAATCTTTGCCGCATCGTAATTGGGATCGAGATAACCAGACTCGCGATCGCTATAGCGATCGCCGCCAAATAGCGTTTTGCGTTTACTCCAACCACCGCACCCTACCAACATTTCAGCAGCCTCGGCAACAAAGTACGTACCATCTACAATCAGATCTGTATCGACACCAAAAACCGCAGCGATCGCCGCCTCAATCTGCTCGTCAGTGTAATCTTCTCGACTCAAACCCCGTGCAGACGCAGCAATTAATCCTTCGATTTGGACACGCTCGTCCAGGCGTGCTTGTCGTAAAATGATGCTCATCTCACAAGCAGTATGGTAGCGCTTAGATCGAAGCGTCAGTTAACACGAATATGGTAACAATTCAATGTAAAGACAAGCGCTTCAGTAATATCCAAGCAATTGTCTTCGATAAAGATGGCACGTTAGAAAATTCTGAAGAGTATTTACGCAATTTAGGACAAAAGCGATCGCGCCTGATCGATGCTCAAATTCCTGGGATTGGCGAACCCCTGCTGATGGCATTTGGGATTAATGGCGATCGCCTCGATCCGACAGGACTGTTAGCTGTAGGTAGTCGGCGCGAAACGGAAATTGCCGCAGCTGCCTATATTGCCGAGACTGGGCGCAGTTGGTTTGAGTCCTTGGCGATCGCCCGTCGTACCTTTGAGGAAGCCGACCAGTATATCGGGACTGCCCCTTCACCGTTATTTGTAGGCAGCTTGGAAGTTTTGAAATATCTCAGCGATGCTGGGATCAAACTGGGAATTCTTTCCGCCGCTTCCACCGAACGAGTCCGCACCTTCGTCCAGCGCCATCAATTAGAAGCTTACGTACAGCTACAAATGGGTGTAGATACTATAATTAGCAAACCTAACCCCGCCCTGTTTTTACAAGCTTGCTTGTCCTTGGGTGTAGCGCCCCACGATACCTTGATGGTAGGAGATTCTGCCGCTGATATTGAAATGGCACGCAATGCAGGGGCAGCGGGTTGTATCGGCATCTGCTGGGGCAGACCGGAAGCCGCCCATTTAGAAGCAGCAGACGTGGCGATTTCCCAACTTGATGAAATTCAATTGATTTTTTGACGGTTGTACGGGCGGGTTTATCCACAGTATTATTTGTTCGTTTACAGGTATATTCAAAAAAAACCCGCCCCTACGATTTTAAATATGCTTGCTTCTACTCAAGAACTCCTCCAAACAGCACGGCAGAATATTTACGCGATCGGAGCTTTTAATATCTATAACTTGGAGGGAGTCAAAGCGGTAGTGAGTGCAGCCGAGATGCATCGTAGTGCTGCCATGTTGCAGATCCATCCGAGTGCCTTAAAGTACGGGCGATCGGCTTTAGTAGCAATGTGTTTAGAAGCCGCACGCGCTGCTACAGTCCCTATTTCCGTCCACTTAGACCACAGTACCAATGCTAATGATATTCGCCAAGCCCTTACAGCAGGTATGAACTCAATTATGGCGGATGGCTCTCATTTACCATATGCAGAAAATATGGCATTTACGCGGGAAATGACGCAGCTTGCTCATACACGCGGTGCAATCGTTGAAGCTGAAATTGGTCGCATCAGCGGTACTGAAGATGGCTTAACTATTGCCGAGAAAGAAGCCAAAATGACCGACCCAGCGCAAGCAATTGAATTCGTCCGCACAACGCAGGTAGATGCTCTAGCGGTAACGATTGGTAACGTTCACGGAGAATATAAAAATCCGCCCCGCTTAGACTTCGATCGCCTTGCTCGCATTCGCCGCTTAATTGATATTCCCCTTGTCTTGCATGGCGCGTCGGGACTACCAGCGTGGATGATTAGTCGTTCGATTCAATTAGGCGTATGTAAGTTTAATGTCAATACTGAAATACGACAAGCTTACATGCGATCGCTCAAACAGGAAGTTTGTGCAGGTAATGGCAGCGACTTACTCGATATAGCAGGTGTGGCGATCGCGGCAATGCAGAAAGCGATCGCCGAAAAATTGCATCTCTTCGGCTCTGTCGGCAAGGCACACCTGCACGAAACACCTTATGCGCGATCGCTAGCGGGATTAGAACGTTTTTCCCATTAAATATTCAAATTAAACCGCAGCAGACTTCATCGGATACATATCTCTCTGTTGTTCGGTGAGTTCGTCCCAGAGTCTATCCATTGCTGAATCCACAACCGAACCAACAACAGCCCCCACCAGCGATCCGACTACCGATCCCGCCAGAGAACCAACTAAAGAGCCAAGGAGTGCCGTACCAATCGAACCACCAATGCCTCCTACAATTGCCCCCGCAACTGACCCAACCAACGAACCGCCAATAGAACCAACAAACGAGCAGAAAAGAGAGCCGATCTGAAACATCAGTTGCGCTCCTGTAGTTATAGATTTCTTCTTTTACAGTACAGGAAATTTCTTTTTTTATAGTAGTGCGGATCGAAATTTTAACTTTTAAAATTTATGTTTGACGATCTAAGCAACATTTAAAAATGATAAATTGCAATTTCGCTAATTATATATATTTTAAATTTAAAACATCACTACCTTGCAAATAATTATGTTTTCTGTAGAAGTGATAGGCTCACAAGATTTATGACACTACCATTCAGGTTGAGATTGACTGATTTCTCCGAGCCAACTTAAGCCAAGTTGTTTATTATGTTCGCGGTAATAACTAACCATACAATTAATGTAAGCACCTTCTTGCGCCCACTGAGTATTATCTAAGGGCAGTTCTTGACTCCCCTCTTTGTAGAGAGCTATATGACCAATATCAATTAATCCTATATACTTATTGCTATCCTTCGGACTATCGCTAATTTCGACAAATATACCAAAGGGTTTAATTCTTCCCACTCTTGCCCAAAACTTACGACCGATAGGATATCGCTGCTTCAGCAAAAACCATTGTTCATCGTTCATTTTCATTGGTAGTATCAAGCAGAAGTAACAATCGACAGAAATAGAAAAGTAATTAATAGCAAATAAAATACCCCTACCGACAACGCGGCAAGGGCTGAAAAAAATCTCGTACAAGCTAACTATTTGATCGCCAATTGAGGCGCTTTCAAAGATACAGCTGGTGTTAGCTTTTGTTCTGCTAATGTTGGCACTGATTCCCTTAAATGAGCTGTTAGTTTTATAGTTGTGGCATCGTACATTTGAGTCAGCATTTTCGGGTACAAACCAATACCAATAATTGGTACTAGCAGACAAGCGATAATAAATATTTCTCGCGGTTCGGCATCAATTAAAGCTTCGTGAGAAGTTAATTCTTTGTTTTCTTGCCCGTAGAAAATCTCTCGCAGCATGGAAAGGAGATAAATCGGAGTCAAGATCACACCGACTGCCATCAAAAAGACGATAATCACTTTGAAAGTGGAATTATAAGCATCGCTAGTTGCAAAGCCTACAAATACCATCAATTCTGCAACAAAACCGCTCATACCTGGCAGCGCCAAAGATGCCATCGAACAAGTCGTCCACATGGCGAAAATCTTCCGCATCTGTTGCCCGACACCACCCATTTCATCCAGCATCAGGGTATGGGTGCGATCGTATGTTGCCCCAACGAGGAAGAATAGACTCGCGCCAATCATCCCGTGGGAAATCATTTGTAAAATCGCGCCATTCAATCCTAAATCGGTGAAGGAAGCGATCCCAATGACCACAAATCCCATGTGAGAAATTGAAGAATAAGCAATTTTGCGCTTCAAGTTCCGCTGGGCAAAAGATGTTAAAGCCGCGTAGATGATATTTACTACCCCCAGAATTACCATCGCCGGGGCAAAGAAAGCATGAGCATCGGGAAGCATCCCCGCATTCATCCGAATCAGGGCGTAACCACCCATTTTCAGCAGAATACCAGCCAGCAACATATGTACTGGGGCTGTCGCTTCACCGTGGGCATCTGGTAGCCAAGTGTGTAACGGGAAGATTGGTAATTTTACGCCGTAGGCAATCAGAAAAGCCCCATACAGCCAAAGCTGAAAGTTAAGGGGAATATCTTTAGCAGCCAGCGATCGCATGTCAAATGTTACGGTATCGCCGTAAAATGCCATCGTCAAACCAGCTACCAAAATAAAGAGCGACCCGCCAGCAGTGTACAAAATGAATTTGGTTGCAGCATACTGCCGTTTCTTACCACCCCAGATTGCCAGCAACAAATAAACAGGAATCAGTTCTAGTTCCCACACCAGGAAAAACAACAACATATCCTGCACGGCGAATACAGCAATCTGTCCGCCATACATTGCCAGCAACAGAAAGTAGAACAGGCGCGGTTTTAAAGTTACGGGCCAAGCTGCCAGAGTTGCCAGTGTCGTGATAAACCCTGTCAAAATCACCAAGGGCATCGACAAACCATCGACCCCTACCGACCAATTCAAGTCCAATTGGGGAACCCAAGGATATCTTTCGACCAATTGCAACTCTGGATTAGCCAGATCGTACTGAGTGTAAAATACGTAAACGATAATTGCAAAATCAATTAGCCCCACTACCAGAGCGTACCAGCGCCCTGTCGATCCCTCTTTGGAAGGTGGCAGTAGCGGGATGAATAGCGAGGCAACGATCGGAAACAGAATGATTATTGTCAGCCAGGGAAAATTAGCTGTATTCATCTCTAACTAGGGAGTAGGGAGTAGGGAGTAGGGAGTAGGGAGTAAGAGGATGGGGGGAGGGGGTGAGTGGGGGATGGGGGAAAATTCTCCTTGTCCCCTTGTCTCCTTGTCCCCTTGTCCCCTTGTCCATCTCCTGTCTTCTATCTCCTGCTTCAAGTTACGCCGAACACGATCACCATGCCCAGAACTGCGGCAAACACAATCAAGGCATAGAATTGGGCGCGACCGTTTTCTAGGTATTTTAAGCCTTCACCACTGATGAGCGTGAAGAAGCCCGTGAGGTTCACCGCACCATCGACGACACGATAATCGACTTCCATCACTTGACGGGCAAGGCGACGGCTACCTTGGACGAACACCTTGTCGTAAATGTCGTCAAAGTACCACTTATTAAGCGATAGCTCGTAAAGCGGTTGAATTTTGGCGGCGATCGCGGCAGGGTCGATCTTGCGCCACAAATACATCAACGAAGCCAAAGTAATTCCTATCAAAGAAATCCCTACCGAAGCCCCTGCCAAAGTGTAGAATTCTGTCGGCTCGAACTCGGCAGCTTTCTCCATCGCCATAGCCGCAGTTTCGTTGGGAGGGTAGATAAACTCCTCGAAGTAATTAGCAAATGGCGTACCGACTAAACCAATCAGCATCGACGGGATAGCTAGGACTACCAAAGGTAGAGCCATCGTCCAAGGAGACTCATGCGGATGTTCGCTGTGTCCGTGGTCGTGGCTGTCATGGCTACTTGCAGTTGCTGCTAATTCTCGCGTATCCATTGCCCCTGGTCCAAAATTAGGTACGAGGGCTGCCGATTTGAGTTCGTGGCGGATTTCCATTTCATTGCCTCGAAATTTCCCTTCAAATGTCGAGAAATACATCCGAAACATGTAGAAAGCCGTAATTCCTGCCGTCAGGTAGCCTACACCCCAAAGTAAAGGATTCGTGGCAAAAGCTGCCCCTAGAATCTCGTCTTTCGACCAAAAACCAGCAAAAGGCGGAATTCCCGAAATTGCCAAACAGCCAATTAAAAAAGTAATTGCCGTGACTGGCATATAGCGCCGCAATCCTCCCATGAGTCGCATATCCTGCGCCAAAACGGGGTCGTGACCGACAACAGCTTCCATCCCGTGGATGACTGAGCCGGAGCCAAGGAAGAGCATTGCTTTGAAGTAAGCGTGGGTCATTAAGTGGAACAATCCCGCACCATACGCGCCTAAACCCATTGCCATCACCATATAACCCAATTGGGAGATGGTGGAATAAGCCAAGCCTTTCTTAATGTCGTTTTGAGTAATTGCGATCGTTGCCCCTAAAAATGCTGTAAACGCACCAGTATAAGCAATCACATTCATTGCTGCTGGTATGCCTTCAAACAAGGGATACATCCGAGCGATCAAAAATACCCCAGCTGCCACCATCGTCGCCGCATGGATCAAAGCTGAGATGGGGGTGGGACCTTCCATCGCGTCCGGTAGCCAGACGTGTAAGGGAAACTGAGCTGACTTGGCAACTGGTCCTAAGAAGACGAGAACGGCGAATACAACTGCCAAGAAACTGCTGATGGAACCTGATTCAACCAGAGTTTGCAACCGTTCGCCAATTTCACCAAACTCAAAACTGTTGGTTGCCCAGTAAAGTCCTAGAATACCCAACAGCAAACCAAAGTCACCCACACGGTTAACGACAAATGCTTTTTGACAAGCATCTGCTGCTGCCTTGCGATCGTACCAGAACCCAACGAGCAAGTAGGAACACATCCCTACTAATTCCCAAAAAATATAAATCTGGACGATATTTGGGCTGACCACCAGACCGAGCATGGAAGAACCAAACAAACTCAGGTAGGAATAGAAGCGCACGTAACCTGGGTCGTGAGCCATGTAGCCATCGGTATACACCATCACTAGAAGCGCCACTGTGGTCACTACTACTAACATCATGGCTGTCAGATGGTCGATCGTATATCCCATACTTAAATGGAAATTTCCGGCTGCTGCCCATTCCAGGGTTCTGGTATAGGGCGCGTGTCCTTGGATTTGACTCCAAAGAATCGCGAAAGACAGTGCCGTTGCTGCTCCCATTAAAGAGATGACAAATACAGCATTGAGTTGCCGCAGGCGGTTAGTCGCCTGATTTGCCGATATTAACCCCAGACCGACCAGCATCGCCCCGACCAAGGGTAACACCGGAATCAGCCAGGCATATTGATAGATAGCTTCCATCACTTGCGCCTACTTTGAGAACTTTACTACTAACTTAATGAAGCTATTAGCTTTTTTGTCTTTTGTCATTTGTCATTTGTCATTTGTATGGAACTGATTACAAACAACTGATGATGAATAACCTCTGACGACTAATCGCTTGCTCCAAACTGTTAACAATTGTGACACATGGCTCCGATCGTAAAATACCCCACCTGAGGGAACCTAGATGGGGAAAATTTACTATGACTTTAGCTTTAGTGAGGGGTGAGGAGCGAGGGAAAGAAGGGGTGTAGGGTGTGGGGTGTGGGAAGTGTGGAAAGTGTGGGAGGAGACAAGGGAGAATTTTCGATCGCGCTCTCCCTTGTCTCCCTTGTCTTTTTTCCCTAGCTCCTAACTCCTCGCTCCTATTTCAAGTCGAACGGAGTTAGCGTAGTTGTACTGAATTGACTCTAGGACTTGCCGAAGTTCATCTCGACTGTGTAGGCGATCTAATCGCTGTCTGACAATACCTTTCTCAATCAAAATCAGTGTAGGTAAGGTTGTGAGTCGATAAGTATTGGATAATCTAAAATTTTCATCAGCATTTACACCGACTATCTTGACGTGCTGGCTACCATGCTTGTGAAACTCTGATAGTACAGGTTGGATTAAATGACACAACCCACACCAGGGAGCCCAAAAATTGACTAAAACTGGAACTGAAGATTCTAAAACTTCTTTTGTAAACGTCCGCTCGTTAACTGACAATACCATGTTTCCTCTAGGCGGAATTATCTGAGTTTGCTATCAACTTGGAATTATGCTACATCGATTCGGGATCAATTAAAAAGTGGGAAATATCGATTTTGTCAGCTATTGGGCAATACGGTTCAGATAAGACGATCCCCCCAACCCCCCGCTGTCAATTGGGGGGCTATGATTCCCTCCTTTTGAAGGAGGGCAAGTCCAGATCTTCGAGGATCGATCGCATTTAACTGAACCGTATTGAGTTATTGGGGAGTCGGGAGTCGGGAGTCGGGAACTTCCAAGTAGTTAATTCTGAATTCCCCACTACCAGGGAACTCTTGCTGTAGCTTGGATCAGTAGTGGATGCGATCGCCACAATAAAAAGACAAAAATGGCAACACCTATGTATGCAGGGCGGAGAAATTCTTGCCAATATAATGTTTGTCGTCCCTGCACGATCGCTAGAAAGGGAATGATGGAGGTGCGAGACTTAACTTTTTCAAATGCTTCTGAATAACGTTGACTCAAGCGGCGATCGCCATGCCACACTCCAAAGAGATGATGCAAGACTAAGCCAATGGAAGTGACGAGGGTAAAACTCGTCCCCAACCACAAAGTATGGGCAATACACCAAATCAACTGTCCTACCATCTGCGGATGACGGGTGATGCGGATAATTCCCGTCTCGTAGAGATGGACTTCGGGTTTTTGGACTGCGGCAATTTCCAGTAAGTTAAATGTAGCGGGATAAAGAAAGAGGAAAGAAACAGCAGATAGCACCCAAACAATCTCGCGTACGCCTGGGACAGCTTGCACTTGCCAAAGTTGCGCTCCGTCGTAGCGATGGTTGAAAAAGTAAATTACCAATCCGACAGCTAAAGGTAGGCTGACGCTAGCAAATAAGACTCGGTAAAGCCTAGCACCAATTGCTTTTTCTGCCTGCATTCGCAGGGCGGCTAGACCACTATGGGCGATCGCAAATCCTAGTAATAGACCCAGCATGACAAAATGGCTGGGCGTTAGCCAACTGTGATTCATCTAGGGATAAAGGGGTAAGGGAGCAGGGAGCAGAGGGGCTTCAGGGGCTTCAGGGGCTTCAGGGGCAGAGGGAGACAAGGAAGAGTAGGAAAAGGGGAGACAAGGAGACGTGGGGAATTTCCCCACTCTCACCTCATCCCCTCACCCCATCCTCTTCCCCGACTCCAGACTCCCGACTCCCGACTCCCGCTTTCTATTAGTAAATTTTATATATTTTGTTCCTGTAAAGCTCCGATCGCGAATTATTAGGTAACTTTATATATTAATGTGGTGTTAGGGTCATTTTTGCGGAATGTTTCCCACTTTGAGCAGATGACACATTCGCGTTCTCTCACTAATCGAGTAGGTTACCTGAAGTCTCCTTTCGTATTCATGGATATAGCTGTATGTCTGACCTACCTTTCACCTTAGATCAGTTACGCATTCTTAAAGCGATCGCTGCTGAAGGGAGCTTCAAGCGTGCCGCTGACAGTCTTTATGTCTCTCAACCTGCGGTGAGCTTGCAGGTGCAAAATTTAGAGCGGCAATTGGACGTGCCTTTATTCGACCGAGGCGGACGTAGAGCGCAACTGACAGAAGCAGGGTATCTGCTGCTCAATTATGGCGAAAAAATTCTCAGCCTATGTCAAGAAACCTGTCGGGCAATTGAGGATTTGCAAAACCTTCAAGGCGGAACTCTGATTGTCGGTGCTTCTCAAACTACCGGCACGTACCTGTTGCCCCGCATGATCGGCATGTTTCGGCAAAAATATCCTGATGTCGCAGTACAGTTGCACGTCCACTCAACTCGGCGCACTGCTTGGAGCGTGGCAAACGGACAGGTAGACTTAGCGATCATCGGTGGAGAAATTCCCTCGGAGCTACACGAATCTTTACAGATCGCTCCTTACGCCGAAGACGAGCTAGCCCTGATCCTTCCAGTGCTGCACCCTCTAGCAAAAGCAGACAAAATCTATAAAGACGACCTCTACAAGCTTCAGTTCATCGCTCTCGACTCCCAATCGACCATTCGCAAAGTCATTGATTCTGTATTAACTCGCTGCGAGATCGATACGCGACGGCTCAAAATTGAAATGGAACTCAATTCAATTGAGGCAATTAAAAACGCCGTGCAGTCAGGGTTGGGAGCGGCTTTTGTTTCCGTTTCTGCGATCGCCAAAGAGCTACAAATGGGTATCTTGCACCGCTCTGTAATTGAGGGGGTCGTGGTGCGACGGACACTAGCAGCAATCTTAAACCCCAACCGTTACCGCTCGAAAGCTGCCGATGCGTTTATCCGCGAGATTCTACCTCAATTTACAACTCCTGGTTGGGGCAAGGAACTGTTAGAGTCGCCGCGAGTTGCCAAGGAAACTATAGAAGTTGTCACGCCAGAGGTAGAAGAAGTGAATTGAGTTGTTTGAAGTAGACAGCTAAATTAAAAGCTATAGAGAAGAGTGGTGCGCTCAGGAACAGGGCGTAGGGTATGGGGTGTAGGGCGTGGAGAATTAGTAATTGGAATTGTCCCCTCTGCTTCCTTGTCTCTCCTCTCTCCCTTGTCTCCCTTGTCTCCCTTGCCTCCTAGCTGCTAGCCATTAACCCCTGCCGTTCATGGAAGTTTTCTGCACTCGTTTAGGCTGTCCCCGTCCGCTCAATCATTTTGCCGATCTCGATAACAGCGCCATTCTCAAAACAACAGAACAAAAATATTGCACCTGTTGCGGTATGCCGCTGATTTTACAGGGGCGCTATCTACCAGTAAAACTACTAGGACAAGGGGGATTTGGCGCGGCTTTTTTGGCACGCGATCGCTACACGCCTGGGATGCGTCAGTGTGTCGTGAAGCAATTCAAGCCCTCTGGTGACTTGAGCGCGACTCAGCTGATGACTGCCCAAACTCTATTTGAACGGGAAGCAGTCGCCTTAGAGCAACTTGGCGATCGCCACGACCAAATCCCCGATTTGTTGGCTTTTTTTGAATTGAGCGTCCCGAGTTGGCAACCTAATAAACAGGAACGTTTTTTTTATCTCGTTCAAGAGTTTATCGACGGTGAAACTCTAGAAGCAGAACTAGAATCTCAAGGTCGGTTCTCCGAATCGCAGGTCTTGCAACTGCTCTACGCCATTTTACCCGTGTTACAGTTCGTTCACGAACAAAAAGCGATTCATCGGGATATCAAACCTTCTAATATCATCCGCGATCGCCACGGTAAGCTTTACTTACTCGATTTTGGTGCGGTCAAACAAGTGACGAGCCAAGCAGGAGGAGCGCAATCTGCTTCGACCGGAATTTATTCTATGGGTTTTGCCCCTCCCGAACAAGTCTCAGGTGGGGAGGTTTACCCCTCTACGGACTTGTATGCCTTGGCTGTAACCGCAGTCAACCTATTCACTGACAAAAAACCTACAGATTTATATGATGCCGGTCGCAATCAATGGCATTGGCGAATGCATGTTGAAGTTAGCAATGGGATTGCCAGCATTCTGACCAAGATGCTATCAGCTCAACCGCAGCAGCGCTACCAGTCAGCTGCCGAAGTCCTAGCCGCCCTGCACCACCTCGATCGCCCCACCCCTACGCCACCTACTCCGCCATCGATAACTAGGCGACCGAGTTTCGCTCTGTGGGAGGTTTTAACGGGAGCGGCTTTTAGCGGTTTTGAAGGCGCTTTACTAGCGATCGCGCTTTCCAGCCTTTTTCCCACTCCCGCTATTGGTTGGGCGATTGCTGCTGTGATTTTGAGTGGTCTAGTTTTCGCCTTATCTCGTCGCTGGATCGAAAAAGTAGATTTATTAATTGTTTCAGTAATTTCCTTGGTAGTTGTGGTTTTTATCCCTGCCCTACACGCCAATCTCAGCGTTTCTAGCATTTTGGTTCTGGCGATCGGTGGCGGACTAATTGCAGTTGCCCTCACAGCTTTATTTAAAATAATTTATCAACTGCTCGATCGAATTCTTTAACGAGGGAGCAGGGAGTAGGGAGCAGGGAGTAGGGAAGAACTCACCTCTTGTCTCTCTTTCTTTCCCTAGCCCCTAACTCCTAGCCCCTAGCCCCTAATTCTTATGTCGCGTAAAAATGAAACAGTGCTTCTGCTACTATCGCTACTAATTACGCTCGGATTAGTAGGGGGAGGAGCTTTACTATTCAGTAATTTTTTTGGCAAATCGTTTGTCGGTATTGGAGATCGATCTAACTCGACTGCTACAGATGGTACTTCTGCAACTGGAAAACCAATTAGTTTTGGCGAGAAAACGTTATTTTCAGGGAAGATATTACCAGCAAAACAGGAAGGAATAGAGGCGATCGCGGCTCGAAATTGGAGTGTTGCAACCGAGAAATTGCAAGTAGCACTAACACAAAATCGCAACGATCCCGAAACCCTAATTTTCCTTAACAACGCCAAGATTGCCGATCGCAAAAGCTACGCAATTGCTGTTGTCGTTCCCACTGGTACTAGTCCTAATGGGAGTTTGGAAGTTCTCCGTGGCGTTGCGCAGGCACAGACTGAAACAAATCAAACGGGAAATATTAATGGTGTTCCCTTGAAAGTGGCGATCGTCAACGACAACAATCAAGAAGACCAAGCTCGACAAGTTGCTTCAACTTTGGTCAACACTCCCGAAATTTTGGCAGTTATCGGTCACTGGGCAAGTCAAGTCACCCTTGCGGTCGCATCCATATACGATGAGGGAAAGTTAGTCGCGATCTCTCCTGTCAGTACTTCTGTCAAGCTTTCCGGCATCAGTCCCTACATTTTTCGTACCGTTCCCAGCGATTATATTGCCGCAAGAGCTTTGGCAAATTACATGCTGACCAATTTACAGCAAAAGAATGCTGCTGTTTTTTTCAATCCCCAAAGTGCTTACAGCCAATCCTTAAAATCTGAGTTTGTCACAGCGGTTCTACTCGGAGGTGGGAAAGTTACATCTGAGTTTGACTTATCAGACCCTAGTTTTAGCCCAGCTAACAGCATTAACCAAGCCATCAAGCAAGGGGCAAAAGTCCTGATGTTAGCACCTAACACTGGGTCTAGTACTAGCATTATCGACAAAGCCCTACAGGTCGTGCAAGTCAACCGCAGACGATTGCAACTTCTAGGTGGTGATGCCATTTACAACTCAACCACGCTAGAGGTCGCAGGAGACGCGGCTGTGGACATGGTAGTCGCTATTCCGTGGGATATTGACACCGATCCGAAATCTCAGTTCGTGCGTCAGTCACGACAGTTTTGGGGAGCTGAGGTCAACTGGCGTACCGCTCTTGCCTACAATGCAACCAAGGCTTTGACTGCGGCAATGCAGAAGTCTCCCACTCGTGAAGGGATTCAACAAACTCTTGCTAGTACTGATTTTTCTACACCTGGCGCAGCGAATTCAGTGCAGTTTCTTCCTTCTGGGGATAGTAATGCACCAGTGCAGATAGTACAAGTCGTGCGTCAAGTCAATACAAATACTGGCTATGATTTCGTACCAGTGCGACAATAGCAATCTGGTTGCAACCAAACGAAAAAACAATGACTTGGGTAGATTTTGCAATTCGCCTACTACTGGCATTTATTCTCGGTGCGGCAATTGGCAGCGAAAGACAATGGCGGCGAACTCGCTCAGTACTGAAAACAAATGTGTTGGTGTCTCTTGGTGCTGCTATGTTCGTCATGCTCTCGGCAATGATTCCCGGCGATGCCAGTCCTACACGTATAGCCGCCCAAGTGGTCTCAGGCATTGGCTTTTTAGGTGGCGGTGTAATTTTGCGGGAAGGAACCAGCGTGCGCGGACTCAATACCGCAGCTACCCTCTGGTGTGCTGCTGCCGTGGGTAGTTTGGTCGGGGCGGGATTGCTATTTCAGGCTTATTTCGGCACTTTAGCAGTGGTAGGGGCAAATCTACTTTTGCGCCCGATGGTACAGTGGTTTCAGCAGTTAGACGAGCAATTGATTACGCACACGAAAGCAGAAACTCGCTATTGCTGTCGCCTCATTTGTTTAACTGAAGACGAAGTAGCTGTGAGGGCTGTGCTACTGGCACAAACTACACCAGGACAAATGATATTGAATGAATTGTCTAGTAAAAATATTAACAGTAAAGATCTCGATAACTTCTCTTCAGTAGAAATCAAGGCAGAATATACTTCCAATGGTCGCAACGATCTGTTGATGGAAGAGATTGTCATGCAGTTGCGATCGCAAATAAAAGTGACTGCAATTAAGTGGGAAGTAGTTACAGAAGATACAGATTGAGCGGAGCGCGATCGCCAAACTCTTTACTGCTATAGTTAGGTAAATCTCTTATACGTATAGGCTTAGACTCAGTAAATTTGCGTAAGTAATTTCACGGTTAAAATCAGCTGCATTATATTTTTTCCGTAAAATTACGGTTGGTACGCAAGTAGTTGTGGCTCTATTTTGTTTGGTTATGGGTCAAATCAAATATTATTTATTTATATGTTAAAAAAACCAACTTTCAAGCTGTAGCTTTGTTTGTGGGTATTCATCTCGTACTATTATTGCGTTCGCCCAAAGTGCTGTTGCTAAAAAGAATATGATTTAGATCCTTATAGATTCTTCGACATCTGGGCTGTACCAAGTCATGGCGATACAGAAAATATGAGGCTGGGAAAGTTATCTAGAAATGTCTAACAATACTTGACTTAACTCCCGTTCCAAACTTTATGTTACAAAGTAAAAAAAACACTGTCCTGGTTCTCTATCTGATCGCCCTCTGCCTGATCGGTCCGCTGATTTTTTGGTTGAGTTATCGCAGTGGTAGAGGAGGGCAACAAGCAACTCAACCATCTCTCAATGGATTGCTCAATCCCCCCAACCGCAACCCAGCTTTGCAAAAACGAATTAGTTTGGGTAATAAAGTTTTATTTACTGCCGACAATAATCCAGACAAACAAGCAGGAGTACAAGCTTTTGCCGCAGGAGATTTTTCCACGGCAGTCACCAAATTTAATGCGGCTTTGCAGGTGAAGCGCAACGATCCCGAAACTTGGATTTATTTAAATAATGCTTCGGCAGCTGCAATTAGCAATACAGTTAAGATCGGTGTTAGCGTTCCTGTAGGAGGTAACCTAAACGTTGCCAGAGAGATGCTGCGGGGCGTGGCACAGGCACAATACGAGATCAATCACGGTGGCGGGATTGGCGGAAAGCTGGTTCAAGTACAAGTTGCCAACGACGATAATAACCCCATTGTTGCCAAACAAATCGCGGCTGAATTTGCCAACGATCCAGAGATTTTGGCTGTCATAGGACATAACTCCAGCGATGCATCCATCGCCGCTGCTCCCATCTATCAAAAAAGCGGTTTGGTGATGATCTCGCCCACCAGCGTAGCGCGTAACTTAAGTGGAGTTGGGAGATTTATCTTTCGGACTACGCCAAATTCAAGAGCGATCGCTGATGCTTTGGCTAGCTACGTCGTGAAAACAGCACGCAAAACCAGAATTGCAATCTGTGCGGATTCTCAGGCAGAAGCAAGTCGCTCGTTTCAAGAGGAGTTCACTTCTAGCGTGTTTGAAAATGGCGGTTATATCACTAGTACCCCCTGCGATTTTGCTGCTACTAATTTTAACCCTAGCGAAATTCCCTCTCAGGCAGTCAGCGATGGAGCAGAAGCTTTGCTGCTAGCACCAGATGTAAATAGAATGGGTCGTGCAGTGGAAGTAGCGCAAGCAAATCGCAGTCGATTGACTTTGTTCGGCAGCCACACAATGTATACGTACGACACGTTGCAGCAAGGACAAGCTGATGTTAATACTATGGTGCTTTCTGTACCTTGGCATCCTTCTGCTTTCCCCAATAGTTCTTTCATTGCCAATGCTAAGCGGTTTTGGGGTGGGGCTGGTAATTGGCGAACTGCATTGAGTTACGATGCAACAATTGCTGTTTTCACGGGTTTAAAAGCGAGTACGAATCGCGAACAGTTACAGAAAGCTTTGTCTAATACTGGTTTTATGTTTAAAGGGGCAACTGGAATAGTCAAGTTTTTACCGTCAGGCGATCGCCAAGAATCAGGAACTCTAGTCAGAGTTCAGCCTGGTAGATACTCCGGTACGGGTTACGATTTTACTCCCCTACCTAGTTCGGTTGACACGAGCCTTCGTTGATCGAGAGACGACGCAGAGAAGTTCCACGCAGAGTCTCTATTATCTAAATAAATAAAACCATAGGGGAAGTACCAGTGGTAGCAAAACTGTACTGAGAACAATCGTACTGGCAGCTAGCGGACGATTGAGGTTGTACTCTTCTGCTAAAATCGCATTGGCGAAAGCACTCGGCATTCCAGACATCAAGACTAAAGCCAACCGTGCTTCGTGGGGAAATCCCAAGCATGTTATTACCATTCCTGCCAAAATGGGCAGAACAAATGTCTTGATCGTACTGGGAACGATCGCCCCTCGTAGATTTTCAATTCCTTGAAGCCGTGATAATTGCATTCCAATCAACAAAAAAGCTCCAGGTATGACTAAATAGACTATTGCTTGAAGTAAGGGATCGATGAAACTGAGAATTTGCCAAGGTTTACTGTAGTAACCCAGCGCAAACGCCCATAAAGCAGGAACGCGCAAAATGTCTCGCCATGCAGCTTTCCATTTATTATTTGCTGTGATTTGCCCAAAATAACTTGCTAAAAATACTCCCAGTCCGTAACTACCAATTAGATTGTGCGTTACGCCATACAACACTACCCAAACTAAATAGTCTTGACTGACAAAAGCTGGAACGATCGCTAACCCGATGAAGCCGGTGTTTCCCAAAATTGAAGCGAGGACAAAACTACCTTGTTCAGCGCGATCGCTAGGATAGAAACTATCGGACAATTGTTTTACCCATGAAACTGAGCGGTACTGAGTTAGTTGTTTGAGTAACTGCAAACTGACATAAGCTAAGCCCAAACCCAACAACAATATTGCAATTGTCAAGATTGGGGGCAACCAAATCGATTGCGATAAATTTGACTTGCGCGTCAGTACTAAAATTTGCAGTGGTACGCCCAGCCAGTAAAGAAGGCGACCTAGCAAATTGGGAAAGGAACGAGGAATTATTTCTCTTCTGAATAAGAATGCACCCAGACTCGTACAAAAAACGCTTGCTGTAATTTCTATCATCAGTTTCGTTCTATCTCAACAGCACCCATGAATTAGCAATTCAACAACCACAGTTTCAAGTTAAATCGCGATCGCTTAGTTTAGTTTCGCTACCATTACGTAACAAATTAAGCTCTCATTACGTAACAATTAAAACTAACCCAACAAACAAATATGTCTCTGTATCAAGCCACAATTCATAGCTTTACTAGCATTTCCATGCAAATACACGGAAGCTAAAAAGCTAATCTTCGGATTCTACTTAGCCGTGCAGCAAAAATACTGCAACCAAAGTTACAGTAAAATTACGATAAATCTCAAAGCTATTCCATAACACTAAGAGCAATTAAAAATTTGATGAATAAAATTAAAACATAAGATTAACTCTCTTAAAATAAAATTTTTGAATACCATCGAATAAAAAAATAACACTTCAATCGACTCTGAAATGTCTTGTCAGATTTTAACTACAATAATTCAATATAGTTATACAGCGATAAACATTTTAGCGAGCTAGTAGCGAGCGATCGCTGTAAATATTTTTTGAAAAAATTAATTTATCCATTTAATTTATTTGATAGTTCTAGCGTTATTGCGAGCGTAGTTTGCTCTAACTTGCAAGTATAAAATAGTACTTTTTCGTTGATTGTATGCAGTTAGAGCAATTTCAAAATGCGCTTCTTTCATGAGTCATAATATTCCGTATCAGTTAACACAATTTATAGTAGTGCGATCGCAATATCACAGAATTAATCTAAGTTTTTGCAATTCATTATTTAGCGATCGAAGTATGAAAGACATTAGTAAAACTGCGGCGAAACCAAATACAAATACTAGCTCTATGACAAAACTTACCAAAGCTATGTCTACCTTTGAGTTGACAAGCAAACAACAACAATTCCAGCAGTATCAACAGCAACTAGAACAACAGCAACAGCAATTAATCATTCAGCAGCAACAACTAGAGCAACTCACAGCCGAACTAGCTGCTTTGAGAAAAAGTCGTTCCCAGTCTACATGGAGCTTTCGATTTAAATCGGCTCGACTCAAAAATTTCTTGGCTAAAATTCACGGCAGCTCTAAATATCAACCCCGCTTTCCTTTAAAACAAATTGTTTTTTCTTACATAGGTAGTTTTATTGGCATTGCCGCGCTAGCTTACATCAGCGTTAGTACGCATTATCCTCTAATCGCAGCTCCTTTCGGAGCGGCTGCCGTTTTATTATTTGCTGCACCCGATAGTCCTCTAGCACAGCCACGCAACTGTATTGTCGGCAATTTTCTCGGCGGATTAGTCAGCTTAATTATGGTACATTTATTCGGCTCAGAACCTTGGGTAATGGCTTTAGCTGTTGCTACAGCAATCAAAGTCATGCAACTGACAAAAACTCTCCATCCACCAGGAGGAGCAGTTGCTTTAGTAGGAGTGATGAGCCGTGCTGAATGGAGTTTTCTGTTTACACCAGTATTAGCAGGTTCAATTGTTTTAGTCTTTTGTACTTTTGTTTTTAACAATCTCATGCCAGGTAGAACTTATCCAAAACACTGGCTGTAATCTGTAGAAGGAGGCAGAAGTTAGAAAAGTAATTGTGAAAAAGCTGCAATTAATGCTACGAAATCAAAAACTTTTCTGATGTAAAATGTTGATTTTGTTGTTGGTATAAAAACTAATATAGCAATCCAAATTGATTTGTGAACGTTTTCCCTGTAGAGACGTTACATGTAACGTCTCTGCACGAACCATCGATTTTACGATTCATCTAGAATTGCTATATCCACTTCTGACTCTTCTTTATTAAAAAGCTTGCGATTCAGGAAATTAATTATGAGTCAGATACATCCAAAAAGAAAACGAGCCGTTATAGTAATTTTAGCTACAATTTTTGCTGCGGGGATAGTCACAGTAACTCCTGCAATGAGCTTAGAATTATTCAAGCAAATATTTTTGACGGTTGCTAATGTTGCTATGTGTACTGTCGTCTGGGATATATACTTTGATGAGGAACTAGCAACCAAGGATACTAAATCTATAATTTTTGAGTTGGGACTGATTAGTATAATTTGTGCCGTTACTGCATTCATTAGTGCGAAAGCAGTTTTAGCTTTACTAGGAAGATTAATTATATTAGTAGGAGCATTCGGCTGGGTTATAGCGGGGATAATTGCTAGCGTAGCTACAGCTATTTTGGGTATAGCTTGGTTATTTTACTGCGACGATCTTTACAGACACTCTAACCATTAGCTCGGCTATCAATCTGGCGATTCATATTACAATTTGCATTTTGCATCAAGTCTTGCATCATCGGACAAACCGATGATTTTTTTCCCATCAATCTCTATATGTAAATTTAAGCACCTTTTTGTGTAGTTGTGTGTATACTATTTGTGCCAAAAGCAGCTAAATATATATAGTTAATCGTCCTGACAAGATTAAGGTTAGGTTATGATAAAACAGACATAAGAGTTTAATTCATAGGATTACTGAGAGCAAAACACTTAACTTAAGTACTTTGATTTCATCATAGGACGATCGCTTGAATTAGAGGCGATCTCACAGGAATGCAACACTGCTTTGCTGCGGGGATAATCTGTACGTAAGCAAGTATATGTTGCACTTATTACAGCACTTATCATTCTGTTATGTCGTTGCAAAAAAATGAAACAGCTGTTCTCGTTCTGACTCTGTTGATCGTAGCTGGGGGTTTAGCTGGTGGTTTTTGGTGGCTGACGAGAAATTCTAGCACTAGTGTCGAACTCAGCGATCCTCAGCCAAGCTCTATTTCCACCCCCAACACATCCGATATAACTTCAGATCCAGAATTGAGTGGCTCAAGTTTTAGCAGTGTTTCAGGCATTCCTAAAGGGTTATTCAGCTATGGTGGTAGTACTTCTTGGGCAGCAATTCGACAAGCGATCGAGCCGCAAATTAGGGCAGCTTATCCAGAATTTCAGTTAAGGTTTGTAGAACCGACAAATGCTTCCCCAGGAACCAGTATTGGGATTAAAATGCTGATTGAAGGTAGGCTTACCTTTGCTCAGTCGTCTCGACCCTTACAAGATCGAGAGGTATCTCGCGCTCAGCAAAGAGGATTTAATTTAAAAGAAATTCCGGTAGCAATTGATGGTTTAGCGATCGCAGTTCACCCCAGCCTCAATATACCAGGACTAACCTTGGCACAGCTTAAAGCAATTTACACTGGCAAGGCAAATAACTGGAAACAACTCGGTGGTCCTAACCTGCCCATTCAACCCTATTCCCGTCCGATGAGCGAGGGTGGTACGGTCGAGCTTTTCAGGCAAGACATTCTATCAGGTCAAGCATTAGCTGTCAACGTTGAATTTGTCGGTACGACAACTCAAGCTTTACAAAAGTTAGCTAGTAACCGTGGCGGAATTTACTACGCCTCGGCTCCAGAAATCGTACCTCAGTGTAGGATTAGACCCTTACCACTAGGTCGTCAGCCAGGGCAATTTACTCCTCCCTACCAAGAACCTTTAGTAACAGCGAATAACTGTCCTCAGCGGCGCAATCAGCTCAATACAGATGCTTTTCAAACCGGACAATATCCTCTGACACGCAACTTGTACGTTGTCGTCAAGCAGGATGACGATTTAGCACAGCAAGCAGGAGAAGCTTATGCTAAATTACTGCTGACGCAGCAAGGACAGTCAGCGATCGCCAATGCTGGATTTGTGCGAATGCGCTAGGCATAGGATTATAGAGACGCGAAACTTCGCGTCTCTATAATTCAACTAGCTCGATTGATTGAATCGGCTGGCAAACAGATGAGATTATCTTCTTGAGCGATCAGTAAACCGCGTTGGCGTAACTTACCCATTAAACGAGTCACCGTAACTCGCGTCGAACCGATCGCACTACCAATTTGGGCGTGCGTCAGCGTAAACGGGAGAGAGTATCCACGCAGAATCTCGGGATCTTCTTCACTTGTCGCTGGTTGCCCATATTCTTCTACCAGCAGGGTTAAGAATCCCAAGAGACGATCGATCGTCCGTCGCTGTCCTAAAGCACTCAGCCACAGTAACTTGCGCTGATGTTGGTAGCGAAATGCATCGAGAACTTCCCGCCGAAAGTGGGGCCAGTTATCCAAGTCATGCCAGTACATCCACACGACTAAAGTGGGTTCTACGTGGGCATAAGCTTGGAGCGTAAACGGAGATTGGGCAACAATTTCAAACGGCTGTCCAGCGCCAACAAAGCCTAAAAAAGCTTCTTCAGGTGTTCTGTTGATGCGCCGAGATGATAGCTGACTAGTTGCGCTAACTTGAGCTGTACCTACAAGTCGTACAGCACCTCTTTGAACGAGATAGAGCAGTCCAGGTCGAGCTGGAATGCGTTCGTCTTTACTGAAAGAGCGAACGCGATAGTGTTCCTGCGCCCAGTCAAGAATCCGTTGCCAGGTTAAAAATGGTCTTTGCGACTCTGGAGAAGCGGATGGGGAATGCATAATTTGCAGCAGTTGGCGATAGACGAAACGTCACTGTGAAGCTCAGCCATTGCCAAATTGGTTGGCAGGTGAACTTTACTCCTCAAACCAGTAAAGCGCGATCGTAGCTAAGCGAACTTAGCTATAGATTTGTTTTATTTGTCTTGCAACACAATCCTAGTATTCTCAATCACTCAATTACTTAATCAATTCTCCTACTTTTCAGTTTTTTTTATCCGTGTAGTTCGTGTTTAAAACAACAGATAAGTGTAAACAATCAAACCAGGGAATTGCAAGTAACAGTTGTACAAATGATTGTAGTTGAGCTAGGGAAAATTGTGACAAAATATTGTCAACAACATAGGACTGAGTTTTTTTGTACCGTAAATCTACTGAAATCACCTGATTTTTCAGCGAAAGCTGATAAATTTTTCAGTAAGATTACGGATGGACGAACGCTATAGCAATAGTAGGTTTTGCTAGGGTACAGTCTTCTCAAGCAGCCATTCAAAAAATAGAGGTTAAGCAATTCGTTTGCATGGAACCTTGGTAAATCCCCCAGGTAGGGATAGGGATTTTAACTATAAATTAAAAGTGGATCACCGATCGCCTCCATTAGCTGAGTTAACACCTAAGCAAGCGCTGTTACAGCAGGTACAAGCAGCGCTAAGTTTGTATATATTAGACACTCCGTCCTTAACAGATCGTAAAAGTTATATTCCTTTACAGTTATCTAAACAGCATCCAGTTGTTTATAGTTGCGCGATCGCATTTAAATTAAGTAAACTTGTCAACTCCCCAACTATAGAAGTTGCTCAATCTATATCGCAGCTAATTGCCCAACAGAACCATCAACAAAACTTGATTCTTCAAGTTGTTCCCCCAGGGTGGATCTACTTAGAATTAACTCAACCCAGTCTAGCTGCTTGGTTGCAACACTGGATTGAGACACTACCCTGTTTAGGGAGCAGGGACGAGCTGGGAGCAGGGAGTAGGGGAGAAGAGAGTAGAGGGGTAGAGGGAGCAGAGGGGCAGAGGGGCAGAGGGGCAGAGGAGCAAGGGAGTAACTACCAATTAGCAATTACCAATTTTCTATTTCCCATCCAATCCGCTCATGCTCGTTGTTGTTCTCTATTGAAAATGGCTCATGAGGAGAAAATAATTACAATTAAGTCAAGAAATTGTGACATTATCTCTTCATGTCTACAAGTCATATCACCTCAACCTATTCCTTGGTTGAGTGAAGCAAAAATTTGTTTGCATCACCCATCCGAGTTAAATTTACTCCTCGAATCAATTGAAGTATTAGACGCTCTCTATTGCCCCGATCCTACTCGCAAGTCTTTAAATTGGTTGAAAGTAGCTCTGAATCTGAGTCAAGCTTTTCAAACTTTTTATAGTCAGTGTCGCATTTGGGGAGAAGTCAAAAACCAAAATTTCAACTTAGCACAAGGGCGACTTGGTTTAGTAGCGATCGCTCAATCTGTATTCAGAATTCTATTAGTAGAAGTACTAAATAGTTGCGCACCCTTAGAACTTTGAACTAGCGAACAGTATAAAACTGGTCACTGTAAAGGCATCTTGCTCTATAGGCAAATCTTATCTGTCTTTAGGTAGAAATTAGCGTTCAAGGGGGTGACAAATCAAAAACATTACTCTAATATAAGGGTGTGTGAGGAGCGAACCAGTCAGGACACCAAGACGAAACACGGACAGTCGTTGGTGTCCTTTCTGATTTTTGGTCATTCGTCGTTAGTAAAATACTCACCAATGACAAATGACAAATGACTGATTTAAAGTAAGAATTTTTCAATTGCAACTGCGACTCCGTTCTGCTCGACGCTAGGCGCTACCCACTGAGCGATCGCCTGTACGTCAGATGGAGCATTACCCATCGCTACACCGATATCCGCATACTCTAGCATCTCTACATCGTTAAAGTTATCACCAATTGCCATCACGTTAGCAGGTGCGATTCCCAGGAGTTCTTCAGCTAAGTAACGCACGCCTACACCCTTATTAATCGAAGGGTTAGTTGCTTCAAAGAAGGTAGCAACGGATTTAGTCAGGTACAGTTCAGCAGGGGTATATTGCTGGCGCAGACTGCTGAGTAAGTTATCGATGATTTCGGTATCGTCGCACAAAGCCAATACTTTCGTTGGTTCTGTTGTTAAAGCTTGGCGTAAATCTCCCACCGCGATCGCTTCAATCCCAGAGCGTTCGGAGTAAAGTCGGGTTTCAGAAGTCAGTTCGCGCACGTAGAGGCGATCGTTGATATAGAAATGAACCGAAAGCAGCGATCGCAATTCAGGTTGCTCGAAGTAATCTAACAGTTGAATTGCTGTTTGCTTGGCAACAGTCCAATGACGGTGCATTTTCTGGGTAGCTGGATCTTGAATCCAAGCACCTTGATAGGCAAGTAGAGGCAAAGTCGAACCTATCTCATTATGGAAACGCAAAGCAGAACGATACATTCGTCCTGTTGCTACAGCCACTTGTATGCCTTTTGCCCGCACTGCTTGAATCGCTTTTTTAACTTTGGCATGAATTTGATTTGACTTACCCGCGATCGTCCCATCAATATCGAGGACGAGTAATTTAATTTCTTGGTTCATAACGGGGAGTCAGTTATCAGTTATCAGTTATCAGTTATCAGTTATCAGGAAACCGTATGAGCGGGTTTAGTCAACAATTCATGGCTACGACCAAAAATCTTGCCGCAAAACCCGCCCGTACAGGAGTAATTCCGAATTCCGAATTCCGAATTCCGTTCTAAGGTGCATCTGGCGCGGGAGTAGTTTGTTCGGGTGTTGCAGGTGTAGTCAGAGCCGGAGATGTGACTGGTGGTTGTAATTGACCTTGGGGAATGAAATTAGGTGCAAAATCCAAAGGGCGATCGCCTGCACTAATACAAGTTTCCATTGCTTGGGTAGGAGCTAACTCATTAATTTCTCGCCGCAATCCAACGACACATTCAGCATAACGAATTGGTAATAAACTGCGACCGCAAAAGTCTAGGACACCTGGTACGGGTTGCCCTTGGCTATTTTCGCTAATGCCAACTACACATCTCGACAACTCTATAGGTCGGCGGGCTTGGGTGCAAGTCGCTAAAGCATCTTGGGCAGCAATTTCCGTCTGCTCCTCAATTCTCGTCACGCAACGAGCGACATCCTTCGGGTAAAGCGCTCCCGCACAGGCTCTGGCTGCTGCTTCCGGTGAAACTCCAGAATTGAGCATTCGCCCCGTACAAGCACGATAGCCGTTGCGTAAAGAGTCAGTGACAATTTCAGCCCCAGTTGCAGGAAAATTGCTACCGATCCAACCAGCGATCGCCAACGAGCCAGCCACTAAATACATTGTTTTCCCCATAACACTCCCACCAAGAAATTTGTAAATAACTACAATTTGAGGGTATCAGTTATCAGTTATCAATTATCAGTGACCGAAGCCATTGACGGAAGTTTGTTGGCTGCGATCGCCATTCACTCTTGACCCCTCATCCCTCGTTTGCTGTACAGTTTAGCATCCCTAGATTTTTCAGTTATCAGTTATCAGTTATCAGTGAGGAAAGGGTGTGGGGTGTGGGGTGTGGTGCGTGGGAAATTTGTTGTTGGTTGTTGGTTGTTGGTTGTTTTTCTCCCTCAGCAACCTTGCGCAACCTTGCGCTCCCTCAGCTCTCTTTTCCCCTGCTCGTCCCTGCTCCCTGCTCCCTACTCCCTGTTAGGGCTTTTCAGACACAAGCTTTTAGACTTATAATTATAGTTTTGGAATAGTTCGCGCAGAATTAAGCAGAGGAAGATTGAATGTCCCGCTATCGAGGACCAAGACTAAGAGTTGTTCGTCGCCTGGGCGATCTGCCAGGTTTGACTCGGAAAAATGCTAGACGCTCATACCCACCTGGACAACACGGACAGGCTCGCAAGAAGCGTTCTGAGTATGCTATCCGTTTGGAAGAAAAGCAAAAGCTCCGCTTTAACTACGGCTTGACTGAAAAGCAGTTGCTGCGTTACGTGCGGCGGGCAAGAAGAGTGACTGGCTCTACCGGACAAGTGCTGTTGCAACTGTTGGAAATGCGTTTGGATAATACCGTTTTTCGCATGGGTATGGCTCCCACTATCCCAGCAGCGCGGCAGCTAGTGAATCACGGTCACGTTATGGTAAACGGTCGTGAAGTTAATATCGCTAGCTATCAATGTCGTCCAGGGGAGGTCATTGGGATCAAAAATAAAGCGCAATCGCGGCAGTTAGTAGAAAATAATCTTCAGTACCCTGGTTTGGCAAACCTACCCAGTCACCTCGAATTTGATAAGAATAAGCTGGAAGGTAAAGTTAACAGCTTGATCGAGCGCGAATGGGTCGCCCTGCAAGTGAACGAACTGTTGGTAGTTGAATACTACTCCAGACAGGCTTAATTTCGATGGCTGCACTCGTGCGGCTGCGGTGCGCCATTGACGAGCTTATGATTAAGTTTTGTAATTTTTAATATCAAGCCCTCCGATTCCGTCAATTGGAGGGCTTGTTGATTTTTACCCGTTTGATTAGGGGCGGCGCACAGAAATTGGGGGTAGGGGCGCACAGCTGTGCGCCCCTACTATCCGCCAATTTGAGACATGGTACGGGCATAAGTTCCAGCAGATGTTCCAGATTCTCTTTGTTTGTAATTAATCTCCGATTTCAGGGCAAGTAGTTGGGCTACTTGATCGCGAATTTCAGTAGTAGGAACGCCAGCGCGCAGGGCAGATTTAAGGTCAATTTGTCCCATTTCGTTGAGTAGACAGGGACGCAGCCAGCCATCAGCAGACAGACGCATTCGATTGCAGCGATCGCAAAAACATTCTGACATTTGACTGATAAATCCCAGCGTTCCTTTTGCCCCAGGAATTTGAAATACGTCAGCTGGTCCATTACCCCGCACTTGCGACTCGACTAAACCATAAGCCTCGCAGATGCGCTGGCGTAACTCAGCCGAAGCAACCCAACCGCGATCGCCAAATAGTTGTGAGTTACCGATCGGCATAAATTCAATAAACCGGACGTGCCAGTAACGAGTTAGGGTAAGGGCGGCTAAATCTAAGACTTCGCAATCGTTTACCCCAGGAATCACGACGACATTCAGCTTTAAGGGGTCGAAACCCACCCGATGCGCGGCGAGAATGCCGTCCCAAACCTGCTGCCAGCGAGAACGTCCGCGACTGCCTGCAATGCGATCGAACACTTCAGGATCGAGGGAGTCAAGGCTGATATTGATCCGTCTTAACCCGGCATCGTAAAGATTTTGTGCCTTGTTTGCCAACAAAAATGCGTTTGTTGTCATCGCCAGGTCTTGAGTTTGAGGTAGAGTTGCGATCGCCCGGACAATTTCCACAACCTGCGGATGCAGTAACGGTTCGCCACCAGTCAATCGAAATCGCGTAAACCCTACCGGAATGAATACCTCGCGAATTAAAGTGAGCAATTCCTCAGCCGTCAATAGCTGATGTCGCAAAATATAATCCAGCTCTGCACCTTCGGGCATACAATACTGACACCGAAAATTACAGCGGTCGATTAAGCTAATTCGGAGGTAATCTACTTGATTCATGCTGTTTAGTCATTGGTCATTGGTCATTGGTCATTGGTCATTGGTCATTCGCAAATAACAACTGACAATGAACAAATGACTTGTAACTAATTACTATTGTGCAGAATTAGTCGCGCTTGTTGTTGGCTCCTGTGTTACTAATTGCGGTTTCCGTAGGTGACGCAAAACTTGCTTGAGAGGCTGGCTGCGCGGTTCGCGGACGAAAATTAAGGGGAATAAAGCAAGTAAACGCACAATAGTAGAAATAATAAACACTCCAGGTAGACCCCCGATCGCATCTAAAGTTGTGAGTTGGCTGCCTACAGTTGTCCCCAAAGCGCCAAATACACCAGCAGTGGCAGCAGCGATCGCAAAATAACTGGAAGGATGGGACTTGGGTGCTAATTCCATTTGGATATTGTTACTACACAAGTCAATTGCTGCCCACAGGGAACCTTTAACCAGGTGAATGAGCGGCAACCACAGCCACAACGATAATAAGTTATTTCCCGTTCCCAGCCAAAATAAAGGTAAAACTCCAACTAAAATCCCTACGATCAACAATAAGGGACGATTACCCAGGCGATCGGCTAGCTTACCCCAAATAAGCAGCATCACCAAGTTCGTGCCTGCATGGAGACTCGTATATAAAGACACCCAATTGAGGTCTAGTTTTAAATTGTCTAGCAAGTAAAGGTTATAAAACGGCACGATTAAGTTAACCGCAAATGCCCACAAACCGAAGTACAGCAGAAATTTGACGAAATTTAAATCTCGGAACAAGCTAAAAATTGGCGGCGGTTGTATGACTTCTGCTACTGCTAGAGCATTTGATTTTGATGGCGATAACAGCGATGGTGGTGGCAATTGGGGATTGACATCGACCATAAAATTTTGACATGCCAAACTGAGAATTCCTGCAATAATTCCCAATCCCAAGACAATCCCGTATCCTTGAATGGTGCTACCAGGCAGAATTGAAATCGCAAATCCGGCTAGTGGTACAGCGATTAAAGTCGTCAAACTTGCCGCACTATTGCGCAAGCCAAAATATCGACCCCGCAAGCGATGGGGGACTAAAGCCGCCATCCAGCTCAACCATGAGGAAGTACCCAAGCCTGCAAGAATGTTGCTAGCAAAAATTGTTACCAAAGTCAAACTGACTAATTGGTGGGAGTTAGTATTAAACCAAACAATCCAACAAATACCTGCGATGGGAATTAACCATAACAGTCGTGCGGGGATAAAAGTCCACCAACAAAAAAAGTGACGGCTGCTACTTCGTTCGGCTAAGTATGCTCCTAATGGTTGTAGTAAACTCGTCAGCATTGGAATTGAAGAGAGCATTCCAACTTCTAAAGGATTTGCCCCCAACTGAAGCAAAAAGTTAGTTAGTAAGACACCACTGGTAACGCTAGAAAAGATGGCAGCAAAGACACCATCGATAGTAGAAGCCTTGAGGCTAGTCCGAAGGACGGGTTTAGAAATTATCGGCGGCTGGTGGGTGGTGGTTAATTCTGTTACAGCCGCTAGAGGTTGCGTATTGCTGAGAGCTGACAAGGTTTCTACAAGAGTTGAGTAAATAGTGAGTTTAGGCGATCGCGCTCTGCCAACTTAACATTTTCCAACGCCTATAATTAGTGGTAGAAAATACCCGTTTAGCAGCGTTTCGAGCAGCATAAGCTAGACCGAAAGAGGTAGGCAAGTGTCAGGAGGAAGAAAGATTTTGCTATGAATTGGTAATGGGTAGTTGGTAATGGGTAATGGGTAGTTGGTAATGGGTAATGGGTAGTTGGCGATCGATACTACAGTCAAACTATTATGAAGTTTGAAAAGTGGAGAAAACTTATGTATACGGGTACAGTTTTCAATGCCCCTTGGGATAAGTCACTCATTTTCAGTACGATTCTCTTCAGCGCTATTTTGCTAGGGATAGCTTTGATTGGTTTATTAGTGGGAGAGGAACGGAACAATTTTTTCTGGCTGCTAGCAATGGTTGTACTACCTCTAGCAATTCTTATTGCATCGGCGCTATTCGGTGTTAGAGGGTACGAACTAACAAATGACGCACTTTACATTCAGCGCTTTGGCTGGAATTCTAAGATTTCATTAACGCAGCTAATCAATGCTGAGAGCAATCCGCAGGCGATGGACAACTCGCTACGGACGTGGGGAAATGGGGGATTATTTGCGATAACTGGACGGTTTCGCAACGATCGCCTTGGTTCCTATCAAGCTTATGCAACCGATCCCCTGCGATCTGTAATTTTGAGATTTCCGCAGCGCACGATCGTCCTGACTCCAGATAATCCAGAACAGTTTGTCAGAGAAGTGTTAGCGCGGCAAAGGATGTAAGTAAGTCAAAAGTCAAAATCAGCCACTCACTACTGACAAATGACGAATAACAAATGACCAATGATAAATTAACGAACCAACTGAGCCACAGTTGCCAAAAGTTCCTGATGCGATCGCGATTTATTAATATAATCAGTTGCGCCTAATTCCATTGCTGCCGTCCGATTTTCTGCATCAGTATTAGCAGTCAAAATTACAAAGGGCATTTGGGCGCAACTTGAAGATTGGCGACAGTAGTGGAGTAATTCCAAGCCATTCATTTCTGGCATTTCTAAATCGCAGACGATCGCCCCAAAATCGGGATGCGATCGCAATTGTGTCATTGCTTCACGACCGTTATCTGCTTGTACCACTTGATATCCAGCCTGTTGTAGCGTCAGGGCTAGGGTTTGTCGCCAAGTGAGAGAATCATCGACTAACAAGATTTTTGCTCCCACAGCAGATGGTTCTGATTGTAGCTGCGGGATTGAAAGCATAGGCGTAACGCTATTAAGTAAACTGCTATCCCGATCGCTCCTCACCTGCCCCATGCCCTGAGTTACTTGTCGCTCTAGTACGTACTTTGCTAAAGCAGTACTGTCAATCGCGAGGGTAAGTTTGCCATCAGCCAAAATACTACCACCATAAACATAGCTAGGCGGAACGATCATCGGGTCTAGCGGTCGAATCACCAATTCTTGTTCGCCGATCGCGTGGTCTATTTCTACTGCTATAAGTTGATCTTGATAGCGTAGCAATACAATGCGTCCTTGTAGAGCGGTGGAACTATTGGCGGGAGACGTTAGCGGCGCAAAATAGGGCAAAATTCCTTTCAGGGGTAAAACAGGAATTAACTGTTCTGCATTTGCTTCACCCCATCGCAATACCTTACCTCCCCGCCAAGGGCGCAACTGTTCTGGTTGAGGGAGTAAGATTTGCTCGATCGCGCTCCCGAGTAAAGCATAGGTAGTAGAACCAACCTGACAGAGAAATAATTTTGCAATTGTCAAACTTAAGGGAATTTGGAGGATGAAAGTCGTACCGCGTTGGGGTTGAGAATAAACTGCGATCGCCCCTTGGAGAGATTGTAACTGGGCGCGAACTACGTCTAGTCCCACACCTCGTCCAGAAAGGTTGTTCACCTGAGCCGCAGTCGAAAAGCCTGGTTCAAAAATAAAATCCATCAGCTGAACTTCGCTGAGACTGCTAGCGTCAACTGGTGAAACTAAACCCATTTCGAGCGCTCGTTGGCGAATGCGATCGTAATTGAGTCCTTGTCCGTCATCTTGGATTTCAATTGTCAGGTGACTGCCTTGATGAAAAGCACGAATGGCAATTCGACCCGTTGACGCTTTCCCCAATTGCGATCGCTTGGGCTTAGGCTCAATACCATGATCGAAGGCATTGCGCACCAAATGCAAAAGGGGGTCGTAAAGTTTTTCAGCGACGGCTTTATCTATTAATACTTCTTTACCGCTGAATTCCAGCGCTACAGACTTATCGTGCAGAGTTTCTAGTTGTCTTAAAATGGGGGGCAGACGGTCAAAAACAACGCTGACGGGAATCACTCTTGCCGTCAAAAACTCATCTCGCACGCTATTTAACAAGCGGCTTTGTTTTTCCAACATCTGGCTAGACTGACGAGTATAGATGTCAATTTCATCCCCAGTTGCTTGCAGTTGCGCTCCATTTGCTAATAAAGATTGCACCAACACGGCAAGTTTACTAGAACGGTCTTTTTCCTGTAAGTCCAAGCGCTGCTTGAGTTCCATCAACATTTGCTGTTGCTGTTGGATTAATTCAAGTAACCCCTGCATCCCGCCTTGTAGTTTTTCATCTTGTAAAGTCTGGCGGTTTTGATTAGTCAGCAATTCGCCAATAGAATAATTCAGCCGCTCTAAATGCCCGACATTAACTCTGACTGTATCCGACATAGCAGCATCTCTTTTCGCTAAGGATGAAGGTGGCGATACCGATCGCTCGGAGTTAGTATTGATTGCTGTGGTGACTGTCTCTGACGGCTCTGCTTCCTCATCCTCTACAGGTTCGGCGATCGTCCAGATTGACTCTAGCAAGGAGTCTTCATCTTCGGGAGTCGGGAGTCGGGAGTCGGGAGTCGGGAATGAGAGGTGAGTGGTGCGTGGTTTTTCTCCCCCAACTCCCTCAGCTTCCTCAGCTTCCTCAGCTCTCTTCTCCCCTGCTCCCTGCTCCCTACTCCCCGCTCCCTTGACTAATTCCAACAACTGCGCCGAAGGACTCCCGCCTCCACTACGATCGCCTGCTAGGATAGATGCTTGCCCTTGTTGAAAATCTGCTAGGGCTATTTGGGCAATAGTTATCGCTTTGTCGGGATAGTTAGCTAAAGCTACGATCGCTGCACTCGCGATCGCCCCAAATCCCGGTAAATTTAAAGACTCTGCTAAACCCAAAAAGACTTCGGCTTGAGTTTGCAGGGCGATCGCGATCGCCTCTACATCACCAGCAACTAAAGCACGATCGATCTCTGCCAAGCGTTGAGCTACTCCAACTTCAAAAATAGATTTAGTAACATCAAACCCCAATTCATCGGAGTTAGGAATTTCCACTTCCGGCGCGAAATGAACTCCCAATTTCGCTTGCAATTCGCTAAAAACTGCGGCAGCGCGATCGAAGACTTCAGCATCTTGGCTGTGGCTGCCAGTAATTTCAGCCATCAAAGGGATACGCAAGCAGTCATAAGCTTCAAATAGTAAAGCTTCCGTTTCGCGATCGAGCGTTACTTCCGGTCGGCACAGATGGCGGAAAATATCTTCAAAAGAGTGTGCAAGCTGCCTTATACTATCCAACCCAACACAAGCCGCCGAGCCTTTAAGCGTGTGAGTTGCCCGCATTAAAGTATGAACCTTATTCATACTCCACTCGGTTTTCAGATTCAATAATTCCTCTTCCAAAATTTGTAGTAATTGCGGTGCTTCTTGGAGAAAGTAAGCGTAGCTTTGTTCGTGGAGCGAGTCATTCATATGGTTAGGGAGCAGGGAGCAGGGACGAGCTGGGAGCAGAGGGAGCAGGGGAGCAGAGGAGAATCACCACGCACCACGACGCGGCTACAAGGCGCGAGAACACCTCGCCAACCGCTCTCTCCACCATGCACCACTTGTTACAAATGACAAATGACGAATGACAAATGACAACTGTTAACTACTCACTGGCATTGACTTTAAACTTACTAGCACTGGCTTGTAGTTCTTGTGCCATGACTAGCAATTCGTGGAAGGCGATAGATAGCAGAGTGGCATCGTCGGAGGTTTTGGTGGCAATATTTGCCACTTCGGATACGGCTTGAGTGACGGACTGGGACTGCTGAGTTTGCGATTGGGTGGCTTGATTAATCCCGGCAACGAGTTGACCGATTTCGGCGGTGGCTTCCACGATCGCAGTGAGGCTAGAGCGGGTATCGCTAACTAAATGATGAGTCGCGATCGCCTGTTGCACGCCTGTTTCCATTGCTTGACTGACTTGCGCCGTGCCTGCTTGGATCTCTTGCACGAGCTTGCCAATTTCTGTGGTTGCCGTGGCTGACTGACGGGCGAGCGATCGCACTTCATCGGCAACTACGGCAAAGCCTCGACCGTATTCTCCGGCTCTAGTCGCTTCAATCGCAGCGTTAAGGGCGAGGAGTTGGGTTTGTGTCGTAAAGTTGCCGATCGCGTCTACGGCTTTAGAAATCTTTTGCGAGGAAGCACTCAAGCGCTGGATTAATTGGCTGGTTTCTGCGACTGTCTCCCGTAAGGCAAGAATGCCCTCCACCGTGCGGTTCATTGCTGCATCCCCTTGCTGTACGGTCTGGTGGGTGCGTTGCGCCGCTTTTTCTACCTGTGCGGCATCGACAGCTACAACCGTGGTGGCATCAACCATTGCTTGAATTTCGTTCATGGCACGCTGCAACGCTGTCAATTGTTGCTGTGCTTGTATCGTCAGTGCTGACATTGCCGACTCGCTATTTTGGGAAGTCTGGCTAACTTGTGTCGATGCCGTTTGTAATTGCGTGACGATTCGCCGCAGGCTTTGCAAGGTGTTATTGTAAGCATCGGCGATCGTCCCGACTTCATCATCGGTGATGGGAGCGCGGACTGTCAGATCGCCATTCAGCGCGGGGCGCACGGCAACGAGTAGCTGCATCGCTCTTTGCTGAAGTTGTTCTTTGGCTGCTTTTTCTCGTTGGACGAGTTGTTGCAACTGGTCTGTTTGGTGGCGAATTTGCTCTAGATAAGTAACTTTCTGTAATGCCGCACCGACTTGGTTGCCTACCTGTGCTAATGCACTGACTTCTGTTTCTTCCCATTCCCGGGGTGTAGAATTCTGATAGGCTGCGAGTAAACCCCAGAGTTCCTGCTGAACGAAAACAGGGACGATCGCGTAGGCTCTGGCTTCCATTTGCTCTAGTAGCTCCACATGACAGGCAGAGTGTCCTGCTGTATAAATATTGTTTACAGCTATAGTTCCTCCTTGGCGATAGCGTCCGCCTTGGGTGTCTTGTAAGTGGCTGTCTTCAATTACGGGTAAGACTTCCAGCAAGCTACTCCACCCAGCAGCCACGGATTCTGCGACAAACTCGCCGCTCCAATCGGGCTTGAATTTATACAAAGCAACGCGCTCGGCTGCTAGCATTTGCCGCACTTCTTTCGGAATAATTTTGTAAATTGCCGACTCCGTATCGAGCGATCGCAGTAAGCGACTGGTAATTCGAGTCACGGCTTGTTCTATAGTTGCCGCACGGCTCAATTTTGCCGATGTTGCTTGGACTTGCTGTAATGCTTCTGCCTGTTGTAGCGCAATCCCCAAAGGGTTACGTACTTGCAGCATAATTTCTATTTCCTCTGCTTGCCAGTGGCGCGCTCCAGAATTTTGATAGGCAGCCAACAAGCCCCACAGCTTATCCCCTTGATAAACTGGTATGGTGATGTAGGCTCTGGTTTGGAATTTATCGAGCAATTCCATATAGCACGCCGAAAAATCAGCCTTGTAAACATCATCGACTTGAAGATATTGCTTGTCTCGCAGCGAACTACCCTTGTTATTTTGTAAGAAAGTATCAACGGTAGTCGATCCTGGCGCAGGTATATCTTTGACGACACAGCCTTCATCTTCCGTAAAGTTATGCTGGAGGCTATCGTCTTGTTTTTGCGCTTCTAGTAGCGATCGCCATCCAGGAGCAATGGATTCCGCTACAAACTCCCCACTCCAATCGGGATTGAAGCGATAAATCACAACTCGATCTGCTTTGAGTAATTGGCGTAATTCGTAGGTTGTGGTTCTAAATATATTATTGATATTCAAAGACTGCCGGATCTTATCGATAATCCGAGTCACGGTACGTTCCCGTTCGGCAGCTTGGGCAATTCGATCGGCTTGAGACTGCAATTGCTGACGGACTTCTGCCTGTTGCAAAGCAATTGCCAGGGGATTGCTCAGTTGCAGCATGATATTAACTTCCCCGTCTTGCCAGTGGCGGGAACCAGAATTTTGATAAGCAGCTAGCAGTCCCCACAGTTTCATCTCTTGGAAAATCGGCACGATGACATATGCCCGCGCTTGGTATTTCTCTAAGCTGGCGATATAACAGGGAGAAAATCCTGCCGTGTAGATGTCATCCACGCGCTTAAATTTTTCCCCTTTGGCGTAGCCACCACCTTTTGTATCTTGCAAATAGGTATCGGCATCGACGTTAGGGGTATAGGCTGTTAAGTTTCTTAACGTACAGCGGTCTTGGGTAGCGCGATCGCTTTTTAAAACCTCGTCTCCCTCCTGCGCTTCAATCACCGAAACCCAGCCAGCAGCGACGGACTCCGCAATAAATTCCCCACTCCAATCGGGATTGAAACGATAAATTGCCACTCGATCTGCTTTGAGTAACTGGCGTAATTCTTGGGTAGTCGTGCGGAAGATGCTGCCAATATCAGGGGAACCCTGAATTCTTTCAATCACCCGCGCTAAAACTTTTTGCTGTTCGCCGAGCGATCGCAAAAGAATCTTGTATTCTTCTGGTTGTACGAGCAGGGCTAATTCAGTGGCAACTCGATCCAGCAGACTGATTTCGCTTTCCGTCCAACTACGAGGACTCTGGCATTGCTGCGCCACCAATAGACCCCATCCTCCCTCTGGCAAAGCAATCGGGACGCTTAAGCTAGCACAAACTTGAAACCGTTCTAGCAATTGAATTTGATAGGGACTCAAGGAAGCTTGATAAATATCTGCTAGAGCGATCGCGGGCGAGTGTTGGTACGCTTGTAAATTTTCTGCCCCAAACATCCGCACTGCTAGAGTTTCCCCTAAACTCGGGGTAAAATCTCCCACCATTGCTTCCGCTAAAACAACACCTTTTTCCTCATCCAAAAAACGATAAATTAATACTCGGTCGGCTTGCAGATACTGACACACTAGATGAGCTGTCGTTGGTAACAGTCCGTCTTCTGCTGCCGCTTGTCGCATCACGCTGGCGATCGCGCTCAATCGATGCCGTTCGCTTTTGAAGCTACTAGAAATTGCTACAGTCTGGTCTTTCATTCCCATTTGAAGCATTTGCGCTAATTGCTCTAACTGGAGAAACTTAGCTCTAGCTTCCGGTGCATTCAACAATCCCGCTTGTTCTAATTCCGCTTTCATGGCATTGACGAGTGCGGTAGGCTGAGTTGCATCTACAACTGTGTCACTAGCAGACTGCTGCGTGCTATCTAAAGGTGGCAGTGTTTTTGTGCTACCGCGATATTGTTGTCTTTGCTCTGAAAGTTCCTGTTCTTGCTTAAATAAATTTTTAAATTGCATTAGTTGTTAGTTAATGGTTGTTAGGGAAGTGAGTAGTGAGTGGTGCGTGAAATATTCCGAATTCCGAATTCCGAATTCCGAATTCCGAATTCTCCCCTATCCCCTATGCAGTTGCCACATCGGACAACGGGCGATCGCCTCGGGATCGAGGACTATAGCATCGGCTTGAGGCAAGTATCCTTGTAAAAAGGGTAAGGTTTTGGCAGCAAATAAACTTGCTGTTGCTGGTTGAATCTGACTCGGATCGTGCCATTCGATATCCTGCACTTGCGATACCACTAAACCCATTGACTGTCCTTCAATCTGCATGACGATCGCCATCAGCGGGACGCTGGCAATTTCTGAAGCGACAAGGGGTGGATAGTCGAGAAAGAGATTCAGATCGACTAGCCACAGCATTTTTCCCCGCCAGTTGCAAATTCCCAAAATGCATTCAGGCATGGCGGGTACGGGTAATATTTCTGCTAATACAATTTGTATAACTTCGGCAACGTGAATTAAAGCTAGCAAACCGCTATCTTGGGAGCCGAGGCGACAGCGGAGAAACTTTTCCTGGGAGGATGGTGCTACTCCATCCAGTCGCAACGAACTCGTTTTAGCTAGAGAATCAAGTATCTCCATAAGTTCTCTAAAACTATAAAATAAACTGTTGGATGACTTGCAGTAATTGTTGTTGGTCTACTGGTTTAGCTATGTAAGCATTTGCACCTAACATAGAACCCCACAGGCGATCGACTTCCGTACCTTTGGAAGAACAAATCACGATCGGGATTTTCTTGGTTGCATCATTTGTTTTCAAGCTGTGACAGAGTTCAAATCCACTTTGACCAGGTAAAATGACATCCAAGATCACCAAGTCTGGTGTTTGCAATCTTAGCTGTGCCTCGGCTTCTTCACCGCTTTGCACGCCAATTACCGTTAATCCTATTTGTCTGAGATAGCGGGTTAATAGTTCGGCATCAGTCAAACTATCTTCTACTAACAAAACTGTACTCACAAACTCTCTCCTACCAATTGCTCCAATTCAATTGTCCCGCTTACCACTCCACTCGCGACAACAAGGTACGGTCGATTTCAATCAATTCCATATTCCATCGCTGGTTTCTCGTCCGCAAGGCGAGTATTTCGAGCGCCGAATTCTAAATATTTTCTCACCACGTTGAGGATTTTCGGCGCTTCGATTGGTTTTGAGATAAAATCTGTCGATCGCACGACTTTGGCACGGACGCGATCGATAATCCCGTCGTTACTGGTTAAAATAATAGCGGGTGTATCTTTCAATACAGAAGTTCGGCGGATTTGGGCGCAAATTTCGTAACCGTTGGCGATCGGCATGACCAAATCTAAGAAAATTAAACTAGGTTTATGTTCTAAAAGCATTGGTAGGGCAAGCACGGAGTCTTGCAAGCTGATGTATCTATAGCCTGCTTGGGTGAGAATTCTGCCTAACAACTGGCTATCTCTGGGACTGTCATCGATATAGGCTATGAGAGGACTCGTCGTCTTTGGCTGTGCGGTAGAAGACTGGGAACCTCTGTTGATGATGTGTTCCAGCTTCTCGCCAATATCCCCCACTTCAATCGACTTCATCCAGCCGCGCCGGATATAGGGGAGCAGAGATTGGGTGAGTAATATAGGGTCTTGTCGCAATCTCAAGGCTAAATCTCGCAGCGTTCGCTTACCATCTACCATCGATACTAGACTGCGGTAGACGACGGGTGAAGATTGTTGCTGCAATTCTTCGCGCTGCCAGATCAACGGAGCCACATTCGGTGAAAACTCTTCTAGTCCCGCTTGACACCATTTCTGCCAAGCCTGCTTTGCTTGCTGCCAAGAACGGTCTGGAGAGAGAAAAACTAAAGGCGCAGCATATAAGTTTTCTTCGGGAGTAAAAGTATAGCTCAGGGGCGGAAGGGAGCGATCGCGCAGCCACTGTTCCTGTTGCAGAATATCAAATAAGACTTCTGCTACGCTACCTTGAACCACCGATACCATTTGCTGGCGCAGTATCTCTCGTTTGCTCATCAATGTAGCTAAAAACTCATAATCGTTGCTGCGATATTTTTGTTCTTGGTAAAGGTGTATCGGATCGACTTGAATTTGGGGGCAGTACTGCGCCAACTGACGCAGCCAGCGTCGCTTAGGATGCACTCCGCCTGCATCCCCAATCAGATGACCCAAGTGAAAATACAAACTCCACTGCTGCCGTCCATTGGAGTCTTGAATCTTCAACCTACCGTTCCTTAATTGCCCTTGGCTCCAAGCTTGTAGCCAGTTGTTTAGTTTCACTGTATATAAATGACTCTCAGTCATTGCCGATTCCATGTGGCAGATGCTTGTATTGGTAGTTGGTATGTGACAATCTAGTTCGTATTGACGCGAGATGTTCGCGCCGACTCACCTTCTCGGTAGAGCAGGTCAGCATCAAATGCTACCTGCTGAATCGAGTGGTTCTACTCCTGGCATTTCACTCCATCGACTCGGTTACTAATTCTGATTAATAAGAATAAGAGAATTTGTGAATACTTAATAGTACTAGAAGCAAATTGTCAATTGCCAGTAATAATCTTTAGAAAATTAAGCTACTTGCAGATTTATATCGCTGTATTGCTCTGACTTTTTTCATAGAGCATAAAGTCTAAGCCCTCCTGAAGTCAAGCAGTTGTCCCACCCGAGCCAGCTTTCGCTATTCTCTTTTTTGTTTGCCCCTACTTCAAATTTATGTATATTAAAATACTATAACTTGCACCTGAATATGCTAGTGCGCTTTCTCTCGTTTCTAGACTAGAGCGATCGCAGAGATTTCTGTTTGTATAATAAAGCCTTGTCGTTTTTGAAGGCGCACGATATGAACTAGAGCTATATGTAAGGGCGCGATCGGCAGTACCATTCTCCCCATCAATACCAATAATGATACGCGATCGTAATACTGATGCTTGGTCTGGGTGACGAATATCGTAAGTCTGTCCGCCTATGATGTAAATGCGCTAGGGTATAAACGGTTGCCTACGATTAAAATCGCGTATATCTTTTGGTTTCATACTAATATTTTAGCGTAGGGGGGCATTGTTCACCTTATAATACCTACTAACTAAATATTCTTGTATGTTTGCTGCCAGCTCTTAAGTTCGCATATAGATATCGAGCGCACAACACCAGGAAAGCTATCATTTTGAAGCTCTATATCTGTCGTAAATATTCCACATTTAAATAAATCACTTGGTAAATTGTGGAATTGACTGAATGCATTTCTTAATTTTATCACTTGCTCAAAAACTTTCTTTCGATGTTCTTTTCTTGTATTTCTTGCTGTGCTGCCCGTTGCCTGTGTATTAATGTATTTAGTTTCTATTAAAAACAGATTATCCTTATCTGTAAGGTAAACAAAATCACACTTACCCAAATCGGTACAACCTTTCAAAGGAGATTTTTCAAATAATAGCAACTCCTGACACTCAGGAAATATTTGGTGAATATTGAGATATAAATACGCCTGTAATAACAATTCTTTATCGTAAGGGAATGGGACGACCGCTTTAAAGAAATTAATAATATTCTTTTGTGCGTCAGACTGAATTTCTGTTCGACATACAGAGACAAATTCCTCAAGGACATTAACCATTACTAATAAATCATCTGCCAATCAACTCATATATGCAATTGTATTAGTCATAAATTTAGAATGTCATACGTGAAAATTAGTAAAAATCAATATAATGATTCAAAATCTGTAGTAAATTTACTAATAGTTGTCAGATTCCAGTTTATTATGATGTAGAAGATTTTGAACAAGATATTAAGAATCTGCGGGAAATGGGTAGGCTGCGATCGCTGTCAGCAATTCTTCAGCTATGAATAACTAGGATTTGCCTGATAGGATTTAAGGTGGCGATCGCTTATCCTGATATTACTCATAATTTAGACACCAAAATGTCACTTACTCTTGTTAATGAACCTATCCCACTCGTAACCGATGCGGATGGTATTGTTCGCGTCAGTAAATCTCGTGTCACGCTAGATACAATTGTTACTGCTTTTCTTGAAGGTGCTACGGCAGAAGAAATTGTAGAACAGTATCCATCACTTCAGCTTTCAGATGTCTACTCAATAATTGGTTATTACTTACGACATAAAGCCGAAGTTGATACGTATCTTTTAGAACGCCAGCAGCGTGCAACTGAAGTACGTCAGGAGGCGGAAAGACGATTCAGTCCAGAGGGAATACGCGATCGCTTGTTGGCAAGGCGCGATCGAGAATTAGGGCAAAATACAATATAGTCATCCCGTACAATACCTCAACCATGTCTCGGTTTCAATCCCTGGAAGCAGCACTCAAAAACTATTTTGGCTACGATAGCTTCCGCCCTGGACAAAAACAAATCGTCGAACAAGCACTGCAAAATCGGGATCAATTGATTGTCATGCCCACGGGTGGCGGGAAATCTCTCTGCTTTCAGCTGCCAGCACTGTTACAGCCAGGTTTAACCGTGGTGGTATCCCCTCTCATCGCACTGATGCAAGACCAGGTGGAGGCGCTGCGAGACAACGGAATTGGGGCAACTTTTCTCAATAGCAGCCTCAACTTACACCAAGTGCGATCGCGGGAACAAGCGATTCTCAGCGGCAAAACTAAACTCCTCTACGTCGCCCCAGAACGCCTGTTAAACGAAAAATTTCTGCCTTTTCTCGACTTAATTCGCGAGAAAATCGGGATTGCAGCTTTTGCAATCGATGAAGCCCACTGCGTCTCGGAGTGGGGACACGACTTTCGCCCCGAATATCGCCAGTTAAAACAGTTGCGTCAGCGTTACCCTGGTGTACCAACCCTCGCCCTCACCGCTACAGCCACGGATCGCGTCCGCCAAGATATTATTCAACAGTTAGGATTATCACAACCTAGCATTCATATTGCGAGTTTCAACCGCCCTAATCTTTACTACGAAGTTCAACCAAAACAAAAGCAAAGTTACAGCCAACTACTACAAATTATTCGCCAATCGGAAGGATCGGGAATTGTCTATTGTCTCAGTCGTCGTAAAGTAGATGAGATTGCCTTTAAGTTACAACAAGACAAAATTGCGGCTCTACCTTACCATGCAGGTTTAAGCGATACAGAAAGAGCGGAAAATCAAACCCGTTTTATTCGCGATGATGTCAGAGTTATGGTAGCAACGATCGCCTTTGGGATGGGAATTAATAAACCTGACGTGCGATTTGTCATCCATCACGATTTACCTCGAAATATTGAAGGTTACTATCAAGAATCGGGACGGGCGGGAAGAGATGGTGAAACAGCCCGTTGTACTCTATTTTTAGGTTACGGTGATATCAAAACACTTGAATATTTAATCGAGCAAAAAACTGACGTACAAGAACAACGTATTGCCCGTCAACAGTTGCGTCAGGTCATTGATTTTGCCGAAGGAACAGATTGTCGGCGCACAATTGTCTTAGGCTATTTTGGCGAACGATTTGCCGGACAATGTAGCGGTTGCGATAATTGCCTTGCACCCAAACCAGTTGCAGATTGGACAATCGAGGCGATGAAATTTCTTTCTTGCGTGGCGCGTTGCAAAGAGAAATTTGGCATGAATCACATTATTGATATCTTACGCGGTTCTAAAAATCAGAAAGTTCTGCAATACAGTCATAACAAACTTTCAACTTACGGAATTGGCAAAGATAAAACTGTAGAAGAATGGCGATTGTTAGGGCGATCGCTACTACACCAAGGTTTACTAGATCAAACAACTGATGGTTATTCTGTTTTAAAACTTAATGCTGCAAGTTGGGAAGTCATGCGGCAACAGCGTACGGTTTCAATTGCAATCGATACTACCCCAAATCTCTCGGCGCAACCGTTAGAAGCACGAACGGCTGAAGTCGAAATGCTGTTTCAAAAATTGCGATCGCTGCGTAAAGAAATTGCTGACGAACAATCAGTCCCACCCTATGTCATCTTTGCCGATTCTACGCTGAAATTGATGGCATTGCAGCAACCACAAACTTTAACTGAATTTGCTAAACTTTCGGGTGTGACCTCACATAAAATAGCCCAGTATGGCAAAAAGTTTTTAACAGAAATTCAGGCTTATACTCAAACTCAAACCCAAACTTCAAATATACCAACTGACACCGAACAATTTACATTACATTTATACCAGCGAGGATTAAGCATAGCAGAAATTGCCCAAAAGCGAGATTTGCGCCCGACAACAATTATCCGCCACCTGTCAGATTTGGTGGAAAAGAATCAAGATGTAGATTTAGATCGTTTAGTGAATCGCGATCGCCAGATTAAAATTTGTCAAGCTTTAGAAAAACTTGGCGATATTTCCCTTACCCCAATTCGAGAATATTTAGGCGAGGATTATTCCTACGACGAAATCCGCTTGGTGAGGGGACGCTGGCGAAAAGACAAAAATTGAAGCTGGCTCTAAAAGGTCAACTAGCGCGCTATTGAGATCGCGATCGCGGCGATCGCGATCGTCCAAAAATCTCATAATGCGGTAGCATATAGACGAGACAATGAAATTCGGTTGTATTGTTTGTGATTAAAATCAACAGGCTTCTCTCCGAAATCTGAATCTCTGCACCTTCTGATTTTGGAGACAATGTATGTCAATTTATGTAGGTAACTTATCATATGAGGTAACGCCAGAAGACCTCAGCGCCGCTTTTGCACAGTATGGCTCTGTAAAAAGAGTTCAATTACCAACCGACCGCGAAACAGGTCGAGTGCGTGGTTTTGCATTCGTAGAAATGGATACAGATGCCGAAGAAACCACTGCTATTGATGCCCTTGATGGCGCTGAGTGGATGGGGCGGAATATGAAGGTTAATAAAGCAAAGCCTAGAGAAGACAGAGGCTCGTCTGATGGTAGACGTGGAAGCAATAACGGGGGCTACTCTCGTCGTTACTAAACTTTGAGACAAAGAATTCGACTCTAAGGTTTGAGGGTAGACAAGGAGTCTGCCCTTTTGTTTTTGAAAATAGCTTGCGGAGCAGGTTGGCTAAATTCTAGCCTAGTTGATTTTATGACAAAGGAACGCAGCTAGATTGGAATGACTGCATTTTCGCAACTACAAACACCATGCTTAGTATTGACACAATAGCCAGACATGAAAGCAACTTAAGTAGAAAAACCACTTAAAATATGACTCCAGAAGCAATACGCATCGTTACTCAATTAAGGCGTGAGTTTTATTCTCTCTTTGCTACAGAGATGGGAGTTCCAGTAATTATTACTAACAGTAACTCATCCGCTAGTAATCCTTCTATAGCTTCTTGGGTAGATCGTCAACAAAGATTAAACTATGTATATATTTACGTCCACTTATCACCTGATGAATTAATCCCTAACCGTCCATTTCTGCTGAAATTAGCTATTAATAAAGGTGCTGGTATAGCTACATCTACGAAACAGCATCAAGACTATCAAAAACTGAATCAGCGTTGGTACTTCGAGTTAACTCTATTGCCAGAAGAAATCTTAGATTTTCTGCCCTGGATAGTTAGCTTAGTTAAGTCTCATGAAAAAGGTTTTAACTCATTTGCGCTAGAACCACCACACCCGTTTGAGGTCAAGATGTCTCATCTACCATTATCTGGTGATATTTGGACTCAGAAAGCTGGACAGCAAGCTTCTCATACTCTGGTAGTCCAATGAAAATTCAAGCATTAAACATTCAGATTGGCGATCGCATTGTTGCCTATTGTAATAGCAAGAGACAAATCTGTACTGTCAAGCAAGTACTAGATTCCGGTCAAGGTAGCATCGCACTGACAGTATGTCCTTCTGGAAATAATCGGCTTTCACTTTCACGGGTGATTCGGTTCCACCAAGATGCTTCTGTCGATGTCCTGTAGAGACGTTACATGTAACGTCTTTACAGACAAAACTAATTCGATCGCAATTAGGGCAAGCTTACTGTTTAAGCCCGCCTCCAGATTTTCAACGATCTCTGCTGCTAGCACATCGGGTTCTGGTGGATTGTCTAGAGCGTACAGGCTCTCATCCTTAAAATAACGTTTGCCTTACTTGGCTGATCGGATTACACAATCTCTTATTAAGAAAAGTCTTTTACATCTCGCAAAACTTCCGAAATCATTGTTTTCAACTGTGGCACATCCTCTTCAACTGCTCTCCAAATGATTTCTATATCCGTATTGAAATAATCATGAATCAGCTTATCTCACATTCCAGCAATATCTCGCCCGGGAATATCAGGATATTGGCTTCTCACTGAATCGGGGATTCGCTTCACGGCTTCGCCAATAATTTCGATCGCTCTTGAAACGGCAAACACCTTCTCCAGGTTTTGTGAGAAATCCTCAAAGTTAATGCCTGTCGTAAACTGCTCGATCGCAGCAACAGCATCCAAAATATCCTGCAAGTAGTCTGCAACTTCCCGCTTACTCACAGATAGACGACCTCTGCCAAAATCCGCTCTCCAATGCGTGGTTTTAAACCAGCCTTATGCACCAGAACGACCTTGACTCCCAGATTATCGCTGAGATAGTTCTCTAAATTGACAAATTTCAACAAGCTTGGTGTCTCAAAAAACTCCACTAGCACATCCACATCGCTAGTTTCGGTCTGTTCTTGCCTAACGTAAGAACCAAAAACCCCTAACTCTCGAACTTTGTAACGTTCCTGTAACAATGACTTGTTTTGTACAAGCCACTGCTTAATCTCTTCCAGCGTTTTCATAAAGCCTAACTTCCTCAAGGCAAGCACAGCAAATAATCTAGCTTACCCTGCTCTGTTCCGGCTCTGAAATTGTGGTTAGGACGGGCTGACAAAGATCCTTGTATTTATTCAAAGATATCTGGTGAACCCGCCCCTACAAATGACAAATTACCCAAACTGTTCCTCAGCATCCAAATTAAACAGAACTTGAAGAGTTTGCATACAACGCCGCCTCGCCTCAATATCCTGCTGCGATCGCAACTGTACCATCGGATCGTGCAAAATTTTATTCACGATTCCTCTCGTTAAAGCTTCGATCACTTCTTGGTGCTTTTCGGCAAATTCCGAACCCAAACGCGATAAAGCTTTTTCTAACTCTTGTTCGCGGATAGTTTCGACTTTATGACGCAAGCAACTGATCGTAGAAACAGTTTCGAGCGATCGCCACCACACGTCAAATGTCTCTACTTCCTCATCCAGCAGCTTTTCAGCTTCCATTGCCATTCTGCGACGGCTTTCTTGGTTTTGAGCCACCACAGCCTTTAAATCGTCTACGTTAAACGCTTGTACGTGTGCTAAATCGTTGACATCCTCATGTACGTTGCGCGGTACGGAGATGTCAATTAGCATCAATGGACGATTTATTTCTAAGGCAATTTCTAATTTAGCGCGATCGATCAATGGTTCTGTAGCCGAAGTACTAGTAAATACCAGATCTGATGTTGCCACGACTGGCATCATTTCTGACAGTAAACAAAGTTTTAAATCTGCATGTTGAAATTGATTCGCTAAAGCTTGCGATCGCTTTAAAGAACGATTCAAAATACAAATTTGACTCGCACCTTTTGCCACCAAATGTTTGACGAGTAACTCCGACATTTTACCCGCCCCAACGATCGCCACTCGGCAAGCTGCCAAATTAGCAACTTTCATTTGGGCTAATTCTACTGCCGCAGAACTAATCGAAACCGCACCAGTACCGATACTAGTTTCAGAACGTACCCGTTTGCCAGCCGTAATTGCTTGTTTAAACAGCTTATTCAGAATGAGTTTGATCCCGTTATATTGTTGTCCTAAACTGTGAGTTTGTTTTACCTGAGCTAAGATTTGCCCTTCTCCTAACACCAAGCTATCCAAACCAGCCGAGACTCGCATCAAGTGCATGACTGCATCTTGGTGGAGCAAAATAAATAAATGTTGTCTTAAATCGCGGACTGGTAATTTGCTGTGTTCGCCCAAAAACTGGGTCACTTCTCGAATCCCTTGTTCCGTTTCTGGAGTAACGATATAAATTTCCAGACGATTACAAGTGCTAAGTATTGCTGCTTCGGTAATATGCGGATAGCTACACAAAAGAGCGATCGCGCCTTCCAACTGCGATTCTGGAATACTCAGCTTTTCCCTAACTTCTACTGGGGCTGTTTTGTGACTCAGCCCAACAACCACAATGTTCATGTCTCCTCCCAAATGAGGGGAGTCGGGAGTCGGGAGTTGGGAAGAAGTGGTGCGTGGTGAGTGATAATTTCTCCCTCTGCTCCTCTGCTCCTCTGCTCCTCTGCTCCTCTGCTCCCTCGCCTCCTACTTCAGTTGCAGTGTCTTTGGTTCGTCAAACATATGGATCGTGTCTACAAACCGCGCCGTGCGAGATTGGCTGGAGATAACTAAACTTTGGGTTCTGGCTCCACCTTTGAAGAAGCGGACACCTTCCATCAGCGTACCTGGGGTAATACCACAAGCAGCAAACAGGACGGTTTGACCCGAAGCTAACTCTTCAGCATTGTAAACTCGGTCTGGGTCATTAATTCCCATTTCTTTCAAACGGGCAATATTTCCCTCTTTACTTTCGCCAATCAAACCAGTTTTGACTACTTCTGGATCGTAGATCAATTGTCCTTGGAAATGCCCGCCCAAACAGCGCAATGCAGCGGCGGAAATTACGCCTTCTGGAGCTGCGCCAATTCCCATCAAGGCATGAATGTTCGTTCCTGAGAAAGCACAGGAGATCGCGGCGGAGACATCACCATCGCTAATTAAGCGTACTCTTGCCCCTGCTTGGCGAATTTCTTGAATCAGTTCTTTGTGGCGAGGGCGATCCATCACGACCACAACTAGCTCCTCTACGGCGCGTCCGAGGCATTCTGAGAGGATTTTGAGGTTTTGGGTAGCCGATTTATTAATATCGACATGACCGCGTGCTGGGGCTGGTGCTGCGAGCTTTCTCATGTAAAAGTCAGGAGCAGCAAACAAACCGCCTTTTTCGGCGATCGCTAACACAGCCATCGAGCCGTTTTGTCCGTAGGCGACTAAGTTAGTCCCTTCACAAGGGTCAACGGCAATGTCAATTTCAATTAATTCATCTGGGTTACAGTAATCTTTGGCATCAGTACGGGTACAAATCCCGACTTCTTCGCCAATGTATAACATGGGGGCTTCATCCCGTTCGCCTTCACCGATGACAATCCGACCCCGCATGTAAATTTTATTCATTCTTTCCCGCATGGCTTCTACCGCCACTTGGTCAGCAGTGTTTTTCTCGCCTTTACCCATCCAACGGGAAGATGCGATCGCTGCTTGTTCTACAACTTCAATAATCTCTAAACCTAGAGTATTTTCCACGCGGTCTGTCCTCCCAATGCTCTGTTTGCTGCTGTTGTTTTGCGGCTGTATCAGTACATAAGTCTACCAAACGGCGTAACCCCGTGGACTACAAGTATTTACTCAGGTTTTGTTAAGTTTTGCTGCTGAGGATGGGTAAGGGGTAAGGGGTAAGGGGTAAAAGGGAATTGAGGAGGCGATCGCAGCTTCAATTTTTTTGCTCGTCTTTTAGTACTTATATACTCATAATGTAGAGTCAGGGTGTTTCAGATTGAGCGACAATTAACATCGGAGGAAGTACTCATGATTGCAACTTTGAGTTTTGCTTTGCGCCTACTCTACGAGAACGCTCCGCGTATGCGTCTTGGCGCGACACAAAATTTTCCTTCCTCTAACGGCGAACCTTCCCATCAGGCATAATTGCCCCTGAAAAAATAGCCTTACTCAAATTAGCTCCATCCAACTTAGCTTCGCTTAAATTAGCACCTGTAAAAACAGCTCTACTCAGATTAGCCCCCCTCAAATCTGCCTTAATCAAATTAGCATCCGTAAAATTAGCCTTACTTAAATTCGTCCATCTCAAATCCGTCATGTAAAGCTCCGCTGCACTCAAATCGGCTCCAAATAAATACGCACCACCAAAATGAGCCTCGCTCAAATTAGATTGACATAAATTAGCACGATAAAAATAAGTAGCGATCGCCTCAGCCTCATATAAATTCGTACTACTCAAATTAGCATGATTGAAATTAGCTCCAGTCAAATTAGTATAGACAAGACTAGCTCGACTCAACTTCGCTCCACTCAAGTCTGCTTCGCTAAGAGTAGCTCCAATAAATTCAGCCGCCGTCAAATTAGCATGGCTGAGATCTGCGGCTTTTAAATCGACACCCCGCAAGTCTGCTCCTATCAGGTTGGCATAAGCTAAATCTGCACCCATTAGCTGAGCTGAAATTAACTGAGCATCAACTAATTCTGCTTTTTGCAAATTAGCGTCAATCAATTCAGCTTCGCACAAACTAGCTGCACTGAGATTAGCCCCACATAAATTAGCTGCAATCAGTTTAGCGCGATCGAGATTGGCTCTTTTTAGATTAGCCTTGGTAAGATTAGCACCCCTAAAATTAGCCCCACACAAATTAGCTGCGCTCAAGTCAGGTACAATCTGCACGTATGAAGAGCGCCACTCCAACCAAGTAACCGCACCCTGTTGCAGTATCGCCAGATGCTCCCGATTTGCCATTCCTACTACTCCTTGCGCCCACCAACAGCGGGATGTTCGCGTCCGAGGGCATTTTCCATCGCCGCCAACGCCGCACTCGAACCCGCAATAATATCTCGTTCTTCCCCACCCAGGTAAAGCCGTCCAAAACTACCCACCGCTTGAATCTCTAGAATATTAATCAAAGCTGCTTTTTCTGCTTGATTTGCGGCTAGAGCTGCATAAGCCGCAGGTTGAACTTCTAATACATACAATGTTTGTCCTGCCAAAATCATCTGTCCTCGGCGGGTGCGGTTAATCAATTGTGTTTGGTGCGGATCGATATTGCGAATAATCTGACTCGACATCACTTGTGGCTTGAGGCAATCTCGTTCGCGCACTCCCATTGCTTCCATCACCGCCTTACCCGCTGCCCGCGTCTCCCCCTGGCGACTAGAATGGACTTCTAGCAATCCATAAAGCCGTTCTACCACCTGCACCCCTGGACGCACAGAAGCAGATTTTAGGGCAATATCCATTAAGCGGATCACCTCAATCCCTGGCGAGACTTCAATCCACAGAGAAGCATCACCTGGTAATGGCAAAAAACCTGCTGCCACCGTTCCCATGTAAGCTGCGTGTTGAGGTTGTAAGCTGTCTATAAACACATAACTGCGTAATTCAATACCCAAAACTTAAATCTCCAAGCTCGTCATTGGTCATTGGTCATTAGTCATTTGTGAGTTTCTAGCGATCGCCAGTAAAAATACCAATAGAGGCATAATTAAAGACTTATAGTGAAGGTGAGAGATAGTACCGATTACCAATTACCAATTACCAATTATCAAACTCTCACGTAGGCTGACTGTAGTTAAGTATAATCAGAATTAATCTGCGATCGCGTTCGTAAAATTTCTGCCCAGAATCCTGCCAATAATATAACTATGTTGGATTTCCTCAATCCGATTCTCAACCGTCATCCAGAACGAGTCAAAGCCAACGTCGAGATTTATACCTGGCAGACTTGCCCCTACTGCATTCGCGCCAAATTATTGCTGTGGTGGAAGGGTGTCAACTACACGGAATACAAGATTGATGGTGATGATGTAGCTAGAAACAGCATGGCAGAACGCGCCAACGGACGGCGTACCGTTCCGCAAATCTTCATCAATAACGAGCATGTCGGCGGCTGCGACGATATTTACAAACTGGATAGCGAAGGCAAATTAGATCCTCTCCTCGCTCAGCCAGTCTAACATTTGTTATTTGTAGGGGCGCATAGATGTGCGCCCTCTGTATCCAGTAGAGACATTTGTAGGGGCGCACAGATGTGCGCCCTCCAGATCCAGAACACAATATCAACAGCGTGACAGTTGAAGCCCCAGAATACATCATCCACCGTCAATGGATGCAACGGGCGATCGCCCTTGCCCAAATTGCCGGGGAAGCCGGAGAAGTTCCCGTTGGTGCAGTCATTATCGATTCAAGTGGTAACGTCATTGCCGAAGCAGAAAATCGACGCGAACGAGATAACGACCCCACAGCCCACGCAGAAATTATTGCTTTGCGCCAAGCTGGTAAAACCTTACAAAACTGGCATCTCGATCGCTGTACCTTATACGTTACCCTAGAACCCTGTCCTATGTGTGCGGGGGCGATCGTGCAAGCACGAATTGGTTTACTTGTCTATGGTGCAGACGATCCGAAAACTGGGGCTATTCGCACCGTCACCAACATTCCCGATAGCGCCTGTTCCTACCATCGTCTCCCCGTTCTCGGTGGCATTTTAGAATCCACCTGTCGCCAACTATTACAGGCTTGGTTCCGTAGTAAAAGAGGGAGTAGGGAGCAGGGAGCAGGGAGCAGGGGGAAAGAGAGCTGAGGGAGCAATTCATGCATTCACGCATTCAAAATTTACCACTCGCCTCTTACCTCTCGCAAGATCGCAAGAGCGCCTTTCACCAACTACCAACTACCCATTACCAATTACCTCATTACCCATTACCAATGACAGACGCTGCTAAAACTGTCCCCTATGTGTAGCGATCGCGACTAAAAAAAATTAGGGTGGAATTAAAGCCATATAACTTTACGTTCGCTTACACACTCGCCACCCTCATGATTCAGCTCGATTCTTCGCACACTGAGATTGGGACAACCAAAAATACCAAGGTGGCTGCAAGCTCTCACGTTTCGCCTTGGTTAACGCCCATAGTCTATCCTATCGGACGGCGTTTGGTCTTCCCCTTTTATTTTGACAAGATTGAAGTTAGCGGATGGGAAAACTTGCCGAATGGAGGTCCTGTCATCGTAGCACCTACCCACCGTTCTCGTTGGGATGCGCTCATGGTTCCTGCAATCGTGGGTAAGATTGCCACCGGGCGAGATCCGCGATTTATGGTGTCCATAGACGAAATGAAGGGTATCCAAGGATGGTTTATTAGCCATCTCGGAGGGTTTGCTGTTGATGTGAAGCGTCCATCCATTGCTACTCTCAGACATGGCATAGAATTACTACAACAAGGAGAAATGCTAGTCATTTTTCCTGAAGGTGGCGACCTGAAAAAAAATCGCGAATGTACGCTGAATTCTCTTCAACCTGGTTTAGCTCGCCTTGCACTACAAGCCGAATCAAGTCAGCCAAACTTAGGTGTCAAAATATTACCGCTCGGTATTTACTATAATCCTCCCACCGTACCGTGGAGATCTCAGGTTAGGATTAGTATTGGTTCTCCTATCCAAGTAGGAGATTACAGCACGGGTTCGATTAAAAAAGATGCGAAGCAATTGACACAAGATTTAGAACTAGCACTTAAACAGTTGGGCAATAAAACGCAAGCAATCGTAGAGACGCAAGCAACCGTAGAGCAAGACAGCGCTCCTTCCCTATACTCTGAAAGAAAAGAATCTTTTATTTAAAACAATAGCTTCAGGTATCGCCGCCGAGGGAACAAACTCAAAAGTCAAAAGTCAAAAGTCAAAAGTTAAAAGTCGAAAGTAACTGCTTTCTATCCCCGACTCCTGACTCCCGACTCTCGACTCCCCGATAACTGATAAGATACCCGAAGTTCAAAATCGGTCTTGTGTTTTTTAGCGCACGGAATTAAGCCATGATTTCTGCTGGAACTCAACGCTTCCTTTACCATAGCTGCATAACATTATTTTCGGCGATCGCAGCTATTACTTTGCTGTCCCCAACTTACGTCCAGGCGCAAACGCCACCAGCACCAGCTACTCCTAACCAAGCTCAACCTATCGATCCAAAAAATCCTAACATCATTCAACCTTCTGCCCAAAATAATAGCGTTTTGAGCGTGGCTGGAGGTCAACGGCTGATGTCGGAAGCTAGCAGCGCTATCTCCTCTCAAAACTACGACACAGCGGTGAAAAAATTGCAGGAGGCGCGTCAGGTTTTCAATCAAATGTCTAATTTCTACCAACAGCTAGCTGGTAACTTTCAAGGTATTGACAATCGCGTTGCCGATAGCCAGCGTAAGAAAGCATTGGATACTGCCCAAATGCGCGATGATGCGACTTACCAACTGGCATTGGTACATCGAGCGCAAAACAAGCCAGAACTTGCCGTACCGCTGCTGGTTCAGATTGTTAACAGTCAAAACCCAACTAGAGATTTGGGCAAAAAAGCCTATCAACAGCTGTTCGAGTTAGGATTTGTTGACGCGCCTTTTCCTCGTACTGGCGATACGGGTAATGCGCCGCAACGGAGTGAAGCTAAGCCTCCCGAACAATCTGCTCCAAAACAGTAGCGAAGGGGCGATCGCTCATCTATCCTTAGAAATAGTTAAATTAGAAAAGAGTTCAGCAATTAGGAATTGAAATGATTAGTCCTCAGCAAGTTGAGGAAATGATTAAGGTAGCGATCCCAGATGCCCAAGTTCAAGTACAAGACTTGACTGGAGGTGGAGATCATTACCAAGTAGTAGTCGTTTCTTCCCAGTTTGAAGGTAAGGGACGAGTACAACAGCACCAACTCGTCTACAGCTCCCTCAACCAAGCAATGTCATCAGAAGCTATCCATGCCCTAGCACTAAGGACTTACACACCCCAAGCCTGGCAAGCTGTCAGCCAAGTGGTGTAAGCTGGCTTCTCCCATAATTCTACTAGGCGCTAATACCTCATCCTCAAGACTAGGAATAACAGCTATGACTCCAGAATTGAAAGAGCGACTCGATAATCTCGTTCAACAAAACAAAATCTTGGTTTTCATGAAGGGCAACAAATTGATGCCTCAGTGTGGTTTTTCTAACAATGTTGTGCAAATTCTTAACACTCTGGGAGTTCCCTTCGAGACTGTTGACGTTTTAGCAGACTCTGAAATCCGACAAGGAATTAAAGAGTATTCCAATTGGCCTACCATTCCTCAAGTTTATGTTAACGGTCAATTTGTGGGCGGCTCTGATATTCTGATTGAAATGTACCAAAGTGGCGAGTTACAACAGATGGTAGAAGTCGCACTTGCTTCTTAACAATTAACGATTTAGATAGAAATTCATATAGGGGCGTACACTTGTATGCCCCTACTCATTTGCGACAAAGTTTATTTTTAATTGTTGGCAATTTTTAGCTAATTTTAAGCATCAGCATAAATAGCTGACCGATCTAAGTTCGATCTTACCCGCTCGGAAGAAGCCCAATTTAATTCAAAATTCAAAATTTTGATTTGATTTTCCACTGAATCCTATTTCGAGCCAATCTACAATAACTTAACGGTAGTCTGATTCTGGTTCTGGCTGAACCGGCATTTCAAAGTTATACGGATCGTATAGAAAGCGGGTTGCTTCTTCCTCTAAACGATGAATTAGATAGGGTTCGAGGATGTTGGAATGCCTCATGGCTGCAAGATAGCCGTCTAAATACAAACGTAAATCGTCCGTGCGATAGCCTCTCTGCCACATTTCGACCAGGGCATCGGTCAGTTTCTGATAGTGGCGAATTGTTTGAGTATCTTGTAACATAGCGCAAGATGAAGGGATCGAATGTGCCTTGAAAATGTGTTTCTTAAAGGGATTTGCCGGGATAGAACTTTTAAGTTGTCTGCTCTAAGCTGAGTTTTTCAAGCAGCGATCGCGCTTACTAGCGACATAGAAATTATGCATTTCTTCTTAGTAAGAGTGTATTCAGTTTTAGCAGGTCGATTTTATCGTGAGTCCTCTATACTAAGCTAATGTTCGAACAATTACTGTACTGTATATAATTTTTGTCTCATTTATTTCATCATAGACTAAATTAATCCCAAAAAGTTTGTATCTCTAGGGCGATTTTTACCGGGTGTCGGTCTTGACCAATTTGCAGTTAGATGCCTAAGCTATCGGGCAAGTCTCAGAGTATTAAGTTTTTTTAAGTTTGTTTTTAGAAAAACATATTAACCGATGTCTGTTCGCTCGTCAAGACTGCCAGAGAGTTGATACTGAGGTAGCAGCTGTTACAAAAGCGTGACACAGGCTTTGATACCTTGAGAGTCACGTATAAAAGGAATCTTGCACCTGTGACCTCGGTTTGTATAGAAATTGTAGAGGGAAATCCACATCTGCGATCGCTACTCAGTTGGCACTTACAACAGGTAGGCTATCGAGTATATCAAGCAGCTAGTCTCTATCAAGCGCGAGACGTATTTTTAACGCGCCAGCCCACACTGGTAATTCTCGATGCTGAATTAGCTGATGGTGACGGGACAGAGTTTTGCCGTTGGCTACAGCAACAACAGCAACCACTGATTCTGATGCTATCTGCGCGCAACACCGAAGCGGATATTGTCACTGGCTTAAAAGCAGGAGCAGACGATTACTTGTGCAAACCCTTTGGGATGCAGGAATTTTTAGCGCGAATCGAAGCGCTGATTCGCCGTCAACGCACGCCAGCCGCACCAGCTTACTTGGACTACGGTACTTTGCAAATAGATCTAGTCCAACGTCGCGTTTACTTCAAAGGTGAATACATCGACCTCACGCCTCAAGAATTTAGTTTACTTTACGTCTTGGCGCAAGCTGGAGGTTTACCCCTCAGCCGCTCCGAATTACTGCGGCGTGCTTGGCCTGATGCTATAGATAATCCCCGTACCATCGATACTCACGTCTTGTCATTGCGGAAAAAAGTCGAAATCGATCCGCGTCAACCAAGTTTGATTCAAACTGTGCGTAATGTAGGGTATCGCTTCAACGCGGAAATTCTCAAAGCCAACAGCGTACAACCAACTGACATTTCCCAACGCCAAACCGCAAATCACCACTCCACTTTAGAAGAAGCGAGGGAGAAGTCGGAAGCCACCAGTCAGAAGTCAGAGGTGTTTTACTAGTAAGTCAAAAGTCAAAAGTCAAAAGTCAGAATTAACTGCTCGTGCGCTCGTGCGCTCGTGCGCTCCCTCTGCCCCCTGCTCCCTACTCCCCGCTCCCTGCTCCCTGATAACTGCATATCTGTCGCACAATAAGAAAGAGCAGTGGCATGAAATTGGGTTATGTCTTCAATTGGTGTGGCAGTAGTTGGAACGGGTTTTGGACAAAAAGTTCATTTACCTGGGTTTAAGGCTCATCCTCGGACGCAGGTTGTAGCAGTGTATCACCGCGATCGCGACAAAGCTCAGGCGATCGCTCAAACTCATAACATCCCTCATGCGAGTTCTACGCTAGAAGAAATTGTCGCTCTACCAGAAGTCCAAGCAGTTAGCATCTCTACGCCGCCGTTTCTGCATTACGAAATGGCAAAAACAGTACTGCAAGCAGGTAAGCACCTGTTATTAGAAAAACCCACCACGCTCTCAGCTACAGGAGCGCGAGAGCTGTACCATATAGCCAGAGCTAACAATCTCGTCGTGACTCTAGATTTTGAATATCGCTTCGTTCCTGCATGGCAAAGGTTAGCCGAATTACTAGCTGAAGATTATGTCGGTGAAAAACGCCTAATTAAAATTGATTGGTTGGTTCCCAGTCGCGCCGATGCTTCCCGCCCCTGGAATTGGTATTCTCGTAAAGATATGGGAGGTGGGGCTTTGGGGGCGCTAGCTTCCCATACTTTTGATTACACGAGTTGGTTGTTTGGTGCGGTGCAAAAACTGTGCGCCCAGCTCAGTACTAGCATTCCTCTACGACTCGACCCGCTGACGGGGGAAATGAAGCCAGTAGATGCTGATGACACCTGTATGCTGATGCTAGAGCTGGCAGACGGTACGCCTTGCCAAATTAGTATTAGTTCGGCAGTGTATGCAAATCGCACGCACTCAGTAGAGGTGTATGGCGATCGCGGTACTTTAGTATTGTGCAGTCAAAATCAAAAAGATTACGTCCACGGCTTTCACCTCTGGGCTGCTTCCGCCGGACAACCACCTGTAGAATTAGAAATTCCCATGCGATTGGGATTTGACAAAACCTATACAGACGGACGCATCGCCCCATTTATTCGCGTAGTTAACCAATGGGTGAGAGGAATCGATAGCGGAGAATCCTTGACTCCCTCCATCCGCGAAGGTGTTTACTCGCAATTGTTAATGGATCTCAGCCATGCATCTCACCAGCAGCGCGGTTGGGTAGACGTACCAGATTTAGATAAATATCTTGTTTGTATTGAGAGAAATTAGACGTATTTATCAACACTTGAGAAAACACGATAATAGATATTCATGAGTTATCTTCCCTTTATTTCTGATGAAGCTTTAAAAAAAGCAGTTAAAAATGTAGTTGATTGCATTTTAGAGACAGAGCAAAAGCAAGAAAAAGAGATGTATAAAAATGTGATAGATCCTTTTTCAGCAGTTTTTGACGGTACAGTGCAAGGCTTTAGTTTGGAAGTATGGCTTAAAAAGGAAAAGTCAAGACAGGTTCAGAAAACAGTACAAAATAGAATAGGTCATTTTCATCAAGAGATTTTAGGTGGTGTTTCTGGCTGGACAAATCCTGTTCAGGGAGTAGATGTATGTAACCAAGAGAAAAAAATCATAGCAGAGATAAAAAATAAGCATAATACGGTCAAAGGAAGTGATAAATCTGGTATTTATGACTACTTGTTATTCTGTTTGAGTAAACCAGAGTATCAAGAATTTACTGCTTACTATGTTGAAATTATTCCTAAAAATAAAATAAGATACAATCGACCCTTTACTCCTTCAGATAGAGAAACTGGAAAGAGAAAACCTGTGAATCAAAAAATCAGACAGATCGATGGTCAAGCATTTTATGAATTAGTTACTGGTGTACCAGAAGCTATAAGTATGCTGTTTAATGTACTCCCAGACGTTATTAGTGATGTTTCAGAGCTGAAGACACTCGATCGACAACAGAAAGCTTCATTCAGGAGCTTATTCGATCGGGCTTACTGACATGATATTGATCTGTTACATTTGATAAAGCATTAATTATTGCTCGTCCTAAGTGATAAGCAAACTTTACAGGCACAGCATTTCCAATCTGTTGATACTTGGAACTAATACCACCAATAAATTCCCAATCATCAGGAAAGGTTTGAATTCTGGCATATTCCCTTACAGTAAAGGGTCTAGTTTCATCTGGATGACAACGCTCAGTTTGTTTCTGCGAAGGCGAAGTCGTCAAAGTTAAACTTGGTTCATCCCAAGCAATTCTACGCGCCATACCTGTTCTTCCACCTGAGAGATAATAGCTTTTCATCATATAGCTTTTCTGAATATCCTCTGGCAAGTCTCGCCAACAACCGCCAGGCGGAACTAAAGCTAAAATAGCAGCTTTTTTAGAACTGTATTTTACTCCCTCTGAAAGTGGAACATTTTTTAATGCATCTCTCAGGGTCAAAATTTTTGCAGAAGGGGCAGGATATTGAAAGCGAATATCTGGGCGAGTACCAATTATAATAATTCTTTCTCTTTTCTGCGGTACATCATAATTAACAGCATTCAGTAAACGATATTGAATGTTGTAATCTAGTGATTCCAGAACAGATAAAACTGTTTTAAGGGTTTCACCTTGTTGATGACTGATTAAACCTCTGACATTCTCAGCCAGAAATAATTTAGGCTTAACCTCTTTAACACAACGTACAAATTCATAAAATAAAGTACCGCGAATATCTTCAAATCCCAAACCTTTACCTGCATAGCTAAAAGCTTGACAAGGAAATCCTCCTGTTACAACATCTGCACTCATACCATCAAAAGAAACTTTTGAAACATCAGCATGAATGACACTCCAATTTGGACGGTTATGCCTGAGCGTTGCTACAGCATCTTTATCGATCTCGACTAGCGCTTTTGCACTTAGCCCTGCATATTCTAAGCCAAGTGCTAGACCTCCAGCTCCCGCGAAAAGTTCAATGACAGTAGCTTTAGGAGTAGTTAAAGCTTGAAGATGGGGAGTAGTGTACGGAATATCTGGGAGATTGAACAGGTCTAGCTGCGTATGCATAATCAAAAAGTATAAGCGATCTTTCTAATAAACTAGAGGCACTCCCGTACTATCTTTGGTGCGTGAATCACTCCATTATGATTCAATCAGCTAATTAGCTAATTGTCAACTTATATACATTTAAGTATAATTAATAGGTGACTCAGCTAATTAGCTAAGCTATAGTGAGAATTAATACCAGTTAGCAAGAGTAGACAAAATGGCGCAAACGCAAAGAAAGCCTGTATACATCCAGCCAGAACATCACGATATATTAAGGCGAATTGCTTATGAAGAGCGCTGTAACCTCTCAGATGTACTAGATGTAGTATTAGAACAAGCAGATTGGATAAAAGTTGCAAAAGAGGCAAACAATAAACCTATTCATAGAGCAATGGAGAGAGGTAGTCAATATAAGGTCTAACCGCGCAGAATTTTCAATAGCATATATGATGTGAGGCGAGATCGTGCAATAAATCGGTCTGAGAAAAGAAACCTTTGCACTAGTAGCCGCTCTATCTGTATGTAGTTAAATATTCTTAGATTGAATTTTTTATAAAAAGTTTATATTCCTATAAAATTAGCTCATATTAATTAACATACAAAACGCGATCGCGCAGAATTTTGTTTTGTCGAACATGATACACTTCCCTGAAGAATAAAGATTGAATTGTAGAGGTGGTTTTAATACTTTTCGGTTAAGACAAGATCCCCCCTAGCCCCTTTTTTAAGGGGGGGAATAAAGTCTCATTAAACAAGAGGGAACAAAGCCCCCTTTTTAAGGGGGTTGGGGGATCTCCAAGAGCTTTTCGTTACTGACAGAGCAGAAGTATTTTTTCACACATCACGGGAGCGACATTTAGATAATACTAAGATGGTCGATCGCCAAAAAATTGAAAGAGCGATCGCACTTCTATTGCTGCTCCCGTCATCAACTTAGGAGAAGCAATATGGTCATCGATTTTCAAGCTCAAGGTATCGACATTACTCGTTTAAAAGAACCAGCAATTCATACTTTTAATCAAATTCAACCGCATGGAATTTTAATTGTTTTAGCAGAACCAGATCTGACTATTTTACAAATAAGTAGTAATGCGATCGCTACGTTCGGAATTGCAGCCGAACAAATGCTACAAAGACCTTTATCAGAATTTATCGATCCTTTTCAGTTAGAAAGAATTCAGACTGGCTTAACTGCAACAGAAGATCTTGATATCATCAATCCCGTTAAGTTATGGGTACGAAAAAAAGGTGACGAATATTCTGTATTTGATGGCGTATTTCACCGCAATATAGAAGAATTTCTAATTTTAGAATTAGAACCAGCGCTAGCCCAAGAAAATATTCCCTTCCTCAGTTTTTATCACTTAGCTAGAGCATCTATTAATCGCTTAGAAGAAACTTCAAATCTCAGAGAGTTTTGTCAAATTATCGTCCAAGAAGTTCGCAACGTGACTGGATTCGATCGCGTCATGTTGTATAAATTTGATAACGACGGACATGGTTCTGTCATTGCTGAAGAAAAACTCGATAGCATGGAACCATATTTGGGACTACACTTTCCTGAATCTGATATTCCCAGACCAGCGAGAAAATTATTTGCCTCTAATTGGATTCGTTTAATTCCCGATAGCCACTGCGAACCTGTAACCCTCGTACCAGCAATTAATCTAATTAGCAAAGAACCTACAGAACTGACGAATTCTATTCTTAGAAGTGCCGCAGCTTGTCATTTTGAATATTTACACAATATGGGTGTAGGTGCTTCGCTGACAATCTCGTTAATTAAAGACCAAAAACTTTGGGGTTTAATTGCTTGTCACCATCAAACACCCATGTATGTTTCTTACGAATTACGCAAAGCGTGCGAATTTTTGGGACGGATGGTCTTTTCTGAAATTGCTTCTAGAGAAGAAACCGAAGATTTTGCCTATCGGCGACAGTTGGCTTACGTGCAGTCAGCTTTAGTCGAATATATGTCTCAAGAGGAGAACTTTGTTGATGGTTTGATTAAACACAAACCAAATCTTCTCAACTTAGCCGATGCCCAAGGTGCAGCAATTTGTTTTGGCAATACTTGCACGACAATTGGTAAAACTCCCGCAGCAGAAGACTTAAATTTCTTAGTTCAGTGGCTGAAAAATAACGTTCAAGAAGAAGTGTTCTACACCGATTCTTTAGCGCAAGTTTATCCCAATGCGGAAAGATTCAAACATGTTGCCAGTGGTTTATTAGCAATTCCAATTTCTAAGCGCAATTATGTATTATGGTTCCGTCCCGAAGTAATTCAAACCGTAAATTGGGGTGGCGATCCTCATAATGCTTACGAACTAAATCAAGAGAATGGACTACGATTGTGTCCGCGTAAATCTTTCCAATTATGGCAGGAAACAGTCAGCCTCACATCTTTACCCTGGAAACAAGTAGAAATTAAAGCGGCGCTGGAACTAAGAAAAGCAATTGTCAATATCGTGCTGCGCCAAGCTGACGAACTAGCACAACTAGCAGCCGACTTAGAAAGATCGAATGCTGAATTGAAAAAATTTGCTTACGTTGCTTCCCATGACTTACAAGAACCGCTAAATCAGGTAGCAAATTACGTCCAATTGTTAGAAATGCGCTATCAATCGCAACTCGACGCAGACGCGAAGGAATTTATTAATTTTGCTGTCGAGGGAGTCAGCTTAATGCAAACGCTGATCGATGATGTGCTGGCATATTCTAAAGTAGAAATGCAGGGAGTTGAGTTTGAACTTACGGAAGTTGATACGGCTTTAGATCGCGCTTTAGGTAATTTAAGACAACGCATTACCGAAAGTGGGGCGAAAATTAGCCGCGATCCATTACCGACTGTGATGGCAGATAGCACCCAATTGATGCAATTGTTTCAAAATTTGATTGGTAATGCGATCAAATTCCGCAGTGACAAACCATTAGAAATTCATATCTCAGCACAGCGTCAAGAAGAGGATGAGTGGCTGTTTGCAGTACGAGATAATGGAATAGGTATCGAATCGCAATTTAGCGATCGCATCTTTGTGATCTTCCAACGCCTGCACCCACGAGACGAATATCCAGGTACGGGAATGGGTTTAGCAATCTGTAAAAAGATTGTCGAGTGTCACAGGGGACGGATTTGGGTAGAGTCGCAACTTGGGGCTGGGGCAACATTTTATTTTACGCTACCCGTAGGAGGGCGCGATCGTGAGCGGAGAAACGGACGCAAAGCACAAAACGATCTTTTTGGTAGAGGATAATAAAGCCGATGTCCGCTTAATAGAAGAGGCATTGAAAAACAGTTCTGTACCGCATCAAGTGATGTCGGTACGGGATGGAGTCAACGCGATCGCATTTTTGCGTCAAGAGGGTGAGTTTGTAAATGCACCTCGCCCCGATTTAATTCTGCTGGATCTCAACTTACCCAAAAAAGACGGGCGAGAAGTCTTGGCAGAAATTAAAGCCGATCCTCAACTCAAAAGCATTCCTGTTGTCGTCCTCACGACTTCTCGGAACGATGAGGATATCGCCCATAGTTACGCTTTGCACGTCAATTGTTACATCACCAAATCTCGCAATCTCAGCCAATTGTTTCAGATTGTCAAGGGAATTGAAGAGTTTTGGCTCTCTACCGTTACATTGCCATAACGCTCCCCCCAACCCCCCTTTTTAAGGGGGGTTGGGGGGAGCGAGGGCTAAAACTTCTAGCGCATAATTGGTAATGTATGAGCATAGTTACTATTTAGCCCAAACAACCATCGCTACAAGAGGAGGGGGAAAAACCAGAAAACTATGCTTGCCAGTTTAGTAAAAGTCTTGTTAATTGAAGATAGTTTGGCAGAAGCCAGATTTTTACAAGAGATTTTGCGGCAAGCCAATCTCAGACACTTTCATCTGGTACATGTCAAGCGATTGGGAGATGCCTTAGCAGAACTGGATCGAGGGTTAATATCGTCACAACCCTACGATGCAGTTTTACTAGACTTGACTCTTCCAGATAGCCAAGGGTTGGCATCTTTACCTCTACTACTACAACAAGCACCTAGCTTACCGATTGTCGTTCTGACGAATACGAACGATGACGAATTAGCAATTGAGGCAGTGCGACAAGGGGCGCAAGACTATTTAGTGAAACGGCAGATCGATGCTAAATTGTTGGTACGATCGCTATGTTATGCGATCGAGCGCAAGCAGGCAGCAGAAGCTTTACAAGCCAAAAATCAAGCATTAGCAACCCAGGTGCAGGAAAGTGCAGTTGAGTTAGATAAAGCTAAGCAACTGAATCGATTTAAATCTGAATTTGTCTCAATGCTATCGCATGATTTTCGCAGTCCACTGACAACTATTCTTTTAGCAACTGGACTACTACAAAATAGCGAAAGAAAATTAACTGAAAAACAAAAACTAACCCATTTTCAACATATTAATGCTGCGATTAAAAATATGGCGCAGATGTTGGATGAAGTTTCTCTAGCGGGGAAAGCTGAAGCGGGACAACTTCAATGCCTACCTACCTATTTAGATATTCAAGATTTTTGTCAAGAACTAGTTGCAGAACTAGAACTGAGTGCAGCCAAAAAACAAATTGCTCTAGTTTTCACCTGTCAGGGTCAAACAGAAAAAGCATTATGGGATGAAAATCTACTGCGCCATATTTTAGCTAACTTACTCAGTAATGCAATTAAATATTCTTGCGCAGGCAGTAGCGTACAATTTAATTTAGCTGCTCAGCCAGAAATGGTAACTTTTCAAATTCAAGATTGGGGAATTGGTATTCCCAAAGCAGATTTACCACAGCTATTTCAACCCTTTCACCGCGCTAGCAATGTCGGTAGCACTCCTGGTACTGGCTTAGGACTGGCGATCGCTAAAAAGTGTATTGAAGCCTGCGGTGGCGAGATTTATGTGGAGAGTGAAGTTGGTAGAGGCACTACATTTACTGTCCTTATACCCGTAGGATGCGTTAGCTTCTAGCGTAACGCACCCTACAAATACTGCCATTTTACTACTATAGATAGATGCATTAAGTCTAAAAATAGATAGCTTCTACAAAATTAGAGTAACGGTAACAAAGCCTACGAACCCTTTCATCAAAGCCGAATAATCTAGCAACAAAAGGATTTTACCGAACAACCCGATCTGATGCGCAAATGCGATCGCACTTGCTGTAAAGTAACTCTCGTAGGCTAGATCGATGACACAAGCAGTTAAAAAACAGAAATTAAATAAAGTCGAACAAGCCAAAGCTAAAAAACACCCCTTACTACTCAAACAAGAACTAGAACACTTTGCCCAAATTGGCTGGGAAGCAATGGACGAGTTCGAGCGAGATTTCGGACTTAAGTGGTTGGGTTTTTTCCATCGTCCAGTGACTCCTGGTAAATTTATGATGCGGATGCGGATACCCAACGGCATCTTAACTAGCACTCAAATGCGAGTACTAGCAGAAATCGTACAGCGCTACTGCCAAGGTGCGGGATTTCAAGATCGAGGTAACGCAGACATTACCACGCGCCAAAACTTACAACTGCGTGGCATCCGCATCGAAGATATTGCCGATATTATCAACATACTGGCACAAGCTGGTCTAACCTGCGTCCAATCAGGGATGGACAACGTGCGCAACATCACGGGTTCTCCTGTTGCAGGTATCGATGCCAACGAACTCATCGACACGCGCGGATTGTGCCGCATTCTCCAAGATGCCATTACTAACAACGGTGAAGGCAATCTCGAACTGAGTGATTTACCTCGAAAATTTAACATAGCTGTGGCTGGTGGTCGCGATAACTCGGTTCACGCCGAAATTAACGACCTCGGCTTGCTTCCAGCATATAAAGACGGGACGCTAGGCTTTAACATCATTGTCGGTGGTTATTTTGCCCCCAATCAATATGTATCGGCAATTCCCCTTGATGCTTGGATTCCTCCCGAAGATGTGGTTGCTTTAACTCTGGCGATAATGATGGTCTATCGCGAAAATGGACCGAGGGAAAACCGCCAAAAGTGCCGCATGATGCACTTAATTAACCAATGGGGAATAGAAAAGTTTCGCGCTGAGGTAGAACAACGGTTCGGTAAACCGCTAGCTACAGCCGCAGAAAAAGATGAAATTGATTGGGAAAAACGCGACCATATTGGAGTTTATCCCCAAAAACAAACAGGATTAAATTATGTCGGATTGCACGTTCCTATCGGTCGCTTGTATGCAAATGAAATGTTTGAACTGGCGCGAATGGCAGAGGTTTACGGCAATGGAGAAATTCGCCTCACCGTCGAGCAAAATTTAATTATTCCCCATATTCCCGATACACGTTTGAGTGCATTTTTAGCCGAACCTCTGCTAAAAGAGCGTTTTACAATTGAGCCAGGAATTTTAAATCGAGGCTTAGTTTCTTGTACTGGAAATGAGTTTTGCGGTTTTGCAATTATCGAAACTAAAAACCGCGCTTTAGCAATAGTTAAGGAACTCGAACAAGAGTTAATCTTAACTCAACCAGTGCGAATTCATTGGACGGGATGCCCTAATTCCTGCGGTCAACCTCAAGTTGCAGATATTGGTTTTATCGGCACGAAAACGCGCAAAGACGATCGCACGGTGGAGGCAGTAGATATATGGATGGGTGGTAAGGTTGGTAAGGATGCCCACTTAGGTAAAGAGGTGATGAAACGGGTTGCCTGTGAAGATTTAAAATCAGTAGTGCGGGACTTATTGGTCGAACATTTTGGGGCAGAAATTAAAGAGGAAGTTTTGGTAGGTTAGATCCCCCCAACCCCCCTTAAAAAGGGGGACTTTGGTTAATTCATATGTAGGGGCGCACAGCTGTGCGCCCCTACCAGCCGACATTCAATCAAGGGGGCTTTAGATTGAAGCGATCGCACCATTACGCCGTTTATCTCCCGCACCTGAAATAATTCCCGATTCATCTTCCATGACTGTATGCACGCCGCCAAAAAACATATTCTGCTTGTTCCATAATAGGGATATTTCATCAGCAGAAATTAAGTGAGCGATCGCTTCCTCATTCCACCCTGGTTCTAGATTCAAGACATTATCTTCCCAATGCAGGCGAGAACTGTTCACAGCTAAATCTACAGGCATTTGAAAATCAATAATATTGGAAATAACTTGTAAAATTGCTGTTCTGATTCGCTTAGAACCACCAGACCCTAAAACAATTTCAGGGCGATTGTCTTTTAATACAATTGTGGGCGACATCATGGAAGAAATTCGTACATTTTCTTGCCATTGATGAAAGCCATGTGGATTTATATCGTCCTCACCTAGCATATTATTTAGCATGATGCCCGTACCTGGAATAATGTAACCACAACCCTCTCCATTAGAAGTTGTGACGCTAGCGGCATTTCCTTCATCGTCCACAACGCTTAGATGGGTGGTACTACCCCACTTATTCACAACTGAATTTAATTGCGATGCATATTCGGTAATTTGAGCAGCAGCTAAAAATGTTTCTGATATATTAGTTTGATAAACATTAGAATCGTACTTTTCTTTTCGAGCGCGATCGGTTAATCGCATTATTTCTGTGATAATTTGTAAGTGCTGCGGCGTGCCAAAACCAATTTTACTAAGATCGAATTGAGACAGCAATTCTAAAGCAAAAGCAATTAGAATTCCTCCTGAACTAGAAGGCGGATTTGTTAATAATGTATTTCCTCGATAATTAATCGTCAGCGGTTCTCTCTCAATAACTTGATATTGTGCTAAATCTGCCTCAGTTAAATAACCGCCATTGTTTTGACAATCTTTAATTAATTGTCGGGCAATATCTCCTCGATAAAACTCTTGCACTCCTCGTTCGGCAAGATAGCTTAAGGTTGCTGCAAAATCAGGCATGAATAATTTATCTCCTACCTCCAGCAACACGCTTTGCGGCGCGTAAATTTGTCGTGCTGCTTTGGTAGCGGTCAAAATTGGTTGTAAAATTCGCCAGCAGTAAGTTTGAAACTCATTCACTTCTATACCATATTTAGCATAGTGAACTGCTGGCTCAGTAACGACATGAAAAGGTAATTTACCTAACTTTTGTTGTACGTGAAAAATCCCTCCAATATTTCCCGGTACGGCAATCGCGCCCAGTCCAATATGAAATTCTTGCACGGCATCGCCAAAATTCACATCTATGGGGTAAAAATTAATTTCTTGTTGAGGTCTTTTATGAATAGGAGTTTGGGAAAAGAAATCAAATAAAATATTCTGATTGTCCTGAGTATGCGCTAAAAGAAAGCCTCCACCAGCAGCAGAAGTCAGCGATGATTCGGTGACAAATGAAGCTAAAACAGCAGCGGCGGCGGCATCAAAAGCATTACCACCCAGGCGAAACATTTCAATTCCGGCTGCGGCGGTTCTTGCATCTCCAGCCGCGATCGTACCGCGTGTAACCTTGCTCATGTTTGCAGATTAGGACAAAAGGAGAATTGGGACGAAAGTAAGTCAAAAGTTAAAAGTCAAAAGTCAAAAATAGCCGATGGCTGACAAAAAGTGTTAATTAATACAGTTTATAGTACACTGTATAAGAGAAAATATACACAAAAGTGAGTATTTAAATAAAGATAAAACAATTTACTGAAAGTAAGTCATATATCACTTTTTAAGCTGCTACCTACTTTCTATTTGCTGAGAACTGATAACTGATAAGTGATGAACCCAAGCTGGGTATTAGAGCGAGTTGGAAATGGTGCGATCGCGGCTGTAGCCTTACATGACGGTCATGATGTCAGACAGGAAGTTGCAGATTTAATGGTCATCAGTGAAGCCGATCGCTGGCGAGAAGAAGACCCATTTACGGCGGCTTGGACGACGATCGCAGATACGCAAATTGTGGTGAAGCGATCGCGGTTTGAATTAGATCTCAACCGTCCTAGAGAAAAAGCAGTTTATATTTACCCCAAAGATGCATGGGGTTTGGAAGTTTGGCAATCCATGCCATCAGCTGAAATTCTTGCCCGTTCCTTAGCTGAATACGATACTTTTTATGCTAATTTAGAACGAATTTTTAGAGATTTAGAACGCCGTCACGGACGTTTTGTTGTATTTGAACTGCATACTTACAATCATCGCCGTTTGGGACGAGATGCCGAACCTGCCGATCCGAGATATAATCCAGAAATTAATTTAGGCACTGCGACACTGGATCGCGATCGCTGGCATTCTATCATCGAAAGTTTTCTCTCGGATCTCCGCAACTTTGACTTTTTGGGAAGGCAACTTGACGTAAGAGAAAATGTCAAATTTTACGGCGGACATTTTCCTACTTGGGTACATCAAAAGTTTCCCGATTCTGCTTGCGTCCTCTCGATTGAAGTCAAAAAGTTTTTTATGGATGAATGGACGAACGAAGTAGATTTAGAGCAATTAGAAGCGATCCGCCACGCCTTACAATCCACCGTACCAGGGATATTGAAGCAGCTAGTGGTAGAAACCAGAGGAAAATATTAATTTTGCTAACTTGAGGGCTAGGTGCGATCGCGATTCGAGTCAACGGTAGACTTAGCCTGTGTAGTCGCGAATTCTATTCGCCCAATCTCTTCGTATTACGAATAGTAAACAGTCAGGTAGGTGAATTCCTACCTGACTGAGAATTTATCCAATATTAACTTTCACAACCTTATTCTTTTCTTCTTCTGCTTTCGGTAATGTGAGAGTTAGAACGCCATTTTGGTAGTTAGCTTGGACGTTTTCATGCTGAATTCTAGTTGGGAGTGGAATGACGCGACGGAACGAACCATAACGAAATTCGGAACGAGTTACGCCTTTTTCTTCTGTCTTGGTTTCAGATTTACGTTCGCCACTAATTGCAACAGCTTCCGCCGTTACTTGTACATCTAAATCTTTAGCTTCCATTCCAGGAACTTCGAGTTTCAGGTGAATTGCTTCTGGTGTTTCTTGCAATTCAGCTGCGGGTACGAACGCCGTACCACCATTACCACCAGTGCGAGGTGACAAGCTGTCAAACAAACGGTTCATTTCTCTTTGTAAATTGCCAAATTCGCGGAATGGTTCCATTTCAAATTCGCGGAATGGTTCCCAACGTACTAGTGCCATAATTACCTCCGAACTTTGCTGTATCTCTAGCTAATGTGTGTTAACTGAATTACCGACTCAACAGCTGTTTATTTGTCGGGGGTTGACTTTTCTCAACCCAATATCAGGCTATCAAAGGTAGTCGTAGGGAGATGTTCGGTTCTTTGCCTATGCTATGTTCTTCTTACCGTAATTAAATGAAGTAGAAGTAGGGTGCGTTAAGTAACGCACCCTACCACGAACTCTTATTTTTTCGACTTACATAAATAGGCTGTAGGTTCTAAAACCCAAAGAGTATATCCTTTAGGAGTTTTAACAATTAAAGCATTGTTGTCTTTTTCCTGAAGTTTAGCAACCACGCTTAAGGCTTTTTCTCGATCTTTAACTGACTTGAAAAAACTATAGTATTGCTTGTTAAACATAATTGCAGCCATTCGTTCATTTGAATCAGGGACGCAAATATGACAAGTACAGAATTCACCAGGAGAGAGAAATAGACTGTTTTGAGGATTGCGGTTGGAAGATGAAATCGTAGGTTGCATAATTTTTTCTGTTATCTATTGACCCAGCAGAGGATAAGTTACAAATAGCGATCGCCCGATCGTAAATATCATTTCTATTATTAAAATATGTAAATTTAGCTGTGAGTGCATACCGTATCATTGCGGATTTCCACAAAACAAAAATAGGTAGCAGGGCTGTGCTACCTAACAGACAAAAATTCTTTGTAGTAGGGTGCGTTACGTAACGCACCCTACCATTGTCGATCGCCGATTTAGACTTGCACCAAATGATAAGGACTGGTCAACTTATCCAACTGCTGGACTAACAAACTCAAGAATAATCCTACGTCTGTCACCACACCGACAGATTCAACCGAACCGCGATCGCTCAGTTTTGTGACTACGGCGGGGTTAATATCGACACAGACCATTTTCACCCCAGCAGCCGTCATATTCCCTACGCCAATAGAATGCAGCATCGAAGAGAGCATTAAAATCATATCTGCTCCCTGCAATAACCGTGCGTATTCGGTTTGAGCCTTAATTAAATCCATCTCGGTGTCGGGTAAAGGACCATCATCCCGAATCGATCCTGCTAAGCAGAAGGGGACGTTGTTGCGGACGCACTCGTACATGACTCCGCTTTGCAATACACCTTGCTCGACAGCCTTAGCAATACTGCCATAACGCCGGATCGTGTTGATAACCTTCAAGTGGTGGCGGTGTCCTCCTTGTACGGCGACTCCCCGCTTCATATCAACACCGAGGGAAGTTCCCATCATATTTTGTTCGATATCGTGGACGGCGATCGCGTTTCCACCCAATAAAGCTTGCACGTAGCCTTGGCGGATCAACTGCGATAGGTGTTCCCCGCCACCTGTATGAATCACCACGGGTCCAGCCGTGACAACCACCTTACCACCTTGGTCGCGTACTTGTCGCAGTTCCCAAGCTACTTGTTCTACTACCAGTTCGACGCGGCGTTCGCTGGAGACTCCAGCAGACATAAAGCTAAATTCCTGCTTGTTGCGCTGTTCCCGCGATTCCGTTTTGCGAATGGTACGAATACCTTCAATTCCAACAATGACGTGTTCGCCAACTTCCAAATCCCGCAATAACTTGCAACGAGCCAAGGGACTACCAGAATTAAATGTAACTGCGATCGCGCCATCCATCCGCTGATTTTGTACCTTCACCCACTCGCAATTTACCCGCACTTCTGTTGGATAAATCGTCGTGACGTAAAAATCATCGGGAGCTACACCCGCTTGATGTACGGGTTCCATATTCACGTCGCAAACTTCTTGCGGACGCGGCACAGCACCCAAATCGATTAGCTGAGATATAATCTCTTCCATCACGTCGCGGGATGGAGCTGTCACCTTCACTTCGGCGGAAGAAGTGCTTTGTCGCTGTTCTCCCAAGCTAAAATTCAGCACCTGGAAGCTACCGCCATTTTCCACGATCGCATCTAAAGCGCGGTTGATTAAACCGGAATCCAACAAATGTCCTTCCATACGGACAGCACGACTTTCCACAGGCGTGCTGGCGTGGACTTCTTCCCGTACTGGTTCTGTCACCCGCAACGTCAGACATTTGGCGGCTCCCCCAGCCTTAAGGAATTCTGTCAGCGGGGTTTCAATTACCTGAAATCCCAGTTTAGTCAAGCGAGCTTTTAAATCTTCACTCGCCTTATTCATTACTACTACCGAGTCGATGTTGACGGCGTTACAAGCAAAATTCACCGCATCGGCTTCTTTAATCGCGATCCGCTTTTCAGCTGGAACCCGCATTTCAATCAGACGGTTGGAATAGGAATCAAAAGCTGGGGGATAGTAGAGGAGATAACCGCCACTCAAGGGACAAAAACAGGTATCGAGGTGATAGAAGCGCTCGTCCATCAAGCGCAAGGATAACACTTCAATATCAAGCCATTTGGCGAGATAAGGGTGAGAATCGAGTTCGGAACGGAAGCCATACCCAGCCCATAACCAGCGTCCTTCCCGATCCAGCAGTGCATCTCCAGCACCTTCAAATGGTAAGTCTTTAGGTAATTCGTGTACCGTGTAACCTTTGGACTCAAACCACTGCTTGAAGAATGGTTCTTCTCCCTGACGCTCCTTGTGGAAGAATCGGCTGAGGACAACTGTATCCCCCAAAACCAAGCCTGCATTCGCAGTAAATACCATGTCTGGTACGCCTGGTTGCGGTTGCACCAAATCGACAACGGCTTGTTCCTTTAGGACATGGAACAACTTTTGCCACTGTTCGACGGCGCGATCGCGGGAGGACTTGTGAATGTTACCCTCCATCCAGGGGTTAATCACGTAGTCCACATCATAGTGGTCGGGGGCGCACATTAAGAAGCGGATCGAAGAACTCATAGAAAGCTTTCTATTGGGTCAATATGACAAACTCTTCATGAATACAGATTTTTATGTCACCAATTCTGTAGAAATTGTTACGGAATCTGTACTCAATGCAACTACATTGCAACTGCAATTCTAGATCTTCATTCTATTACTTTGAGGAACAGTAGGATGAAATGGCTTGTGAGGGGGCGATCGCAATGTTTGTGCTTCGCAATTCTTGATGAGATTAAGTATTTACTCTTATTGGCTGAATTAGCGGTATTGCAGCTATTTTTAATAATTTGCGTGTTAGCTTAACTAATTTGCTGTAGATAAAAGCCAATTGAGTATAGGTGGGCAATGCCCACCCTACTATAAAATCGCTACTATAAAATCGCGATCGCTTAGAGTAACGACAGATTATGGCGATAAATTAGTCAAGCTGGCTTGATTTTTAGCTTGCTAGCAAATAGCACAAACTATTGCCCAATTCTGCTATTTTTAATATTTTCTAAATAATTCACACCGAAGGGTTAGCAACTAAATAATAATCGCGCTTTTCAACCTGTAAACCAACTACCAACTAACATTTACCAATTACCTAGCTAGCTTTTGTATTGCAAAAATGCAGCTATTTCTCATCATAATTAGTCGCCAAATTCAAGAACTACTAATTTTTCTTAACATTTACCTCGATCGCAAAAAACGCTATGTTAAGCTGTTGGCGCGAGTAACATTTGAGGAAATAGAGAAAAGCAACCGTTTTCCATAAATTTACTTATATAGACCGACTAATAAATATTACGGATAAAGCTAGTAGTGTCATGCGTCAACCTACTAGAAAAATTGCATTATGACAACACATGATTTTGCTTTTACTCTTAGTTTGGCATCTCAACTCAACAAAAATTCGTGCAACATAGTTTCCATTATTTTGACTTTTAACTTTTAACCTTTGACTTTTCAGGGGAGGCTCTTTGTGTCAGAAAACTTGCAAGTAACAGATGTTGAATTTTCCCTTTGGGATGAAGAACCAGTTCAACTAATTAACCAAATTCAATCACACGGAGTCATTATAGTTTTAGAAGAGCCAAACCTCAAAATTTTACAAGTCAGTACTAATGCATTTTCTGTTTTTGGAATTTCCTCTGAAGAATTGGTTTTGCAGAATCTAGAAGATCTGCTTGACTCTTATCAAATAGAAAGAATCAAACTAGGACTAGCAGAAGAAAATTTCGATCTGCTCAACCCGATAAAAATTTGGTTGAGAGTTAAAGGAGACGATTACGTAGTATTTGATGGCATATTTCATCGCAATCGAGATAGATTACTGATTTTAGAATTAGAGCCAGCTCTAACTCAAGAAAACATTCCATTTTTAAGTTTTTATCACCTAGCTAGAGCCTCAATTAATCGATTAGCAACAACAACAAAATTACAAGATTTCGGTCAAGTCATCGTTCAAGAAATACGTAAAGTCACGGGATTTGACCGCGTGATGCTCTATAAATTTGACAATGACGGACACGGTATTGTCATTGCCGAAGAAAAATTAGATGATATGGAAGCTTACTTAGGATTGCACTTTCCCGAGTCGGATATTCCTAAACCAGCGAGAAAACTGTTTTGTTCCAATTGGATTAGAATAATTCCCAACGCTCATGCTAAACCAGTAGAACTTTTCCCTTTAATTAACCCGACAAATTTACGTCCGCTAGATTTAACTCATTCAACTTTAAGAAGTGCCTCTTCCTGTCATCTTAAGTACTTACATAATATGGAAGTAGGTGCTTCTTTAACAATTTCTTTAATTAAAGAAGACAAACTTTGGGGGTTAATTGCTTGTCATCATCGCTCGCCTAAATATGTATCCTACGAGCTACGTAAAGCTTGTGAGTTTCTCGGACAAATGATTTTTGCAGAAATTTCGGCAATAGAAGAAACAGACGATTACGACTACAACCTTCACATCACATATGTGCGATCGCAACTAGTCGAATATATGTCGCAAGCCGAAAATTGGATTAATGGTTTAGTTAAACAAGAACCGAACTTATTAGAATTAGTTGATGCTCAAGGAGCAGCCATCTGTTTTAATAACGAATGGACGACAATTGGGCAAGTTCCAAAGCCGGAAAGCTTAAATGTAATCGTACAGTGGTTAAGATATCAGTTTCGAGATGAGGAAGTTTTCTACACGGATACCCTACCACTAGTATTTCCAGAAGCAGAAATTTATAAACATGTTGCTAGCGGCTTGTTAGCGATTCCTATTGCTGAAAAAAGCTATATTTTATGGTTTCGCCCTGAAGTCATCCAAACAGTCAATTGGGGTGGAAATCCGCATGAAGCATATGAATTCACTCAGGAAAATGACAGCGTGTATTTATCTCCACGCAAATCCTTTCGATTATGGCAAGAAATTGTCCAGGGTAAATCTTTGCCGTGGAAAAAAGTAGAAATCAAAGCCGCGATCGATCTGCGTAAAGCCACAATTGAGGTAGTTTTAAGACAAGCAGAAGAACTCTCGCAAATCGCATACGATTTAGAACGTTCTAATGCCGAATTGAAAAAGTTTGCCTACGTCGCTTCCCACGACTTGCAAGAACCATTAAATCAAGTTGCGAATTACGTCCAGTTGTTAGAGATGCGCTATCAAGAACAGCTCGATGAAGATGCTAAAGAATTTATTAGCTATGCGGTATCGGGAGTCAGCCTCATGCAGACGCTCATAGATGATGTACTAGCTTATTCCAAGGTCGATCGACAGAATGTCGAATTTCAACCTGTAGATTTGGAGGTAGCCTTAAAACGCACTCTCAGTGGCTTACAAAGCAGAATTTTAGAAACAGATGCTACGATTTCTTACGATCCGCTACCAACAGTATTAGCAGATAGCACCCAGATGCTTCAGCTATTTCAAAATCTGATTGGGAATGCAATCAAGTTTCGTAGCGACAAGCCACCTATGATTCATATTGGTGTCTCACCATTAGAAGATGCCTGGTTATTTTCAGTTAAAGATAACGGGATCGGTATCGATCCCCAGTTTAGCGATCGCATTTTTGTCATTTTCCAACGCTTGCATACCAGAGATGAATATTCTGGTACAGGTATGGGTTTGGCAATTTGCAAAAAAATTGTTGAATGCCATCGAGGAGATATCTGGGTGGCTTCAGAATTAGGTCAAGGTGCAACATTCTACTTTACAATTCCCGCCGGAGGTAAGAAATATGAGTACAAGCACGGCAGAAAAACTCAGAACCATTTTCCTAGTGGAAGACAATAAAGCTGATGTCCGCTTGGTGGAAGAAGCACTCAAACGCAGTACCATCCCCAACCAAGTCTTATCTGTACGAAACGGGATGGATGCGATCGCTTTTTTGCGTCAAGAAGGAGAGTATACCGACGCACCCCACCCAGATTTAATTCTGCTCGATCTCAACTTACCCAAGAAAGACGGTCGGGAAGTTTTGGCAGAAATTAAAGCCGATCCCCAACTGCGACGCATTCCTGTCGTGATCTTAACTACCTCCAAAAATGAGGAAGATATTTGTCACAGCTACGATTTACACGTCAACTGCTACATTACCAAGTCCCGCAACCTCAGCCAATTGTTTCAAATTGTCAAAGGAATTGAAGAGTTTTGGCTTTCTACCGTAACCTTGCCTGTGAATTAATCCTCATATGCCGATAATTGTGTGTATGACTTTTGACTCCTGTACGGGCGGGTTTAACTCCAGAACTGTTTGCTATTTCACGAGCTTATTCAAAAAACCCGCCCCTACAACTGTACGGGCGGGTTTAACCGCAGAAATCTTTGTTTTGTCACAGGAACCTTTGAAAAACCCGCCCCTACGACACAATGACTCCGGTAAAAGTTCTGTTGATTGAAGACAACTTGGCAGAAGCCAGACTCATGCGAGAGCTGCTGAAGGAGTCTCCAGTCAAGCAGTTTGAACTGGTACACGCCCAGCGATTGCAGGAAGCGCTCGACCGATTGCAAGAGAATTGCTTTGATGTTGTTTTGTTAGACTTAACTCTACCGGATAGCGCTGGGTTAGGATCGCTCATACCATTACTTAAAGCCGTTCCCAGCCTTCCCATCGTCGTGCTGACAAATACGAATGATGACGATCTGGCTCTAGAAGCAGTCCGCCAGGGAGCGCAGGATTATCTCGTTAAGCGACAGGTAAATTCAGGCGTACTGATACGTTCTTTATGCTATGCGATCGAACGCAAGCAGGTAGCTGAAGCGTTAAAAACAGTCAATCAAGCCTTAGAAGTGAGCGTGCAGGAACGCACTGCCGAACTCGTCAAAGCCAAAGAAATGAATCAGTTTAAATCTGATTTTGCTTCCATCCTCTCGCACGATTTTCGCAGTCCCCTAACAACTATTTTGCTAGCAACTGGATTGCTACAAAATAACGAACAGAAATTAAGCCAAGAAAAAAAGTTCGCTCACTTTCAACTGATTCGTTCTGCCATTAACGACATGGCTAGGCTATTAGATGAATTTCTGCTTTTGAGCCAAGCTGAAGCAGGCAAACTCAAATGCAAGCTCATCCCCATGGAATTAGAGCAGTTTTGCAGCAAACTTGTAGAAGAAGCAAAATTAAGTACCAATGCAAAAGACTTGATATTAACTTTTTATTGTCAGAATGGCGATCGCTTGCATGGTTCGGTCTGGGATGAGAGTTTGTTAAAACACATCTTAAGTAATTTACTCAACAACGCAATTAAATATTCTCCTGCTGGCGGTCAGGTACAGTTTGAACTGATCGTTGAAGAAAAAACTGCAATCTTTCGATTTCAAGACCAAGGGATCGGTATTCCTCAAGCAGACCAAGCACAGCTATTTCAGCCTTTTTTTCGCGCTCATAATGCCGAGAAGATTCCTGGGACTGGTTTAGGATTGGCAATTGTGAAAAAATGTGTTACTGCACATAGCGGTGAAATTACCTTGGAAAGCACGGTGGGAATGGGTACGACTTTTACAGTCACCCTACCGTTAATCAAAGGAATCGGCGATGTTTGCCCCGTATTTATGCAATCAATCGAGCAGTTGTAGCAACAAGGCGATCGCTCCTTAATTCGTGCTAATCTTATGCGCTAATCTTAATAGTGACTAGTGGCTGGTGACTAGTAGCTAGAATCTTTTCTAATCACTGGTAACAGGTCACTGGTCACTGCTCCCTGCTCCCTTACCTCTGCTCCCTTTTCAAAGTTATGGCTCTGATTGTCCAGAAATACGGTGGTACTTCGGTTGGTTCGGTGGAACGCATTCAAGCTGTGGCAGATCGCGTTCTCCAAACAGTGAAAGCAGGAAACTCTTTGGTGGTCGTGGTTTCTGCGATGGGTAAGTCTACCGATGTACTGGTCAAACTAGCGCATGAAGTTTCCGCTAATCCCAGTCGCCGGGAAATGGATATGTTGCTCTCAACAGGAGAACAGGTGACGATCGCCCTATTAAGCATGGCATTACAAGAATTGGGGCAACCAGCAATTTCGCTCACGGGCGCTCAGGTGGGGATCGTAACTGAAGCAGAACACACGCGGGCGCGGATTCTACACATTCAAACATCTCGAATTGAAAAGCAACTGCAAATTGGTAAAGTTGTGGTCGTCGCTGGGTTTCAAGGAATTACCAGCACGGAAGAATTAGAAATTACTACCTTGGGTCGCGGTGGCTCCGACACTTCAGCCGTAGCACTAGCAGCAGCACTCCGTGCCGATTGTTGCGAAATTTATACAGATGTTCCAGGGATTCTCACCACAGATCCCCGTCTCGTACCAGAAGCGCAGTTAATGACAGAAATTACTTGCAACGAGATGTTAGAACTTGCCAGTTTGGGGGCAAAAGTTTTGCATCCCAGGGCTGTGGAGATTGCTCGTAATTATGGCGTACCGTTGGTCGTACGTTCCAGTTGGACGAGCGATCCTGGCACTTGGGTGGTTTCGCCCAAACCTCAACCCCGCCCGCTGGTAGATTTAGAAATTGCCCGCCCGGTTGATGGAGTAGAACTGGACGCAGATCAAGCTAGGATCGCTTTGCTGCGCGTCCCCGATCGCCCAGGAATAGCGGCACGGCTATTTAGCGAGATTGCCCGTCAAGGCTTAGACGTAGATTTGATCGTGCAGTCGATCCACGAAGGCAATAGCAACGACATTGCTTTTACCGTCACGACTTCGCTACTCAAGCAGACGGAAGCAGTCGCCGCTGCGATCGCACCCGTGTTGCGCTCCCATCCCGATCCGCGATCGGAGGAAGCAGAAGTGATGGTGCAGCCGCACATTGCCAAAGTCAGCATCGACGGGGCAGGCATGATCGGTCGTCCTGGGGTAGCGGCGCAAATGTTTTCTACCCTAGCTGAGGCAGGAGTTAACATTCAAATGATTTCTACCTCAGAAGTCAAAGTCAGTTGCGTCATTGATGCAACCGACGGCGATCGCGCTGTCGCAGCCCTGCGAGAGGCTTTTGAGATCGTAGAAGAGAGAGTGGTATTGGACAGGGAGGAAGTCAAAAGTCAAAAGTTAGAAGTTAAAAATCACTCCGACTCCCAAATTCCGAATTCCGTATTCCGAATTCCGAATTCTCCCGTTCGCGGTGTCGCCCTAGACATCAACCAAGCCCGTTTAGCAATTCTCCAAGTACCGGATCGCCCTGGATTAGCGGCGAGATTATTCGGATTGTTGGCGCGGGAGAATATTAGCGTGGATACGATTATTCAATCTCAACGCTGTCGGATTGCGAACGGCGTGCCGAAGCGGGATATTGTTTGTACGGTAGCGCAAATGGATGCGGCAGCTGCGAAGCAAGCCTTAGAACAAGCAGCGTCGGAGCATGGCTGGGGACAAGTCGTGGTAGATACTGCGATCGCTAAAGTCAGCGTCGTTGGTGCAGGGATGGCGGGTCAACCTGGAGTAGCGGCAAAGATGTTTGCTGCTTTGGCACAACACCAAATCAATATTCAAATGATCGCGACTTCCGAAATTAAAATTAGTTGTGTCGTCGCTCAAGAACAAGGAGTTGCCGCACTCCAAGCAATTCACGCTGCTTTTGGGTTGAGTGGTAGCGGTGCAATTCAAGTCTCGGCATGATGGAGATTAATTTACCAGAACTGTTACGGCAAGCTTTACAAGGAATAGAAAATCTTGGTGCTACAGGCGCGATCGCGTTTATCTTACTGTACGTCATTGCTACAGTTGCTTTTATTCCAGGCACAATTCTGACTTTGGGCGCAGGCGTTGTTTACGGGGCAGTTTTCGGTTCGATTTACGTATTTATCGGTGCAACCCTGGGAGCCACCGCAGCTTTTTTAGTTGGGCGTTATCTGGCGCGGGGATGGGTGGCAAAAAAAATTGCCAGTCAGCAAAAATTTCAAGTTATTGACGAGGCAGTCGGAAAAGAGGGATTTAAAATTGTTTTGTTAACCAGACTTTCACCTATATTTCCCTTTAGCCTGTTAAACTACGCTTTCAGCATCACTCAAGTTTCGCTCAAAGATTATTTCCTTGGCTCTGCGGGGATGCTGCCTGGGACGGTGATGTATGTTTATCTTGGCTCTCTAGCTGGTAGCCTTGCCACAATTAGCAGTAGCGATCGCCCCACCAATTCAACTATCGTCTGGATAATTCGGATAATTGGTTTTATTGCTACGGTAACGGTAACTCTGTACGTGACTCGGATCGCTCGTAAAGCGTTGGCGAAATTGTAGAAAAACTGATAACTGATAACCGATGTCTCAGGAAACTGAAGGAATTCGACCGGAAGAGCAGCAAATTCTCTATACTACCCTCAATTCGCAGCAAAAAAAGCAAAGACTGCGAGAATTAGCACTAGTATTTCTGAAGCTAGGGACGATCGCCTTTGGTGGTCCCGCCGCACATATCGCCATGATGGATGATGAGGTGGCAAAGCGCAGGCAGTGGATGAGTCGCGAGAAACTACTCGATTTGCTGGGCGTAACTAACTTAATTCCCGGACCCAATTCTACAGAACTAGCTATTCACATCGGCTACGAACGGGCAGGATGGCGCGGTTTGATTATCGCGGGAACCTGCTTTATTTTACCTGCCATGTCGATCGTCTGGGTATTGGCGATCGCCTACAAGCAATACCAAACTTTACCCCAAGCTGAAGGATTGCTCTACGGTATCAAACCCGTTATCATCGCGATCGTCTTACAAGCATTGTGGAAGTTAGGTCAAAAAGCAATTAAGGACGTACCGACGGGGATAGTAGCAGTAGCGGTCATAGTCGCCTTTTTTTTTGGCTGGAATGAAATCGTATTGCTGTTACTGGCGGGACTGGGAGTGATGTTGGTAAAAAGTCTGTGGCGGAGTCGGGGTAATGCGGCAGCTTGGCTGTTGCCGCTATCTTTGCCGCTGGCACAAGCAGGTAGTACAACCCCTACTCCACCTGTAGGCTGGCTGAATGTGTTTCTATTTTTCCTCAAAATTGGTTCTGTGCTGTACGGCAGTGGTTATGTTTTACTTGCCTTTTTGCAACGAGATTTGGTAGAGCGCCATCAGTGGCTAACGTCTCAACAGCTTTTAGATGCAGTTGCGATCGGTCAATTTACCCCTGGTCCCGTGTTTACCACTGCTACTTTCATCGGCTATCTTTTAGCTGGTCATGCAGGGGCGATCGCGGCTACAATCGGAATTTTTCTGCCTGCATTTGTACTAGTCGGCATTATCAATCCCTGGGTTCCAAAACTACGTCAATCTACTTTAGTTGGTGGTTTTTTAGATGGGGTAAATGCTGCATCTTTGGGCTTGATGGCTGTTGTTTCATATACTTTGGGACGTACGGCATTGATAGATATCGTGACTGTAGTTTTAGCAATTGCTAGCGCGATCGCTGTTTTCCGCTTCAAGATTAATTCTGCTTGGTTAGTTTTAGCTGGAGGAATTATTGGCTTAATCTTACAATTAGTAAGGTAAAAAATCTCCCCAACTTCTATTTCATTATTAAAAATATTGAGGTATTAATGCGTGACTTTTAAATTGACTAAAAATTAAGTTGTTGTCGGAGTTGTTGGAAAGAACTTCTCAAACTATTAGCAACAAAACCGATCGCGCTGACCATAACTGCCAGAATAATACTAGCTGCCACAACTCCCACAATGACGAGTAAGCCATCACCTTCACTCATACCTAGACTAATGACAACGATCGCGATCGCGGGCAGCATATTTCCTAGCGGGATAGGCAAGGCAATAATTATCGCCATCAATAAAATAAATAATCCTAACAACCTTTGTACCAATCGCGAAGTGATAAAACCCCAACGGGGACGGACGATTTTTTCAGCTTTTGCGAGGTAATTCAGCCCTTTTTCTACCACCTTGGCTAAATTTTTTTGCTTCCAACGCCGTTTAGCCAGCCATTTTGGTAGATAAGGACGAGAAAAACCCAAACTTAATTGCGCCGAAACCAGCATTAACGGGATTGCAATAATCGCCGATACACCCGCCACAGGAAGGGGTAATGCTTCTGGTAAAGCGCAGATGACCAGCAAAGGACCATAAGCGCGATCGCCCAACTCTACCACTAACTCCCCCAAACTGACATACTCTTGTTCGGCGTGCCGTTCTAGAAACTGCCGCAGCAATCTAGAAGTATGCAAGCCTGGGAAAGATTTGGTAGTAGAAGGCATGGCGAGATAACTTAGAAATTCGTCATTGGTGAGGGCGCACGGATGTGCGCCCTCACTAAGCACAGTCTATAAGCAACCCCTAACTATACGCCTCCATCGGTTGGCAGGAACAGACGAAATTGCGATCGCCAAAGGCACTATCAATTCGTCCAACGGCAACCCAGAACTTGTGTTCTCGCGTCCACGGGGCGGGATAGGCGGCTTGTTCGCGGGTGTAAAGATGTTGCCAATCGCTTGCTAGCAGACTTTCAGCAGTATGGGGAGCATTTTTTAATAAATTATCTTCCCGACTGACCTTACCTGCTTCAATCTCGGCAATTTCCTGCCGAATGGCAATCATGGCATCACAGAATCGATCCAATTCTTCCTTCGATTCGCTTTCTGTGGGTTCTACCATCATCGTTCCTGCTACGGGCCAAGAAATTGTCGGGGCGTGGAAGCCATAGTCCATTAAGCGTTTGGCAATGTCTTCGACTTCAATTGAGGCAGTTTTCTTGAGCGATCGCAGATCTAAAATGCACTCGTGGGCGACAAAACCAGCCTTACCCTTGTACAGTACGGGGTAGTATGGCTCTAGTCTGCGGGCGATGTAGTTGGCGTTAAGAATCGCTACTTTAGTCGCCTCTGTCAATCCCTCACCGCCCATCATGGCGATGTACATCCACGAAATTGTTAGGATGCTAGCACTGCCCCAAGGTGCAGCGGAGATTGCGCCAATGGATGTCATTTGTCCTTTGTCATTTGTCAAATGACCGATGACTAATGACGGATTGGGGAGGAAGGGGGCGAGGTGAGTTGCTACGCCAATTGGACCCATCCCAGGACCACCACCACCATGAGGGATACAGAAGGTTTTGTGCAAGTTGAGGTGACAGACATCTGCCCCAATATCTCCAGGGCGACACAAACCGACTTGGGCGTTGAGATTTGCCCCATCCATGTAGACTTGTCCGCCGTAGGCATGGACGATCGCGCAAATGTCTTTAATTTGTTCTTCAAATACGCCGTGGGTGGAGGGATATGTCACCATCAACGCGGCGAGTTCGTCTTTGTGCTTTTCTGCCTTTGCCTGCAAATCTTCTACGTCTACGTTACCTTGTTCGTCACAGGCGATCGCCACTACTCTCATTCCTGCCATCACCGCACTAGCCGGGTTCGTACCGTGAGCAGATTGGGGAATCAAACAAATATTCCGATGCCCTTCTCCCCGACTTTCATGATATTGCCGAATCGTTAGCAGACCAGCATATTCACCCTGCGAACCAGCATTGGGTTGGAGAGAAACCGCAGCAAAACCCGTAATTTCCGCTAACCATGCTTCTAACTGCTGGAACAAAATCTGATACCCTCGCGTTTGCGACAGCGGGGCAAACGGATGGAGGTTGCCGAATTCCTGCCAGGTGACGGGCATCATCTCTGCCGTTGCATTCAGTTTCATCGTGCAGGAACCCAAGGGAATCATCGATGTTGTCAAGGACAAATCCTTTGCCTGCAACCGATAAATGTATCGCAGTAATTCTGTTTCCGAATGGTAGCGGTTGAAAACGGGATGGGTGAGAAATTCGCTGATACGGGTCAGTTGTGTGGGAACTTGTAGGGGCAGGTTTTGCTGTGATGCCTGACTACCTAAAGACTTGTCTGATAAACCCGCCCCCAATTCTTCAATGGTGAAGGGTATGTTTTTGCTACCTGCGAAAATCTCGAATAAGTCGGTTAAATCGACTTCTGCGATCGTTTCATCTAAAGAGATACCTACAGACTTTTCATCGAATATCCTTATATTGATTTTCTTAGCTTGGCAAGCCTGCAAAATATCATCTAAGTTACGATTGACTAAATTAATCCGTAATGTATCGAAGAAAGATTCTGAACTAATGGTGTAGCCTAGCTGCTTTAATCCTGCTGCCAAAATTGCCGTAAATTTGTGGATTCTCGTAGCAATTTGTTTCAGTCCTTGGGAACCGTGATACACCGCATACATCGAAGCCATGACTGCCAGTAACACCTGCGCCGTGCAGATATTACTCGTCGCTTTGTCGCGACGGATATGTTGTTCGCGAGTTTGTAGTGCTAGGCGTAAGGCTGTTTTCCCGTGGACATCCTTAGAAACTCCGACAATCCGCCCTGGAACTTGTCGCTTAAATTCTTCTTTAGTGGCAAAATATGCTGCATGAGGTCCGCCATAACCCATCGGTACGCCGAAGCGCTGCGTGCTGCCTACCGCAATATCAGCACCCCACTCTCCCGGGGGAGTCAATAAAGTTAAACTCAAAGGATCGGCGGCGACAGTCACCAATGCTCTGGCAGCATGGGCTTGTTCTACAAATGCCCGATAGTCGTAAATCGTACCGTCACTGGCTGGATATTGCAGCAATACGCCAAATACTGGCACGTCAAACTTGAAAGTTTGGTGGTCGCCAACAATCACGTTAATTCCCAGCGGTCTAGCACGAGTCTGCACGACTTGAATTGTCTGGGGGTGGCAGTTTTGGGAGACAAAGAAAGCTTTTGCCTTCGTTTTGCACAGACCATAACTCATAGTCATGGCTTCGGCGGCGGCTGTGCCTTCATCTAGTAAGGAAGCATTGGCAATCTCCAAACCCGTCAAGTCAATAATTGTCGTTTGGAAATTCAGCAACGCTTCTAGTCGTCCTTGAGCGATTTCTGGTTGGTAGGGAGTATAAGCAGTGTACCAGCCTGGATTTTCCAAAATATTTCGCTGAATTACTGGTGGAGTAATGCAGCCGTAATATCCCATGCCGATAAACGATCGAAATACTTGGTTTTTTGAGGCGATCGCCTTTAACTGCGCTAAAGCCGCATATTCGCTGCGATCGCCTTCCAATTGCAGCGATCGCTGTTGGCGAATGGCTTGTGGCACTGTCCGGTCAATCAAAGCATCAAGGGTCGGTAGTCCCAACACTTCTAGCATTTGCTCAACCTCAATCGGTTGAGGACCAATGTGTCTTTGTCGAAATGAAATTGACTCGCTACTTATTTGTTTTTGCTGCCGATCGCGTCGAATACGAGGACTGTCTAGTACCACAAATAGCTTCTCCAGTAGTATCTTATTAATATTCTGCAATATTTCGTTCGATTCTCGGTTATCGAAGAAGTCAGTTGTTAATGAGGGAGCAGGGAGCAGGGAGCAGGGAGCAGAGAAAAAAATATACTCCTGACTTCTCCCTTGTCTTCCTTGTCCCCCTTGTCTCCCTTGTCTCCCTTGTCTCCCTTGTCTCCCTTGTTTACCCAGCCCCTCGCTACGCTCCCTCTACCTGGGCGCGATATTCTTCAGCAGTGAGAGCCTCATCTAATTCGCTGGCATCTTCGACACGCACTTTCAGTAACCAGCCTTCGCCATAGGGATCGTCTGCTAGTTGTTCTGGTGTCTCTAGTACAGTTTCATTGCGTTCGACGACCGTACCAGTCACAGCGGAGTACATATCTTCTACGGCTTTGACTGATTCTACGGAACCAAAGGTTTCTCCCTTAGTGACGCGATCGCCAACTTCAGGTAGTTCCAGAAACACAATGTCACCTAACTGATCGACAGCAAAAGCAGAAATGCCAATCGTAGCAATATCGCCATCCATGCGGACGTATTCGTGCGAGTCAAGATATTTTAGGTCGCTTGGATATTCCAACTCCATGTCAGTTCCTCAACCAAATCGCGGATCTATCGTTAATTAATATGCTTTACTATAGACGCGATCGCCTAGTAGTCAATCCCTTTTCAGTTATCAGTAAGAGCGTGAAGAAAGGGTGTGAGGTGACTCCTGACCAGTGACTCCTGACCAGTGACCAGTTCGTTATTTTATCTCCTCTACCCCCTCAGCTCCCCTGCCCCTCAGCTCCCCTGCTCCCTTGTCCCCCTTGTCCCCCTTGTCTCAATTTTGAATTTTGTTCCCAACTCACTTCCCCAGACGATTCTTAGCTCGATAGAAGGGTTTTTTCACAACTACCGCTGGATAGGTCTTGCCTCTGATTTCTACGTCTAAGGTTTGCCCTGGCTGGCTGAGGGGTGTAGGAATGTAGGCTAAGGCGATCGGATAGCCTAACGTGGGGGATAAAGTGCCGCTGGTAATCTCTCCGACAACTTTACCTTCAGATAAGACTTGGTAGCCGTGGCGGGCAATGTGTCGCCCTGGCATTTGCAACCCTACTAATCGTCGTGAAACTCCGTTTGTTTTCTGTTGCTCTAGGATATCGCGCCCGATAAAGTCGCCTTTGGTGTCGAGATGAACGAGCCAGCCTAAACCTGCTTCTAAGGGGGTGGTATTATCGTCAATGTCTTGCTCATAAAGTGCCATAGCTGCCTCTAATCGTAGGGTGTCTCTCGCCCCTAGTCCACAGGGAATGACTCCGGCTTGAGCGAGCGATCGCCACACCTTCACGCCTGCTTCTGGGTCTACCATCACTTCAAATCCATCTTCTCCGGTATAACCAGTCCGAGCCATAAAACTCGGTTCTCCTAGTATCTTTGTTTCTAAATGCCCGAAGGCTTTGATTTGAGATAAGTCTGCTTCTACCAAGTTTTGCAATTGCGCCACGGCTTGCGGTCCTTGCACCGCAATTAAGATTTTCTGGCGTGAAATGTCTTGTAGTTCTACCTGCTCTGGGTCGAGGTGTTGCAACAACCATTTTTTATCTTTACTGGTGGTTGCCGCATTGACGATCAATACTCCTTGCTGCGTGTCATTATCTTCTCCTTGGTAGTAGAAGATGATGTCATCGATAATTCCGGCTTGCGGATTTAATAGCACCGTGTACTGTGCTTCTCCCGATCGCAGCCGACTCAAATCGGAGGGGACTAAGTTTTGCAGTTGAGCGACTAGCTGTTTTCCCCGCAGGACGAATTTACCCATGTGGGAAATATCAAACATCCCTGCCGTTGTTCTGACCGCAGCGTGTTCTTGTCCGATCCCAACAAACTGCACGGGCATTTCCCAGCCACCAAAACTCGTTAACCTTGCCTTCAGTTCCAGAGCGAGGTGATAGAGGGGTGTTTGCGCTAGAGGTAGGGCAGTTTCTTCTTGATTAGCCACAGATAGTCTTGTCGTTGTAGGTGAATCTTTATCTATCCTACGGAAACATTAGGTGTACGGGAAAGTCAAGATTGTTCTTCCAAGTATCAAAATACACTTTTTTGAATTTAAGTAAGACGATTAAGAAAAATTGGGGAATTTGTTTCCTCTATTGATTTATGCATGTAGAGCGATATTTTTTACAAAAAATGGTACTTGGCTTGGCAAAAAAGGTTGGCTATAGATTGTAGCCTTATTAAGGTTAAATAATTGTCTATTTACTCGTGTTTATACATATTTATTTTTTCCAAAGTTGCGATCGCAGTCATTTTTTTATAGTTAAATTAAAAAAGTAAGATTTTACTGTGTTTTATTTTATACATGAAGCAAGGACGTGAAATACAGAGATTTAAGGCATAAACACGTTAGATACGAAGATTTTCTTTGAAAAATCCACATATATAAAGATAGCGATCGCCAAATATAAAGACTATGTGAACTGAGCGAGTTTGTTCGGGAAACATAAAAACTGACTTTGTATCCTAGCCGCATGAAATAGCCAGCAAAACTCAGTCATTCCTATGGTTTATGGATGACAAGTTTGTGCTGGCAATTGAGACACACCAAGACTAACTTTTTACGATTTACGACTATTTTGAGTGAGGGATTGACATCATGTCCGTAATATTTGGTACAGATTTAGACGATTCCTTAACTGGTACAGGCGGCAACGACAGAATCTATGGCAAAGCCGGAAATGACAACCTTAACGGGAATAAAGGCAACGATCTCCTTTATGGTGGAGTAGGTGACGATCGCCTGTTGGGTGGAGATGGCAAAGACACCTTATATGGCAATGAAAATAACGATTTTTTGAATGGCGATGCAGGTGATGATACCTTGTACGGGGGTAGCGGTAACGATACCTTGTACGGGGGTAATGATAACGATACCTTATACGGCGATGCAGGTAATGACTTTCTCAACGGTTATGTCGGTAACGATCGCTTATACGGCGGCTATGGGAACGATGATTTAGAAGGTTCGTTTGGTAACGATGTTGTCAATGGTGGATCTGGAGACGACATTATCAATGGTGCGGGTGGTTTTGGACCAGAGCCATATAGTAGTGCCAGTCGCGGCTCTAACGAAATTGATACCCTTACAGGTGGAGCCGGAAAAGATAAGTTTAGACTTGAATCCAGTGGTGCTGGACGCGATGGTCGAGGTGTTTCCTATCGCTATGGCAACAACGACTATGCCTTAATTACTGACTTTAATTTGAATGAAGATGTCATTACACTCAGTAGCAATGATATCTCTGGACCATCATTTCTGTTTACAGATGTCACCTATAGTTTGGGTGCATCGCCTGACGGTTTGCCATCGGGAACGGGAATTTACGCTCAATTTGCTAACAACACTAGTGCAGCACCAGATCTAATTGCGATCTTACAAGGTGTTTCTCCCGACACGCTTGATTTGAATGCATCCTACTTCCAGTATGTTCGGTATTCTTAATAATCAGTTTTGCCTTACTAGCAAAGCTTAACTGAACAAGGCGATCGCTGACTTGCCAAAATTGCGATCGCCTATCTATATCGCGGCGCACTGAGTTAAAAAAACTCGGTAATTTTGTGTAGCATTCACGCGATCGATCCGCTCTAATTTTAGTAGATAAACTAACGTTTTATTTATGTCTCAGTATTTTCACTTGATTTAACTCTATTCGTGCTGTAGCGAATTCTATCTAAGTCATAAGCTTGTCACTTTGGCTATTGAGAAATGGTTCTTCGATGCACGTTATTCAGTGCTATCAACCATCAAGTATTAACTATTAACAGCTACCACGGAAAGTTTACAGCTAAAATTGATACGTTCTATCTTAGTTAATGGCTAGGTTTTTTTGGCTTATTCAAATAGAGAAAAATGGACAAAAACATTTGTTAAAAAAATATGATAAATGAGATGACATAACGTAGAAATAGCATTATATTATCAGTATTACCGCATCAGTTTAACTTGCAAAATATCCAGTTTTTTGTAGATCGACTGTGTTACTTGCAAGTAAAGACAAAGCGCGATAATTTATCGAGGATTGCATCAATTAACTTCAGTAAGTCGATCGCTTACTAGTTTTTGGCTGGGCATATATTTAACGCTTTAATTCATTGAAAGCCAAACACTATTTGGATAGTTTTGTTGTGGCAATTTGAAAGGCGATCGCAGGGTAAAAACATCTACATAAACTAATTAGAATTCTTAGAATTCAAGGTTGCTCGACATGGCAAATATCTTTGGTACGAACTTAGACGATACCTTAACTGGTACGGATGGCAACGACGGCATCTATGGCAAAGCCGGAAAAGATACCATATCTGGTTTAGGTGGTAATGACCGCATATATGGCGATAAGGATAACGACACGCTCAAAGGCGAGAATGGCAACGATCTCCTAGATGGTGGGGATGGAACTGACCGTCTCGAAGGTGGAGATGGTGACGATATTTTATATGGTGGTGCTGGCGACGACTTAAGTGCTGACTATATTGATGGCAGACCTCCTTTACGAGGAGGGTTATTTGGTGGGACTGGTAATGACATTCTCTATGGGGGAGATGGCAACGACTGGCTTAATGGCGAAGATGGCAACGATCGCGTATATGGAGGAAATGGTGATGACCACCTAGAAGGTGGTACAGGAAATAACAGATTGTATGGTGAGAGCGGTGACGACTTCATCGCAGTAAGTTTTTTTCTAGGTGGAACAGAGACAACCAAGAACTTATTAGATGGAGGAGATGGAGCCGATCGACTCGAAGGAGGATATGGCGAAGACACCTTATATGGTTGCAGCGGTAGCGATAATTTAAATGGTTTGCAGGGCAACGATCGCTTATTTGGCGGCAAAGATACTGATTATTTAACAGGTTCATTTGGAAATGACACCTTAGATGGAGGCGATGGAGATGACTCTCTATACGGTGCTGGCGGAACGTACTTTCTCGGTCCAGTCAGTCGCGGTCGTGGAGAGATAGATCGGCTGACAGGTGGAGCGGGAAAAGATCGATTTACTCTGTCTGGCGGGTCTGGACGTGACGGTGTTGGCGCTTCCTACAGATTTGACGGTAATAGCGACTACGCTCTGATTACTGACTTCAACAAGAACGAAGATGTCATTCAGCTAGCAAAAATTGAAAGCGGTCCAATGGTTTATCCTGCAATCACAATTGAGTACAGTTTGGGTGCAGCACCAGAGGGTTTTCCACAAGGGACGGGAATCTATGTAAACAACCTCGGTGCAAAACCAGATTTGATTGCGATCTTGCAAGGCGTTTCTCCCGACTCTGTAAGTCTAAGTGGGACTTATTTCCAAATTTCCTAACTGCTAGTTTTTTGACTGCTACGCATACTTATTAGAATTAAAGGCTTATCGACATGGCAAATATCTTTGGTACGGACTTAGACGATACCTTAACTGGTACAGATGGCAACGACAGAATCTATGGTAAGGCAGGAAAAGACACTATATCCGGTTTAGGTGGGGACGATCGCATCTATGGTGGTGCGGGTAACGACTCTCTCAACGGTGGAGATGGTAACGATACCTTATGTGGTGACGAAGATAACGATTCTCTGGAGGGTGGCAGTGGTAATGACACTTTGTACGGTGGCAGTGGCAATGACAACCTATACGGTGGCGACGGTAACGACACCTTACAGGGAGGCAACGGCAATGACTATATAGAGGGTGGATTTGGTGAAGATGTTATCTATGGAGGTGACGGCGACGATAGTATATTAGGCGATCTCGACCAAGCATATAGCAGGACTGGTGACAGAGATCGCATTTATGGTGGTGCTGGCAACGATCGCATTTACGGTCGTTCTGGTGGAGATGAAATCTATGGCGACGAGGGTGACGATCTGCTAGCTGGCGATGGCTACGGCGCGATCTCTGGTCAAGACTATTTTGCATACAAAGACGATAACGACCGCCTCTATGGTGGTAACGGCAAAGATATATTAGTTGGCGAGTTCGGGAGTGATGTTTTAGATGGAGGATCTGGAGATGACACCTTGATTGGTGCTGGTGGTAGGCAGCTACGTGGTACTTATGATGGTAGTCGCGGTAATTCAGAAAAAGATGTTTTAACTGGAGGATCGGGAAAAGATACGTTTGTCCTTTCAGGTATCGGTGGTAGACCTGGTTCAGGTACTTATTATGGAGCAGGGGATAGCTACGCTTTGATTACTGACTTCAATCAGCGTCAAGATACAATTTTGCTAGCAAAAAATGAGCAATTGATGGGTTACCCTCAGTTCGAGATTGAATACAGTTTGGGTGCAACGCCGGAAGGCTTGCCAGCAGGCACGGCAATCTATGCAAATAATGTAGACAGCCAACCAAATTTGATTGCGATCTTGCAGGGTATTTCTCCCGATTCTATAAATCTGAATGCGTCCTACTTCAAGATTAGTGACGAGTACGTTCGGTATAGTTAGTTGCTGTCTGTGAGTGACATTTGTAGTGGCGCACAGTCGTGCGCCACTACAGAGCGTTTGTTTTACCCAATTGAAAACTGCTCTGACTGCACGATCGCCTATCCCGATCGCGTACCATCATGTGACAAGAGTTATTTTGTGTTAGAACGCGGCGATCGAGTACATTATTGGGTAATACTAGGGCGAGAAGCCTAAAGTTACGCTGCCGATCCAAGATTCGATAATGCAAGAGGACATGAATGCACGCGGAATAATACTACAACCTGGTACGCTACTGGATAGGGCGATCGCAATAACCCAACATGCCCTTGAACGCGGGGCTTTAGTCACCATTCCCACCGAATATCAGTTTGTAGAACAGCAAGGCGTGCGCTTCCTCGTCAGAACAGCCACCAATCTCAATCGCAAAGACGAGGCAAAGCAAAAACAGGATCGGCAAAATGCTACGACTGGTAAAGACTTTAATCCCTTTCTACCCTACGATAAAAACTTATACGTAGCAGACATCTCCGAAACTCATGTTTGTTTGCTCAATAAATTCAATGTTGTCGATTGTCACCTGTTGCTAATTACCCGCGCCTTTGAAGAACAAGAAGACTTACTAACTCTCGCTGACTTTACTGCCATGTGGATCTGTCTGGCAGAGATTAACGGACTGACATTCTATAACGGAGGCAAGACCGCAGGCGCAAGCCAACGTCACAAACATTTGCAGCTCGTTCCTTTACCACTCACACCCGCAGATTCTCCTCGAATTCCCCTCGAACCTTTGTTGGTAACTACTAATCGCGGTAAAGTCGAAACTCTACCAAGCTTGCCTTTTGTCCATGCTTTCATACAACTAGAACCAATTCAAACGAAATCTCCTCAAGCAGCTGCCACAGTAACGCTTAATTATTACTACCAAATGCTCAATGCAGTGGGGCTAAAGCATGACATCGGCTCGAATAACATCCAAGCAGGGGCTTACAACTTGCTCGTAACGCGCCAATGGATGTTGCTGATTCCCCGTTCTCAAGAAAGCTTTGAGTCGATTGCCATCAACTCTTTGGGATTTGCTGGCACAATGTTCGTGCGTGACGATCGACAAATGCAAATCTTAAAAGAATTGGGACCGATGCGCGTGTTGAGTCAGGTGGGAATATCAAAAAGTGATAAGTCGTAGGGGCGGGTTTTTTTGAAGATCCTTGCGAAAAACAAATAGTTCCGCTACTAAACCCGCCCGTACAGGAGTCGGGGGAAGAGAGCAGAGGAGCGATAACTAACAACCAACAACAAATTTCCCACACTCCACACCCCACACCCTTTCTTCACTGATAACTGACAACTGATAACTGAATATATCTATCGTAGGAGAGATTTATTCAGAGCAGTTGTCTCCCTTAAGTTAAGTTTTAGAGGGAGCGATGTTTCTGTCGGCGTTGGAGTGAGAAGTAAGATGGTGGAACTGTTTTGGCATAGCAAGCGATCGCTTTCAACCTGAGACAGGAACATATGGCTAACTTGCGTCATAGTCAATTGTTGGTGAGGGTTGCTAGCGCGATCGCAATTGGTGTTGGTTGTCTGGCTCTGATTGGTTGGATATTTGATATTGCTATTTTCAAAAGCGTAATTCCAGGCACAGCCACGATGAAAGCGAATGCAGCCGTGGCTTTTATTTTAGCTGGCGTGTCTTTATTTATTCGCAATGGTAGGGGCGCACAGCTGTGCGCCCTAACTAGAATAACGACTCCCGACTCCCTAATTGCTAGAATTTGCGCTGCTGTTGTCGCCTTAATTGGTTTGCTCACTCTTTGCCAATACATATTTAATTGGAATTTGGGGATTGATGAGTTGCTGGTTCGAGATTTACCGTTGTCTCCAGCAAATCCTTATCCTGGTCGCATGGCGGATAATACTGCTTTGAATTTTGTGCTGCTAGGCGGGGCGCTGTGGCTGTTGGCTGTTCGATCCCCCCAACCGCCCTTACAAAGGGGGGCAAGTCAATCCTCCTTCTACGGGGAGATAAACTCACCTGTTCGATCCCCCCAACCCCCCTTACGAAGGGGGGCAAGTCACCATGGAGAGACAAACCCACCTCATCCATCGCCCCTATCAAGGGAGACAAACCCAACTCATCCACCCCCCTTTTTAAGGGGGGCAGGGGGGGATCGCATTTTCTTGGCTCAAGCTTTAAGTCTTGCTGTTATTTTAATTGCCTTACTTGCTCTTATAGGATATGCCTATGGCGTAGAAGTTTTTTATCGGTTTATTGTCTACTCCACCTCAATGAGTTGGCACACGGCAATAATTTTTCTCTTGCTCGGTGCAGGTACGTTGTTGGTAGATCCCGATCGCGGTTTTATGGCAGTTGTCACAAGCGAATTGAATGGGGGCATAGTTGCGCGTCGTCTGATTCCTAGCGCGATCGCAATTCCAATAATTTTGGGTTGGCTGATTTTGCAGGGATACCGCTGGAAACTCTACGATCCAGGTTTCGCGATCGCACTGTTGGTATTATTGCTAATTGCGGTCTATATCAGTGTAATTTGGCATAATGCCAGATCTTTGAACCGAATAGATCGCGATCGTCAACGCACAATAGCAACTTTACAGGAAAGCGAAGCCAAGTTCAGACGCATCGTAGAATCAAACATTATTGGCATCTACTTTGGTGACTTTAGCGGACGAATTTTTGAAGCCAACGATGCATTTCTCTCCATGATGGGATACACCCGTCCTGAGTTAGCAGCAGGAAAGCTGTATTGGAATCGCATGACACCGCCAGAGTATGAAGCATTAGATCGACAGAGAGTTGCAGAAATTCAAGCATATGGTGCTTGTTCTCCGTTTGAAAAAGAATATCTTCGTAAAGACGGGATTCGCGTGCCGATTCTGCTTGGTATTACTCAAATTGAGGGTGGAGAAAACGGCTATAGTGCTTGCTTTGTTATCAACTTGACAGAACGCAAACAAGCTGAAACTGCTTTGCGTGAAAGTGAAGAACGTTTCCGCCGTGCTGTCGTCAACGCACCATTTCCGATCGTTATCCATGCCGAAGATGGCGAAGTCGTGCAAATTAGCCAAGCTTGGACGGAATTATCCGGTTACACTGCTGATGAAATTCCCACAATTGCAGCTTGGACGGAAAAAGCTTATGGAGCAGCAAAAAATACAGTTAAAGCAAGCATAGAGCGCTTATACAGCATAGACAGAAGGCTAGAAGAAGGAGAATTCTTAATTACTACCAAGCAGGGAGAAAAGAGGACTTGGGATTTTAGTTCTGCTCCCTTGGGTCATTTGGCGGATGGTAGACGATTGGTTATCAGCATGGCAGCTGATGTGAGCGATCGCAAGTTGACTGAAAACGCATTGCGTCAGAGTGAAGCTAGGCTAAGACTTTTTGTCGAATCGGATGTTATTGGCATTTTACACGGAGACATTTATGGAGGCATAAGTTATGCCAATGATGCCTTTTTACACATTATTGGTTACACTCGTGCCGATTTAGAGACAGGTAGAGTGCGCTGGAACGATTTGACTCCCCCAGAGTATTTACCGTTGGATGCTGAGAGAATTGCCGAGGCACAAACTAAGGGAAGTTGTACGCCATATGAAAAAGAGTATATTCGCCAAGATGGGACGCGAGTTTTTGTGATGCTGGGTTATGCCTTGCTGGGGGAAAATCGAGAACAATCAGTAGCATTTATTTTAGATATTAGCGATCGCAAACATGCTGAAATCGAACGCGATCGCTTTTTTACACTTTCTTTAGATATGCTTTGTATCGCTGGGTTAGATGGTTATTTTAAGCGGATAAATCCTGCTTTTGAAACCATTCTCGGCTTTACTCAAAAAGAAATTCTTCAGACACCATATTTAGATTTGATTCATCCAGAAGACCGAGAAAAAACTCTTGCTGAGGTCGAAAAACTCTCAACTGGAGCTATTACTGTCAACTTTGAAAATCGTTTTTTATGTAAAAATGGTTCTTACAAATGGCTGATTTGGAGTTCTGTACCCGACGTTGAATCAAAACTGTTATATGCAGTGGGACATGATGTCACCGAACGCAAACATTTAGAACACAAACTGCGCAAACAAGCAGAAGTTCTGCATAAACTGAACGCAACTTTGGAAGAAAGAGTCAGGCAGCGCACGGCACAACTTGAAGCCGCTAACCAAGAATTAGAATCTTTCTCCTACTCAGTTTCCCACGATCTCCGCGCTCCCTTGCGTCACATTGCCGGATTTGTCGATTTGCTGCAAAAGCGAATTAAATCCAACACCACATTGGATGAAACGAGTCAGCGCTACCTCAATATTATTATTGAAACGACTCAACTAGCTGGCAAGTTGATCGATGACTTATTATCCTTCTCCCGCATGGGACGCATGGAAATGCGCTTCACCAATATTGATATGAATTTACTGGTGCAGGAGGTATTGCAAGAACTAGAGCTAGAAACTAAGAAACGCCAAATTTCCTGGCAGATTAAAGCCTTACTGAGCGTTCAGGGCGACCCGGCAATGTTACGGTTAGTATGGCGAAATCTGATTGAAAATGCGCTTAAATATACTAAGTTAAACTCGCAAACAGAAATTACTATTGGGAGTCAAATTTTATCAGAGTCTCAGGAGGTGGTATTTTTCGTAAGAGACAACGGTATCGGTTTTGATATGCAGTACGTAAATAAATTGTTTGGAGTGTTTCAACGCCTGCACAGCGACCCCAACTTTCAAGGTACGGGAGTAGGATTAGCTAATGTCCAACGCATCATACACCGTCATGGTGGGCGAGTGTGGGCAGAAGGAGAAATAGGTAAAGGAGCAACGTTCTTCTTCTCGTTACCAAGACTGGGAGTGAGGGGTGGAGAGTAGAGAGCGAACAATGGAATTAAAGCGCATTCTCCTGGTGGAGGACAGCATTAACGACGTAGAGTTAATCCTGACTGCCCTAGCAGAAAACCATTTAGGTAACGAAGTCGTCGTTGTCCGCGATGGCGAAGAAGCTTTAGATTATTTGTACCGCCGAGGCGTGTATCGATTGCGTCGCGAAGGCAATCCCGTTGTGGTGCTACTCGATCTAAAACTACCTAAAATTGATGGGATAGAAGTTCTAGGGCAACTAAAAGCAGATAGATTTCTGAGAACCGTGCCTGTAGTGATTTTGACTTCTTCCCGCGAAGAACAAGACTTAACTCGCTGTTATGAATTAGGTACAAACGCTTATGTAGTTAAACCAATTGATTTTCGTGAATTTGTGGGTGCGATTCAAGGTTTAGGGCTGTTTTGGGCAATTATTAACGAGCCGCCTCCTGGCTCGCTGTCTAGCGCTCGTAACGATCGACCAAATCAAGGAATAGAATGATGTCACTCAAGTTTCTGATTCTAGAAGACAGCATACTGGATGCAGAACTGATTACTGCGTTACTCGCAGAAAGCGAGATTGAGTGCGAATCGATTCAAGTGAAGACCCGTTCGGAGTTTCAAGCGGCACTCGAACGGGGTGGGTTTGACTTGATTCTGTCTGACTATTCCTTGCCTGGTTTTGATGGCATTTCTGCCCTGGTTATGGCTCGACAGCTCTGCCCAGACGTGCCATTCATTTTCGTGACAGCCACAATGGGGGAAGAAGTGGCAATTGAAACCCTCAAAGGGGGTGCAACTGACTACGTACTGAAACAACGCTTAGAGCGCCTGATTCCTGCCGTAGAGCGATCGCTACGCGAAGCAGCAGAACGTCGCGCCCGTGTTGTTGCCGAAGCAGAACTCAACCGTCGCGAAGAAGAATTTCGCGCTTTGGTGGAAAATTCTCCCGATATTATTGCTCGATTCGACCGAGATTTGCGTCATCTGTACGTGAATCCGGTAGTCGAAAAAGCTACAGGCAAGCCACCCGAAATGTATGTCGGAAAAACTCATGCTGAAGTGGGTGTACCAGCAGAAATTTGTACGCTTTGGCAGTCGAGTTTGCGCCAAGTATTTGCAACTCAAAAAGAAGACTTTTTTGAATATGATTTTCCCGCACCGGGCAATGGCATTCGTTATTACCAAACGCGAGTCGTACCAGAATTTAATCCAGACAGTTCGGTACAAACCTTACTAGCAATCACCCGCGATATCACCCAGTCCAAACTTGCAGAACAAGCATTACGGGCGCGAGAAGCTCAACTGCAACAGCAAGCTGAGGAACTTAAACGAGCAAATCAAGTTAAAGACGAGTTTTTAGCCGTACTTTCCCACGAATTGCGATCGCCCCTCAATGCAATCCTGGGGTGGGCGAAATTATTACGGACTCGTAAATTCAGCCCTGAGATTTTCAACCGCGCTCTGGAAACGATCGAACGTAATGCTCAATTACAGACTCGGTTGATTGAAGATTTGTTAGATATCTCGCGCATCATTCGCGGCAAACTCACCCTCAATCCTCAACCTGTCAATTTAGAAACAGTCATTACCAATGCTTTAGAAACTGTTGGTCTCTCAGCTCAAACTAAGTGCATCGAACTAGTTTTTGAGGGAGCAGGGAGTCGGGAGTCGGGAGTCGGGAGTCGAGAAGAGAGACAAGGGGGACAAGGGGGACAAGGGGGACAAGGAAGCAATTCTAGCCACCAGCCACTAGCCACTAGCCACTCCCAATTACCAATTACCAATTACCAATTACCAATCGTCTTAGGAGATCCGAGTCGGTTGCAGCAGATTGTTTGGAATCTCCTTTCCAATGCAATCAAATTCACTCCAGCCGGCGGGCGTGTAGAAGTAAAATTGCAATTATCAAATAGGGAGCAGGGAGCAGGGACGAGCTGGGAGCAGGGAGTTGAGAGAGCAACTACAAATTCAAAATTCAAAATTCAAAATTCAAAATTAGATTGCGCACCACGCAACACACTCTTATCGTCAACTATCAACCAACAACTAACAACTAACTACGCCCAGATCGCAGTTACAGATACCGGAATTGGTATTAGTGCCGAATTTCTGCCCCATATATTCGATTACTTTCGGCAAGCAGATGCGTCGATTACTCGCAGTTATGGCGGTTTAGGTCTGGGTTTAGCAATAGTACGTCACTTGGTAGAACTGCATGGGGGAACAGTCTGCGCCGAAAGTCTAGGAGTGGGACAGGGAGCAACATTTAGAGTTATGTTACCCCTGCTGGAGAATTCCGAATTCGGAATTCGGAATTCGGAATTCGGAATTAATCACACCCGTACGGGCGGGTTTGGAAACCCGCCCCTACCGATTCCCGACTCTCGACTTAATAACATCCGAGTACTAATCGTAGAAGACGATCGCGACACGCGAGAATTTTTAGCGCTGACTTTAGAAGAATATGGGGCGCAGCTAATCGTAGTTGATTCAGCAGTAGCAGCGCTAGAAGCGCTGGAAAAATCGCTACCAGATGTCTTAGTGAGCGATATTGGGATGCCAGCAACAGACGGCTATACATTTATCCAGAAAGTCAGGGCATTACCCCCAGAACAAGGCGGAAAAATTCCCGCGATCGCGCTTACAGCCTATGCTAGAGAACAAGACCGCGATCGCGCCATAGCAGCAGGTTTCCAAATTCATCTTACCAAACCAGTCGTTTCCGATGAATTAGTAGAAGCGATCGGGCAGTTAATCAGTTAACAGTTATCAATTATCAGTGTAGAGACGTTACATGTAACGTCTCTACAAAAGTGTCAGTTATCAGTTAACCAACAACCATCAACCATCAACTATCAACCAACAACAAATATAGAGATAGAATAATTTTCTGTTCTCTTTGCGCAACGTCCTTATGTCTGCCATTCCTGCCGCACCTTTTTCCATTGAAGAAATCGCTGCTGAAGGCATTAAGCCGGAAGAATATGAAGAAATTGTCAGAAGACTGGGACGACACCCTAATAAAGCAGAGTTAGGCATGTTTGGCGTGATGTGGTCGGAACATTGCTGTTACAAAAATTCTCGACCGCTACTAAAACAGTTTCCTACCACTGGTAAACGCATCCTGGTAGGACCAGGTGAAAATGCGGGTGTCGTCGATTTGGGTGACGGGCTGCAACTAGCTTTTAAAATTGAATCTCACAATCACCCCTCAGCCGTAGAACCGTTTCAAGGGGCTGCAACTGGAGTCGGAGGCATTCTGCGAGATATTTTTACGATGGGGGCGCGTCCCATTGCCTTACTTAACTCTTTGCGTTTCGGTTCCTTAGATGATGCCCGCACCAGACAGCTATTTAACGGTGTGGTTGCAGGAATTTCTCATTACGGTAACTGTGTAGGAGTCCCCACAGTCGGGGGAGAAGTCTATTTCGATCCGGCATACTCTGGTAATCCCTTAGTTAATGTCATGGCATTAGGATTGATGGAAACGCCAGAAATTGTTAAATCGGGGGCATCTGGTACTGGCAACCCAGTTTTATATGTCGGTTCCACCACCGGACGCGATGGCATGAAAGGAGCGAGTTTCGCCAGTGCAGAATTGAGCGAAGAGTCAGAACAAGACCGTCCCGCCGTGCAAGTGGGCGATCCGTTTTTAGAAAAATCTTTAATTGAAGCTTGTTTAGAAGCATTTAAAACTGGAATTGTCATTGCAGCGCAAGATATGGGGGCAGCTGGGATTACCTGTTCGACATCGGAAATGGCCGCTAAAGGCGGCGTAGGCATTGAATTCGACCTCGATAAAATTCCCGTGCGCGAGACGGGCATGGTTCCCTATGAATATCTGCTCTCGGAATCTCAGGAACGAATGTTATTTGTCGCCCACAAGGGTAGAGAACAGGAATTAATCGATATTTTCCACCGTTGGGGACTTCATGCTGTCGTGGCTGGTACGGTAATTGAGGAGCCAATTGTCAGAATTTTATTTAAGAGCAAGGTAGCTGCTGAAATTCCTGCTAACGCATTGGCAGAAAACACACCCCTCTACCACCGAGAAATATTGAGCGAACCGCCAGAATATGCCCGTAAAGCTTGGGAGTGGCAGGCTGAATCTCTACCAACCTGTACCATTGCTGGAATTAACATCCAAGGTCAGCACCAAAATTGGAACCAGATATTACTAACTTTACTCGATACCCCAACGATCGCCTCTAAACGTTGGGTTTATCGTCAGTACGACCACCAAGTACAAAACAACACAGTCATATTTCCTGGCGGTGCAGATGCCGCAGTTGTCAGATTGCGTCCTGTTGAAGAAGTCAAAAGTCAAAAGTCAAAAGTCAAAACTAACCCCGACTCCCCTAAAGGCGTAGCTGCCACAGTCGATTGCAACCCGCGTTACGTCTACCTCGATCCTTATGAAGGTGCAAAGGCAGTTGTTGCAGAAGCCGCCCGTAATTTGAGCTGTGTTGGGGCGGAACCAGTTGCGGTGACAGATAACCTCAATTTTGGTAGTCCAGAAAAACCAATTGGTTATTGGCAACTTGCAGAAGCTTGTCGCGGTTTAGCAGAAGCCTGCCAAGAATTTCAAACCCCCGTAACTGGCGGAAATGTCTCTTTGTACAACGAAACCTTCGACTCTGAAGGCAAGCCACAACCAATCTACCCTACTCCCGTAGTCGGGATGGTGGGCTTAATTTCCGACTTATCTAAAACCTGTACCCAAGGCTGGCAAACCGAAGGAGATATCATCTATCTTCTAGGAATCCCCTTAGTGCCTTCTTCGCGCCTTAGCGTCTTTGCGCGATCCTTTTCCCAAATCACACTGGGTGCATCCGAATATCTTGCCACAATTCACGGCATAGTCGCCGGAAAGCCACCCCAAGTAGACTTTGACCTCGAACGGCGCGTTCAAGCTACCTGTCGAGAAGGCATTCAACAAAGTTGGGTAAAGTCAGCGCACGACGTTGCTGAAGGTGGATTGATAGTCGCCCTTGCCGAAGCCTGCATCAGTACTGGATTGGGTGCTGAAATTAACCTGGGGTTAACCGACGATTTACCGCAACGCTGGGATGAAATTTTATTTGGTGAAGGTGGGGCGCGAATTTTGGTTTCCGTCTCACCACAACATCAACAAGTATGGGAATCCTATTTAGCAGAGCAACTCGGAGATAACTGGCAAAAACTCGGTCATGTCGGTAGTCCTACCCAAGATTTACAGGTTTTCACAACCGACCGACAGGCAATTATAACCGCTACGATTGAGATGATGCGCGATCGCTTTTTCAACGCTATAGAACGGCGGCTATCTGACTCAGCTACCCTGCCGTAGCTAAGTGACAAAAAAATAATTGACCAAAATCTTGCCCTTAACAAAATTTATGACGATACTGTTGTATGTATCTTGATTAACATTTTTTTAAGTATTAGTTAATCTTTCCAAACTCATGAGTTTGGATTATCTAGTTCGCCAAGTCAATTCCACAAAGTCAACCCGCCGCTCAGGAGCAACACTGTAGCATGGATTTCTACCAGCCCACTTCAGGAAGTATGCAGGATGTAAGTCACAGTATGGACATGCGATCGCTTCATCCTTCAGAACCCTCTGACAAGCAAGAAGAAGCTTGCGGCGTTTTCGGCATTTACGCACCCGCAGAGGACGTTGCCAAACTTACTTACTTCGGTTTGTACGCCCTACAACACCGAGGGCAAGAGTCAGCCGGAATTGCTACGTTTGACGGCACGACAATTCACCTACACAAAGAAATGGGGCTGGTTTCCCAAGTCTTCAACGAGTCAATTTTGCAACAAATGCCTGGTAGGATGGCAGTCGGTCATACCCGTTACTCTACTACTGGCTCTAGTCGGGTCGTGAACGCCCAGCCTGCGGTGGTCGAAACTCGTTTGGGTAGTTTTGCCTTAGCACACAACGGCAATTTAGTCAATACCAAAGCTCTGCGAGCAGAATTACTCCAGCGGCAGTGTAACTTTAACACGACGACAGACTCAGAAGCGATCGCCTTTGCGATCGCCGAAGCAGTTAACGATGGTGAAGATTGGTTAGATGGGGCAATTACCGCTTGCAAACGCTGCCACGGCGCTTTTAGTTTAGTGGTCGGAACCCCAGCAGGGTTGATGGGAGTGCGCGACCCGAACGGCATTCGTCCCCTTGTCATTGGCACGTTGGGCAACAATCCCCATCGCTATGTTTTAGCTTCTGAAACCTGTGGTTTAGATATTATTGGTGCAGAATACCTGCGAGACGTAGAACCAGGCGAACTAGTATGGATTACTGAGGCAGGCATAGCCTCCTATCACTGGGCGCAACAACCCCAGCGCAAACTATGCATCTTTGAGATGATTTACTTTGCCCGTCCAGATAGCGTCATGCATAACGAAAGCTTGTACACCTATCGCTTGCGATTGGGCAGACAACTGGCAAAAGAATCTCTTGTAGAAGCAGATATGGTCATGGGCGTACCTGATTCCGGTATCCCCGCCGCAATTGGCTTTTCTCAAACCTCTGGGATTCCCTATGCCGAGGGGTTGATTAAAAATCGCTATGTTGGGCGCACCTTCATCCAACCAACTCAAATGATGCGCGAGTCAGGCATCAAAATGAAACTGAATCCCCTCAGAGATGTCTTGGCTGGAAAACGAGTCATCATCGTTGATGATTCTATCGTACGCGGTACGACCAGCCGCAAACTCGTTAAGACACTACGCGAGGCGGGTGCAACAGAAGTGCATATGCGAATTTCCTCCCCTCCTGTCACTCATCCCTGTTTCTACGGCATTGACACGGATAATCAAGACCAGTTAATTGCTGCGACTAAATCAGTGGAAGAAATTGGCAAACAAATTGAAGTCGATTCCCTCGCCTACCTCAGTTGGGAAGGAATGCTGTTAGCCACAGGAGAAGACCCTAATAGTTTCTGTTCGGCTTGTTTCACAGGCGATTATCCCGTCGCCGTACCCGAACTCTTGAAGCGTTCTAAGTTGATGCTGGAAAAGTCGTCGGTTTGATCCAAAGGCAGTAGAGACTTTCCACGGAAAGTCTCTACTGTATACATTCATTTGAACGGGCGATCGCAGCAGTCAGGTTTTTTATTGCCTGCATCTTTCGATAAGCCAGAAGAGTTTAGACGTTACATGTAACGTCTCTACTGTTAACTGTTAAGCCATTCTAATATTTGTGCATTGACCAGTTCTGGAACTTCATCGTGAGGACAATGACCAGCATTAGGAATGGGAACAATCTCAACATTGTGTCCCTTCTCCTTTGCTTGTTGAAAAATTTTAGCACCAGTAATTGGTGTCCAAGGATCGTCCGCACCCCAAATCACCAAGAGAGGATGCTGGACGTTCGGTAAAAGTTCAGCAATGGTGGGACCAGGAGGCGCAGCCAAAATGGAAGCAAATACTTGTTGCGCTCCAGGGTCACAGGAAGGCGCATGTAAAATATCTACTAGTTCATCTGTGACGGCTTCTCGATTGCGGTAAACTTGAAGTAAAGTCCGGCGAATCTGGGGCTTTTGGCGAACCCGATTGAAAATAATTTTTCCCGTAATTTGAGAACGTACCAAGCGATTAAACGCCGACATCACCACTCGTAAAGGTGGATTGAGTTCGTGGGGACGGTGAGATAATCCCCCCGCACAGTTAATTAAAATTCCCCCAGCAGCTATTTCTGGATGGTTGGCAACTGTCATCAAGCTTAGCAGCGCCCCAATCGAGTTACCGACAAATACCGTAGGCTTTTGAATATGTTCCGTCCAAAAATCTTTTAGTAGTTCTTGCCATACTTCCATCGTGTAGTTTAGTGGTGGCTTATCAGAACCACCAAAACCAAGTAAGTCTATGGCAAAGACTCGATAACCACCTGCTGCTAAGGCTGGAATATTCTTGCGCCAATGTCCAATCGAAGCACCGAAGCCATGTACGAGCATTAAGGGATTACCCTCGCCCATGACGGTATATTGAATCTTGTAGCCTTGCCAGTGCCAAATCTGTTTCTCGATAGATGCCGTCGATGCTAGCTGCGGAGTAATCACGAGGGGATATGAAGATTTATGAATGGTTGTCTTTATAGATCGTACATATTTTTGCTAGACGTGCCAGCGCTGAGCGTGGAGAGTAGCGCCAAGTACTAGCAATTATTGCTGTAAGAGAATAACTGTTTACGGGGACGTACGCTCGGATTAAGCTAAATCCCAATCGTTATTTTTTTATTGACCGAACCTCATGAACAGACGCGATTTATTGATTTTATCTGCTGGTGTTGCTACTACACCTCTACTAGTGCAGGCAGGAACGGGAAACGCTCAAACCAAACCTACAGCCAAAGGCGAAACGGTTACTCTAGGTAAAGATTTACAAGGATACTACGTTCGTCCCCAAGGCAGCGGCACTTTTCCCGCCATCATGGTTTTTATGGAAGCATTTGGCTTAAACCCAAATATTAAAAATGTCTGCGATCGCTTCGCCCAAGCTGGCTATGTTGCCCTTGCCCCAGATTTCTATCATGGCGATGTTTACGAATACAAGGATGTACAAGCAGCAGTAGCCAAACTGAAATCTTTAAACGACGATACTGTCATGGCTGAAGTCGGACAAGGTTTAGACTTCTTAGCCAAACGCCAGGAAGTAGCCGCAGATCGCATTGGCGTAACGGGTTTTTGTATGGGTGGCAGACACGCATTTTTAGCCAATGCCGCTCACGCCGATCGACTCCAAGCAGTAGTAAGTTTTTACGGTAGTGGCATCGCCGTGGACAAAATAGGACGCAAACCTTTACTCGATCGAGTTGATGCCATGCGATCGCCCATCATGTTAATTTACGGTGCGGATGATGAGATGATAGCCGCCGACGAACACGCTCGTATTAGCCAAGCCCTTTCCCAAGCTAAAAAACGTTACATTCTCACCGTCTTTCCCAACGCCGGACACGGCTTTTTGAGCGATCGCCGCGATAGCTATGCCGCCGCCCCAGCCAAAGAAGCATGGGAAATGACTATGAATTTCTTTCAACAGTATTTGAAATAGATTGTCATTGGTCATTCGTCATTCGTCATTCGTGTTTACCAATGACAAAAGCACTTGACTTAGAGCGTACTCTAAGTTCTAAGGTAGTGGCATGGACGTAGAACTGACGATTCAACAAGTTGCAGAACGGACGGGTTTAAGCGTACATACATTGCGTTACTACGAACGCAACGGGCTGCTAGAACCCGTTAACCGCGCCGCCAATGGGCATCGACGCTATTGTGCAGTAGACATCACCAAGATCGAGTTTTTGACTCGTTTGCGAGCTACAGGGATGCCCATTCGTCAAATGCAGCGGTTTGCTATACTACTGCGACAAAACCCAGCCGCAGTAAGCGATCGCCTTGCCATTCTGGAGGCACACGAACGAGAAGTAAAGCAACGCATTCAAGAACTGAGTCGCAACCTAGAAATCATTCGCTGGAAAATTCAACACTACAAGGAGCTAGAAATAAGCAGTCAAAGCGATCGCGCTTGTATCGAAAGCGGTGTACCTCAACAGCAACCTCCTGAAAATGAGGCTTTAACGCTTACCTAGTAGGGATATCGACGATATATTTCGGGAGCAATATTGTGAATAGTCTCAATGGCAAAGTTGCCCTGATTACGGGGGGTAACTCAGGAATTGGGCGTGCCGTTGCATTGGCTTTTGCCAAAGGAGGAGCAAAAGTTGCTGAAACTGTAGTTTGGCTTTGGTTGGAGGCATCTGCTTTCATCAACGGAGAAACTATTTTGGTTGATGGAGGCTATACGATTCCTGGCGTGCGTCGATCGTAATTGAGGTTAAGTAGAAAAATGCTAACTCGGCAAGTTGTCAGAATTTTCATCTTGGCGTGCGTTCCCATGCTCTTCGTTTTGTGGATAACTTTGATGGAGGTTCCAATTATGGCTCGCATTGACACCACAGCACTCGCTCAGACTACCCAGACTAAACCAAACAGCGATCGCTACGCACGAGGCTTAAATGTTATTAACAAAGTCAACCGCGAAGGTGCTGAAAATGCTCGTAAAAGCGTGCAGGACATCGCTCCCGATTTGATGCGCTACGCCATAGAATACCCCTTCGGCGATCTCTTATCGCGTCCTGGTTTAGATCTTAAGTCTAGGCAAATCGCCACGGTAGCAGCACTGACAGCCCTTGGAAACGCCCAACCTCAACTCAAATTTCATATCAATGGCGCGTTGAACGTTGGCTGCACGCGGACAGAAATCGTTGAACTGATAACGCAAATCTCAGCATACGCAGGTTTTCCCGCCGCCTTTAACGGCATTGCTGCTGCTAAGGAAGTATTTCAAGCACGAGATGCACAAGGACTGAAAAACTAAGTAGGAGAGAAATGGTGAAGACACGCAAATTAGGGCGAGAACTTGTAGTTTCAGAACTCGGACTTGGCTGTATGGGAATGTCCATCGCCTACGGTGCAGCTGATGAGACGGAATCAATTGCCACCATTCAACGGGCGCTAGATTTAGGTGTAACCTTCCTCGATACTGCCGAGATGTACGGTAACGGAGCCAACGAGGAGCTTGTAGGAAAAGCAATTGCCTCTCGCCGCGAGCAAGTTATTATAGCAACCAAGTTTGGCATTCAATACGATGCAGCTTTCCAAACTTTACTAGTTGATAGCAGTCCAGAACGAGTTAAGCAATCGTGCGATCGCTCTTTACAGAGACTAGGCGTGGACTACATCGATTTGTACTACCAGCACCGCGTCGATCCCAAAGTCCCAATTGAAGACACAGTAGGGGCAATGGTAGAACTCGTACAACAGGGCAAAGTCCGCTATCTAGGGCTTTCCGAAGCAGCTGCGACTACCATTCGTCGCGCCCATGCCGTGCATCCTATCAGCGCCTTACAGAGCGAATACTCGCTCTGGAGTCGCGATGTAGAAGACGAAATTCTACCGACTCTGCGGGAATTAGGGATTGGATTTGTCTCGTATAGTCCGTTGGGTAGAGGATTTCTCTCAGGACAAATTACCAGTCCAGATGATTTTGCTGCTGACGATTTCCGCCGTCGTCTGCCTAGATTTCAAGGCGAAAATTTCCGCAAAAATTTACAATTAGTCGATCGCGTCAAAGAAATTGCTACAGCCAAAGGAGTGACACCAGGGCAATTAGCACTAGCTTGGGTACTTGCCCAAGGGAACGACATCGTTTCCATCCCTGGTACGAAACGCCGAGTTTATTTAGAAGAAAACATTGCCACAGTCAATCTTCAGCTCACTCCAGCAGAGCTAGCACAAATTGATGCAGTCGCACCAAAAAATGTTGCTGCAGGCGATCGTTATTCTCCTGCAATTATGAACAGTCTCAATCGTTGAGTAGTTTCAGTCGTCAATGCGTGGTGCGTGATGAGCAGGGTGTGGGGGAGCCAGCGCCGTGCGGGGGTGTCCCCCGTTGAGGCGACTGGCGTTGTAGGGTGTGGGGTGTAGTAAGTGGTATTTTTGCTCCCGAGCGCAACCTTGCGCTCTCTTCTCTCCCTCAGCAACCTTGCGCAACCTTGCGCCTCCTCAGCTCTCTTCCCCCGACTCCCGACTCTCCTTTAGCCCTTTTTATACAAGTATGTAGTTTAACTAGTTGCACACTATGCTGTTGCTCCGCTAGCCTAACTAAATTAGTCTAGCTGTCCGATTTATATGGAAGTAATACACCCTTACTGTGCGGGTTTGGATGTCCAGAAAAAAGCTGTACTGGCGTGCTGTATTACCTCAAACTCAAAAGGAGAGAGGGTAAGTCAGACGCACAGCTTCAATAATAAAGTGCCGGACTTACTAGCTTTATCTGATTGGCTAGGAAGCAATGGCGTGACTCATATCGCATTAGATATTACTGGTGAAGACTGGAAAACGGTTTATCACATTCTGGAAGCTAATTTTAGCGTTTTAGTTGTCAATGCCCAGCGGATCAAAGATGTGCCAGGACGTAATACCGATACGCCGGATTTTGAATGGCTAGCCGAATTACTACGTCATGGTTTGATCCGCAACAGTTTTATTCATCCCGTACCCCAAAGAGACTTACGAGACTTGATGCGCCAGCGTCATTTCTTAGTCAAAGAACGCCTGCATGTGGTCGATCGCCTTTACAAAGTTTTGGAATCAGCCAACGTTAAACTCGTATCTATGGTTAGCGATATCATGCATATCTCTGCCCGTGCTTTACTAGTGGCGATCGCCGAAGGAGAAACGAATACTTCTAATGTCAGCGATATCGCGATCGATCTACGCCAGCAGCAGCCGCAGGATTCCTATTTTCAACCCGTGCGATCGCATCATCGGTTCCTAATTGCCAATCACCTAAATCACATTGATTTTCTCGATCGGCAGATTGGCATTTTTAACGACAAAATTGCTGAATACGTGCAAAAGCGAATTGTTCGCATCACAACTTCTGGTACGAATCAAGTACAACCATCCACCCATGCTACTGCTAACTCCGTGCAAACTGCCAAACTCATTCCCAGTTGGGAAGAGGCTTTAGCAGCTTTCTTAAACGGAGGTAGAATCTAAAAATTTTAGATTTGAGATTTTGGATTATAGTCCGAGCAATGGCGTTCTCTTAAAAGTTTGCTGTTGAGGATGCTTGCTATCGCTCGGCAATCCACAATATCTGCTGAAATAATTTCTCAATACCTTCAGTTCCAACATCTTGTTACCATTTGACCAATTCAAAATTCACGCATTCAAAATTAACTTTGAATTTTGAATTGAACCGCAGCAACTTGACTGGAGGAGTCTACGTAATTTTTCAAGGACACCAAATGAAGACTTGGCTATTATAGTATCGACCATTACCCAGATGAGGGGTGTTTGCTATGGCTCGCTACACTTGTTCATTTACAGTTGCAGATGATGTAGAGTTTTTGCGCCAATTATTGAGTCAAGTTTTGCACTCGTGCCATTTAGATATTCAACACGATAAAAGCGATTACATGATGGCGCGAGAACGTCTGGGTCAAGTCTCGTTTTCAAAGCTAGTCAAGGTGGAAGCACTCATCGATAAAACTACCGCTACTACCTCAGCAACACGGGTAAATTTGATTGTAAAAAATGAAGAACTACCACTTCAAACAGATAATCACTGCTACCAAATATTTAATTTAGTCAAGCAGGCGATCGTAGATAATTGCCAATGGCAGTTAGTAGAAACTGCGGTTTAGTCGATTCAGATCGAAGCCTTCTACCTTCTGCCTTCCTGCATGAGTTTGCATCCAGTTTGCAGTTTTGCGAATTGGTCTAATCGTCAAAATCTGGCATCATATTGGGTCCAATCAGCGTCACGTCATATTCATCCAGTGGCGCTGAGGGAATGGTATCGCGTTTGAGGAGATAGTAGATTGCCCGTACCCTCGGACCAAAAACAACTTCATCCTCATCTTGCAGGTCGTGGACTTGAAGCTTGCGACCGTTAATTAATAATCCATTAGCACTCGGCTTGCCCTTAGCATCACCGTCTACAATTCGATAGAAGGAACTGCCATCCTCCTGTGGCAATCGAACTAAAGTGGCATGGCGGCGAGATACAAACTGTGAAAACAGCCGAATATCGCAGCGGGAGTCTCTACCAATAGAATAAACAGGACCGTCTAAAACAAACTCTTTGCGCCCCTGATCGTCTTCTATAATTAGTAGATGGTTCTGATTGGGTTGTGAAGGCATTGAAAGCGGGTTGTGATTTATTGTAGGTTTTGATTCTCTAGAATATGTAACCTTTTGAGGTATCCATTACTCAACCACACTCTTGAGTAATCATTCTTGACCTAGTTTAACCTCGATTAGTTGAGATCGAGTCTATTTTTTAAACGACGTAATAACAAGGAGTTAGTAACGACACTAACAGAACTAAATGCCATGAGCGCTCCCGCCGCCGCAGGACTGAGGACGAATCCCGATATTGGTAGTAATACACCTGCTGCGATTGGAATTCCGCAAACATTGTAAGCAAATGCCCAAAATAGATTTTGGCGAATTTTGTTAAATGTCGCTCTACTGAGATGAATTGCTTCCACAACATCGGTTAAATTCGTTCCCATCAGCACGATCCCAGCCGTCTCCATCGCTACATCTGTCCCAGCTTGCAAGGCAATCCCCACATCAGCTTGAGCTAAGGCTGGCGCATCGTTGATTCCGTCCCCTACCATTGCGACTACGGAGGGAGTCGGGAGAGTGGCTAGAATTGCTCCCTCTGCTCCTCTGCTTCCTTGCTGAAGTTCTTGAATCACTCCTGCTTTTCCGTCGGGGCGGATATTGGCGAAGACTTGCTCGATTCCCAGTTGTCGGGCGATCGCACTCGCAACTTCTTGTCTATCTCCAGTCAAAATAATGACTCTCAGCCCCATTTTTTGCAGGCTCTCAACGGTTTTCTTTGCCTCTGGTCTGGGAGTGTCCATCACCGCAATTAGACCTGCTAGCTGCCCCGCTACAGCAATGTAGATCGTTGTTTTACCTGCGGTTGCAAGTGTTTGAGCTTGGGTTTGCATGGCTGCATCAATAATGATTCCCTGCTCGGTCAACCAGTCGTCATTACCCAGGAGTACCTGTTGTCCTTCGACTACAGCAGATACTCCCAATCCTGGTGCGGTATGAAATTCGCTAGCTGCTGGAATTAATAAACCCTGTTGCTTGGCTTCCTGTTGAATTGCTGTCGCTAGGGGATGAATCGAGCCGCTTTCCGCCGCTGCTGCTAATTGTAGAAGTGAGGAGAATTCGGAATTAAATTCTCCCTCCACTCCCCTGCTCCCCTGCTCCCTGCTCCCTGCTCCCTGCTCCCTCATTCCGACTTCAATACAGTCAGTCACCACGGGACACCCAGTTGTCAGGGTTCCAGTTTTGTCAAATACTACCGTATCTAACTGGTGTACTCGTTCGAGGACATCCCCACCTTTAATTAATAAACCTCGCTCGGCTGCCATACCCGTACCGACTAAAATTGCTGTAGGAGTAGCGAGTCCCAAGGCACAGGGACAAGCAACAACCATCACCGCGATCGCCAGTTTTAAACTGAGCAATAAGGGAGAATAGTGCGTAGGGGCGCACGGCTGTGCGCCCGTACAGGAGTGGTGCGTGGCGTAGTAATGAGCTAAATGTTGAGTGTGTAGCGAGTGATGCGCGTGATGCCAATCTGTCACAGTTAAGACATCAGACCAAATATGAGTGCCGAAAAAGTACCAGAAGGTAAATGTTAAAGCGGCAACTGTTAGCACGCTGTAGGTAAAATAACCAGCTACCGTATCGGCTAATTTCTGCACTGGAGCCTTACGGGTTTGGGCTGCTTCTACTAATGCCACAATTTGAGATAGGGTGGTATCCTTACCTGTACGAGTGGCGCGAATGGCGATCGCACCCGATTGATTTAACGTCCCCGCTGCTACGGTGTCTCCGATTTGTTTCATCACGGGAATCGATTCCCCTGTCAGCATCGACTCATCTACTGTTGTTTGTCCTATTACCACTTCCCCATCAACGGGAATTTTTTCCGATGGTAAGACTTGCAACCATTCTCCAACACGGACGCGATCGGCAGGAATTTCAATACTCGTATTTTGTCCCTGGGACGTGACTTTTTCTGGATTTGGAATTAATCGTGCAATTTGGGGTTGTAGTGCAAGTAAATTTCTAAATGCGGTGGCGGCGCGTCCTCTAGCTTGTTGTTCTAACGTCCTGCCTAGTAAGATAAATCCCAGTAACATCACTGGTTCGTCAAAGAAACACTCCCAACCTAGTTGAGGGAAGAGTAAAGCTATCAGGCTTGCCGTATATGCCGTTAGTGCGCCTAAGCCCACTAAAGTATTCATATTCGGCGCGTTGTGACGTAATCCTCGCCAGCCATCTACTAAAATTTCTCGTGCTGGTAGAAGTAGGGTAACTGTAGCTAAGCCGCAGTGAAACCAGATATTACTTAAAATCGGTAAGACTGGTCCCCCTAATTCGCTCAAATGCCCGATACTGGAGAGAACGAGCAGTATGGATGCTACTGTCAGTTGTCTCTGTGCCGATCGCATTTTTTGGCGATGTTTTTCTTCAACATCTTCGCCAACATTTGTTTGTGCTGTTTCCGCAGTCCTGGCTTGCGTTGCAAATCCCGCCGCTGTTAATCTTTCAGCTAAGGCGACTGGTTCGATTGCACCAGATTCGCACTCTACAACTGCAACTTCCGTCACCAAATTCACGCAAGCAGAAATTACGCCGGGATGTTGAGATAATTGTTTTTCTACAGTTTTGACACAACCCGCGCACTTCATTCCCTGGACATCCAGAGTAATGCTTTCGGTTGACGTGGCGATCGCGCTAGTATCTACTGGCTGTGGTTCGGTTTTTGGGACAAGTTGCATATGACAACTAGAGTGACTTGCAAAAAAGGCTCAGTAACCACTCTAGCGTTATTGCCACCAGTAAAGAAGATTCGTCAGCTACAGCCGCTTGTTTTACAGCAGATTTAAAGTTTTTTCCCAGACTTGCGAGTTAAGCTAAATAATATTTTTACAGAATTTTCCTATCAACTGCCCTTACAACTTGCAGCAGATATTGGATTTTGAGTTTCTTTCTGATAGAGATAATTCCTAAATATTCTTATTCATAGCTTGCTTAAAAAATTCTTAGTATTCTCCTTAGCGCCTTTGCGTCTAACGCTTCGCCTACGGCTGATGCGTGACCTACAATCTTCCTATGATAAATGTCACGTTGCACCACTCCCCAAAATATACAGACTCATCAGCGTGCCACTATTCCAAAGACTATGCAACAACATCGGTGCTAAAAGATTGCGCGATCGCGTGTAAACTATCCCTAAAATTATTCCCAATGTCATCAACGGTAAAATTTCCGAAAGACTCAGGTGAGCTAAGGCAAACAAGAAAGCACTCAAAATAATTGCCCACCAAACAGACATATATCTGGTAAGAGAAGGTAACAGAAAACCGCGAAACAGAAATTCTTCAAACAAAGGAGCAGCGATCGCGGCAGTAAAAAAGAATATACTCAAAGCTACACTATCTCGTGCTTCCAATGCTAACGATAAAAGTGGATTACTCCCCCCTTGCCCTTGCCACAATTGTTGATTGATAATTGACACGATCAATACCAAAGGCAAAGCAACGCAATACCCACCAAAACCCCATAATATCCAGTTACTTCGCCAGTTAAAACGAAACCAGCCTTCAGGGAGGGGAAAAAACGATTTAATCGATAAATATAAAACTCCCAGCCCTCCCGCAGCTAGTAGTAAGTAATTAACCAAAACGTAGAAAGCCTGAATCCTAATTTGTCCGCCTACAGGCTTGACACCAAGAAATGAAAGTGTTAGGGGAATTAACACTTGTCCCATCAGGAAAAAACCGACAATAAATACTTGCCAAACTATTTCCCCAGTCCAAGGTGTAACCCAAACTGTATCTTCATTTCGAGATAGAATAGATTCTTTGCCTTTTCTCAATCTCTGAGCTATCAAAAAAATCAGCAACCCTAAGCCAGTCACGCCTGCCAACCAGGGTAAACTACCAATAATTGCTAGCTTGACAATCGCTCGTTCGGCTAATTCTTGTTGTGTCGCTTGTAGTTGTGCAAATGCATCTTGTCGTTGCTGAAGTTCGTAAAGCCGCAACAAAGTGCGATCGCGAAACCATCCATCTAGATTAGCTTGAATCAACTGCTGTGCGTCAGGCAACAACCGCGCCGGATTGCTCCACAGTCCGATGAGGGCGTTAGCTGTATCTTCGATGCGGGAGTCGGGAGTCGGGAGTCGGGAGTCGGGAGTCGTAAGTGAAATACTCTCCCCTTGTCCCCCTTGTCCCCCTTGTCTTATCAAACCTTCCCAAGTCTTCACCGCCTCCGCCGTCTTTCCTTGCTGTGCTTGGAGAATTCCCAACCGTAGGGTGAGTTCGGCGTTGAGTTTTTCTAATCGATCGAGCGATCGCTGTAGGATATTCTCTTGGTTAGAACGAGACGTTTCTGTCACTGGTGGAGTGGCAGATTCAGGCTGAGGAGTAGCTGGTACGGATTCAGGTAGCGATCGCGCTTGTTTGAGTTGTGCTAAAGCTTTCTGAATGTTTTGTTGGGTTGAAGTCTTAGCTTCCTGATATTGCTCGATTGCCGTTTCTATAGGCTTATCTCCCAACAAAGCTTTACGAGCATTAGTCAAATCTTTACCCCTACTATCTTGGGGTTGCCACTCGGCAGCACGCAAGAGAAGATTGGTTTCGTAGAGTTCCAAGCGGCTTTGAAATTGTGGCTGCTGCCAACTCTGCCATAAAGATGTTCCAGCCAGTAAAACTGTTAAAACCGTCAACGCACTTAAAACTACCCGCTTAATTGTCATGCCACACTCTAGAATGCGATCGCCCTTCTTGAGCATTATGGCAAGAAACAGCCAGGGGGAAAAATTTTTCCCTAGCGATGGCGATCGCTGCAAGTTAAAATGACCCTGGCAATAAATTTGAATTCTAAACCTTAGCTCTTATCTAAATGACCACTCGTGTTGTAATCGTGCGCCACGGACAAAGCAGCTATAACGCCGAACGTCGCATCCAAGGACGTAGCGATGTTTCAGTCTTAACAGAACAAGGACGTGAAGATGCCCTCAAAGTCGGCGCAGCCCTTAGCAATCTCAACTTTGCCGCTATCTACTCCAGCCCGCTGCAACGTGCCAGACAAACAGCAGAAATCGTTCGCAACTGTTTCGCCACGACAACACCTCTAACAGTTACAGAACAGTTATTAGAAATTGACTTACCCCTATGGGAAAAACTCACAGTCCATGAAGTCAAGGAGAAATTTCCCGCAGATTACCGCTTGTGGCACGAGTTTCCTCACGAATTCAAAATGGAGCTACAAACGCCCCAAGGCACAAAAGAGCATTTTCCCGTCCTCGCCCTCTATCAACAGGCACGACAATTTTGGCAAGATATTCTCTCCCGCCATGCTGGGGAAACTATCTTAATTGTGGGACACAACGGCATTAACCGCGCCCTTCTCAGTACCGCAATTGGCATTTCTCCCAGCCGCTATCATTCCATCCAACAATCAAATTGCGGGATTAGCGTTCTGAATTTCAAACCCCCCTTCCCGCCTGCTGAAAGTGGCAGCCAAGGCGGTTCCGTACAGCTTGAATCAATGAATCAACTTGCCCACCTGGGAAGAGATGTTTTACCATCTTTCCGACCGAACCATCAAGGACAAAGAATCTTACTAATTCGGCATGGCGAAACCGAGTGGAATCGCCAGACCAAATTTCAAGGGCAAATTGACGTTCCCCTCAATGACAATGGCAGAGAACAAGCCCGTAAAGCAGCAGAATTTCTCAAAACCGTAAAACTCGATTTTGCCTTCAGCAGTCCGATGCTGCGTCCCAAGGAAACAGCCGAAATTATTTTGCAGCATCACCCCGAAACTCAACTGAAGTTATATGACGGACTCAGAGAAATCGGTCACGGACTTTGGGAAGGAAAATTAGAAGCAGAAATCGAACAAACATTTCCAGGGGAACTAGAACGGTGGCGGACAGTACCAGGTGAGGTGCAAATGCCAGAAGGAGAAAACTTACAGCAAGTCTGGGAACGCAGCGTTGTTGATTGGCAGACAATGCTAGCTTCGGTCACCGATCGCCCTCAGACAGGTATAGTAGTGGCACACGATGCCACAAACAAAGTTTTGCTATGCCACGTTTTAGGTTTATCCACCGCTCAGTTTTGGAACTTCCGCCAAGGTAACGGAGCCGTGACAGTCATCGATTATCCTCAAGGCTTAAATGGTTTACCCGTGTTGCAAGCAATGAATATTACTACCCACTTAGGCGGGGGCGTACTCGACAAGACCGCAGCTGGAGCGTTGTAAATATCATTGGTCATGAATAAGTCAAAAGTCAAAAGTCAAAAGTCAAAACCAAGAACAACTAACCACGATTTATGACAAATGACATAGGGCGAAGCCCCTCCCGTAGGGTATGACAAATGACAAATGACAATGAGTGAATTACTACGACAAGTACGGGTTATCGATCCGGTGACGGGGAGCGATCGCCAAGCATGTGACGTGTTAATTGTAGATGGTGCGATCGCCGCAATAGCGCCACAATTGACCGATTATCCGGCTGATACTCAAGTTAATGACTGTCAAGGCTCGATCTTAGGCACGGGGCTGGTAGATCTCTATAGCCATTCGGGAGAACCAGGGTTTGAAGAACGAGAGACGCTGGCAACTCTTGCAGCTGCGGCTGCTGCTGGCGGCTTCACGCGCGTCAATTTGTTACCCGATACCATTCCGCCTGTGGATAATTCGGCTGTGGTGTCTAGGCTACTGGGAAAGGGACAAGGGGGACAAGGGGGACAAGGAAGAACTGAGAAATTTGCTCCCTTGTCTTCCCCCTCTCCCTTGTCTCCTCAGCTCCCTCAGCTCTCTTTTTGGGGTGCGCTCACAACCGGAGTCCAGGGACAGCAAATGACGGAGTTAGCAGAATTGGGGGCGGCGGGAATTGTGGGTTTTGCTGACGGTCAGCCAATTGAAAATTGGGGGCTGTTGCGGCGGATGTTGGAATATCTCAAACCTTTAGATAAGCCAGTAGCGCTCTGCGCTTGTCACCGTGGTCTGGTTGGCAATGGAGTGGTGCGAGAGGGTGTTTACTCTATGCGATCTGGCTTACCTGGCAATCCGGCGATCGCCGAAACAACTGCTCTGGCTGCTCTGCTAGAATTAGTTGCCGCGATTGGTACTCCCGTGCATCTGATGCGGGTTTCTACTGCCCGTAGCGTTGAGTTAATCGCAACGGCAAAAGAACGTGGTTTACCAATTACCGCTAGTACGACTTGGATGCATCTATTGCTCGATACTAAAGCCTTGAGCAGTTACAATCCTGCTTTACGGTTAGAACCACCTTTAGGCAATCCTGAAGACGCTGTAGCCCTACGTCAAGGCGTGCGGACGGGAGTTATAGACGCGATCGCGATCGACCACACGCCCTATACCTATGAAGAAAAAACTGTTGCCTTTGCAGAAGCACCCGCTGGAGCAATTGGCTTAGAACTCGCTTTACCCCTACTGTGGGAAAATCTTGTAGCAACTGGAGAATTTTCCGCCCTAGAATTGTGGCAAGCCTTAAGTCACCGTCCAGCTGAGTGCTTGCAACAGAATGTAAATGCGATCGCTCCCAACTCGCCAGCTGAATTGATTCTCTTCGACCCCCAACACACTTGGACTGTGACGCAGCAGACTTTAAAATCTCGCTCTCACAATACTCCTTGGTTGGGACAACAAGTCAATGGTCGCGTTGTCAAAATCTGGCTGTAGAGACTTTACACGTAACGTTTCTACAGATTAATTCAACTCTCCAATTCGGTTGAGAGGCCAAAACCGGACAATTGCCCGACCAATGATATTATCTCTAGGGACAAATCCCCAAAAATGACTGTCATAACTGTTGTTGCGGTTATCGCCTAAAACTAGGTAAGAATTCGGTGGTACGGTGACAGGTCCGTACTGGTACTGTGGCGGAGCTTCAATATACTTTTCCTGTAAGGGGCGATCGTTAATATAGACCCGCTCTCCTCTAACTTCTACTTTATCCCCTGGCAGTCCAACAATGCGTTTAATAAAAGCGTCTTTCAGGTTAGGATTATCTTTTTTAATTGTCTCTGTAGGTGAAAATACGACAATATCGCCCCGTTCCGGCTCGACAAAATGATAGCTGACTTTGTCCACAATCAGCTTGTCATACTTTTGGAGTGTCGGAACCATTGATTCTGAAGGAATCCAGCGGGCTTCAGCCACAAAGGTACGAATACCCAAAGCCAAAATTACACTCAAGATAATCGTTCTGCCTAGTTCTCCAATCCACGATCCTTCGTTGTCTTGAGGAGAATTCTGCTCTGGCACTTGATTTTGGACTCGCGACATAGATGCTAAATCTTTTGTTTAGGGGGTAGTAGGTTAAAAAAACGTAACTTGGTGACAAATATTGCTTGTTAATCGGATCTATAGAAATTGTATTCTCTCTATTATCAGTTATCAGTGGCTAGTGACTGGAATTGCTCCTCTGCTTCTTCTGCTTCCTCTGCTTCTTCTGCTTCCTCTGCTTCCTTGTCTCCCTTGTCTCCCAACTTACGACTTACGACTTACGACTTCTATATGTCATCTACTTCTAGCTTACTCATTCGCCACGCTCGTATCCTGTTGTCCTCTGGAGAATTTCTCTTGGGAGATCTTCTGACTCGCGATCGCCAGATCGTTGAAATTGCCCCAAATATTTCCGCTCCCAGCGACGTAGCCGTGACGGAAATTGACGCAACGGGTTTAACTTTGCTACCAGGGGCGATCGATCCGCAAGTCCACTTTCGCGAACCAGGACTAGAACATAAAGAAGATTTATTCACCGCTAGCTGTGCTTGTGCTAAGGGTGGAGTGACTTCATTTCTGGAGATGCCTAACACTCGTCCGCTGACGACGACTCAACAAACGTTAGATGACAAGCTACAACGAGCTGCGCAAAAGTGTTTGGTCAATTATGGCTTTTTTATCGGAGCAACTGCTGAAAATCTCCCCGACTTGCTGACTGCCCATCCCACATCAGGGATCAAGATTTTTATGGGTTCGATGCACGGGGCATTATTGGTAGATGGAGAAGCGTATTTAGAAGCAATTTTTGCGCGGGGCAATCGCTTAATTGCCGTTCATGCCGAAGATCAAGCCCGCATTAACCAAAGACGACAGGAATTTGCTGGGATTCACGATCCGGCAATTCACTCGCAAATTCAAGATAATCAAGCCGCGCTTCTAGCGACACAATTAGCGCTCAAACTGTCGAAAAAGTACCAACGTCGCCTGCATATTCTCCATATGTCTACAGCTGAAGAAGCTGAGTTATTGCGGCAAGACAAACCGAGTTGGGTAACGGCGGAAGTTACGCCCCAGCACTTGTTACTTAATACCAGTGCTTACGAAACAATCGGGACTTGGGCGCAGATGAATCCACCCCTGCGATCGCCTCACGACAATGAAGTTCTCTGGCAAGCTTTACTCGATGGTGTCATCGATTTTATCGCCACAGACCATGCGCCGCACACCTTAGAAGAGAAAGCCCAGCAATATCCCAATACACCTTCTGGTATGCCAGGGGTAGAAACATCTTTGCCTCTAATGCTGACACAGGCAATGCAAGGGCGCTGTACCGTCGCCCAGGTATCTCATTGGATGTCTACAGCTGTAGCCAAAGCTTACAAAATACCTAATAAAGGGGCGATCGCCCCTGGTTATGATGCCGATCTCGTCCTCGTCGATTTGAATAACTACCATTCCGTCAGACGAGAAGAATTACAGACAAAATGTGGCTGGAGTCCCTTTGAAGGTTGGAATTTAACTGGTTGGGCTGTCTACACCATTGTCGGCGGTCAAATCGTCTACGATCGCGGCAAGTTAAACACTCAAGTTAGAGGGCAAGCTTTGAGTTTTGGCGAGTAATTGTTGACAGTTCTCAGTGAAGAAAGGGTGTGGGGTGTAGGGTGTGGGGTGTGGGGTGTGGTGAATTAATTGCGAAAAGGCGCGAATTGTCTTGCTCCCTCAGCTTCCTCAGCTTCCTCAGCCTCCTCAGTTCTCTTCTCCCCTGCTCCCTAACAACAACTTCAGCAAATTTACGGATATATTTTTTAAATAGCTAAATATTAATAAATTCTAAAATTCGTATCAAATAAGATAATACCGCGAACCTACGGAGGACTTAAAAATAGGAAATGTTAGGAGTTCACGACATCAGTAAATTTACGGTGGTAGCCCTATAGAACTTTATGATTTCCTAAGAATGTTATTCACCTCGATGGGTTAACAATTCTCATTGGTAGCAGACGATCGCTTTTTAAATTTACTTTTTAAAATTGAAATTATTGAAGGCGATAACTGGGTTGAAATTATACTTAACCGTACTGCAATTATGGGTTTTGGGAACTTCTTTAGTCAAGCTTTTAAGGGTTAGCAAAGTCAAACCCATGAGACTACGCCAAAAAATACTGCCAATTGTCGGAACTACTCTAGTTAGCCTGGTTACAGTTCTTTACACTACCTCGTCTACCGTTTTACTTGGTAGCTTTATCCAGTTAGAGCAACAGGAGACTCGCACTCGGGTTGAGCGAGTCCAAAAAGCTTTGGATGAAGAAATTTTTCGAGTCAATCTGATTGCTACAGATTGGGCTGAATGGGACGAAACTTACGTGTTCTTTGACAACTCGAATCAAAGCTATATTGACAATAATGTAGATAATCTTAGTCTCACTAACGTCCAGCTAAACTTAGCAGCTTTTGTCAATTCATCGGGGAAAATTGTTTACGGAAAATTTTCCGAGCCGACCTGTCAAAAATGCTTACCTGTTGGTAGCGATCTTCAACAACATTTGGCTAGCAAGGAACTGTTGCGGCGGGGAGATAATGCGATCGCCGGATTAATTCTGCTCCAACGTACCCCAATATTAATTGCTGTCAAACCGATTCGCAAAACAGATCGGAGCAAATCGAGTCATGGAGTCTTGATTCTCGGTCGCTATCTCAACCGCGATGCGATCGCTCGCATATCCGAACGCACTCATCTCGATTTTGCTCTACACGCAGTTAATGACGATCGCCTACCTGCCGATCTCCAAGCAGCAAGGACTGCTTTATTACAGCAGCAAGTTTTGGTGCGTCCTCTCAACGAACAAACTATTGCTGGATATACTCTGATTAGGGATATTTACGGGCAACCTGCTGTCATTGTGAGCGTTAAAATGCCCAGAAATATCTACCATCAAGGACAAGCTAGCATTCGCTACTTATTTTTATGCTTATTGGTCGTTAGTGTAAGCGTGAGCGCGATCGTGCTACTGCTACTCGATCGATTAGTGTTTTCAAGGCTTTCTAGCCTCAGTAGCAATGTTCGCAGTCTCGGCACGGGAGACGCAGTATCCCAAAATATAGCAGCAAATAAAGATGAGTTATCAAGCTTAGCAGATGCAATTAATCATATGCTGCAAGCTTTAGCAGATTCTCAATATCAGCAACGAGCAAGGGAAGAACGTTATTACAAATACAGCAAGATTTTAACCGAGCTAGCTAAGCGACAAACGGCAGAAAATAGCGACCTCAACGCTCGTTTACGTGAAATTACGGCAGCAGCAGCCGATACTCTAGAGGTGGAGTATGCCAGCGTGTGGGTGTACAGTCCTGGAGGCAGAAAATTACAGTGTGCGGCTCTATATCAATGCAGTACTGCTGCGTATACAACAGGGATGGAGTGGCAAGCGTCAGATTATCCTGGTTACTTTAAAGCCTTGCGTCAAGAGCGAGCATTAGCAACAGCAGATGTACGCACCGAACCCAAAACCAAAAAAATGGCAGAGCGATTTTTGGTAAAACTTGGAATTGGCGCAATGGTGAACGCACCAATTTACCTCAATGGTAGGATTGTAGGTATTGTCTGCCACGGACACAAGAAAACATCACGCCAATGGTTAATTGAAGAACAAAACTTTACAGCTTCGATCGCGAATTTAGTTGCTTTGGCATTATCAGCTTGGGAACGACAACGATCGCAAGTTGCCTTACAGTCAGCCTACGACGAAGTAGAAAATAAAATTCGCGAACGGACTGGAGAATTAGCAGAAGTCAATCAGCAACTCCGCGCCGAAATTCTCGCGTGTCACATCACTGAGAAAAAACTGATGCATCAGGCTTCGCACGATCCTTTAACTGGATTGGCTAACCGTACTTTATTCATGCAACGTTTAGATAGCGCGCTCGATCGCAGTCAACAAGAACATTTTTTATTAGCTGTTTTATTTGTTGATTTAGATCGGTTTAAATCAGTTAACGATACTCTAGGACATGCAATTGGCGATCGCTTGCTAATTGCAATTTCACATCGTCTGCAAGCTTGTCTGCGCCCAAACGACTTAGTAGCCAGGTTAGGAGGAGACGAATTTACTATCTTACTAGAAAATATTAAAAATACGAATGATGCCGTACATGTTGCCGAGCGCATTCAACGAGAATTAAATTTACCTTTTCACTTCGGCGGACATACGATCGATACTAGCGCTAGTATTGGTGTTGCCTTTAATCTTACAGGTTACGAACGACCGGAAGATTTGTTGCACAAGGCTGACCTCACTATGTATCGGGCAAAAACTACTGGTAAAGGACGTTATGAAATTTGCGATCGCAATCCGGTCGAACAGTCGGCGCGGCGATAATTTATTTCTCTACTCCCGATAACGCAACCCTGATTCCTAAAGCAATTAAAACTGCTCCCATTGCCTTTTCTAAATAATGAGTCACGGAAAACAATTTTCCTTTAAGTATGGGGTGAGACATGACGATCGCCACTGATGTATACCAAGTAAAAGTCATTATTCCCATTTGCAAGCCGTACCAAATTTGAACGGGTATAGGTGTAAGCGGGTTGATAACTTGAGTAAATAAACTTAAAAAAAATAATGTCACTTTAGGATTGAGAATATTGTTAACAAAACCCATTCTAACGGCTGCCAGCTTACTAAGATCTTGACTAGTTTGCGAGCGTCTAGACTGCTGTTCTAGTTGCCGTTGTGGTTTCGCTATTAATGATTTATAACCAAGGTAAATTAAATAAGCCGCACCTATATACTTAATTAAAGCAAATAAAACAATCGATCGCGAGATAATAAAACCAATCCCAATTAAAGAATAACTAGCATGAACCAAAATTCCCAAAGTTAAACCGAGAGCAGAATAAATTCCCGTTTGTCGCGAATAAACTAAACTATTACGACAAATCACCACAAAATCTGCTCCAGGTGCAATAATCACTAGAAATTGTAAAATAGCTACAGCAATTAATTCAGGTAATAAAGGCATAATCTAATTGAAAGTTTCCCATGCAGGTAAGTTCAGCAAGGCGATCGCGATCGCCTTGATGCATCAGTCGAATCAGGAGATAATCTAACGGCTTGTAATCTAACTTTTCTGCCCATTCAATTGCCACAATTCCAGGGGCAAACTCTATTCCTTCCCAATAAATTTCTGGTTGTAATTCTGTAATTTCTGTTGGTTCTAAACGATATAAATCGAAATGATATAAAGGTATCCGACCTTCTAAATACTCGCTAATTAACGTAAAAGTAGGACTCTGGATTGGCTCGGTAATACCTAAACCCGCACCAATCCCCTGTACCAAAGTCGTTTTCCCACTACCTAGATCGCCTTCTAACAAAATCGTACTACCAGCAGGCAAACAGCGCCCTAAATTAACACCAAGCGATCGCGTTGCTGCTGCATTTGTTAACGAAAGTACGATTGTCTCTCTCATGATTTGAATGAGTAGTTATCAGTTATCAGTTATCAGTTACTACTGGTTAGTCATAACTTCTGTCTCCTGACTCCTGACTTTTGACTTTTGACTTTTAACTTTTGACTTTTAACCTCATCCTCTCATCTTACTCGCCCGACTGTACCAGCGAAATAGGACTCCTGCCAAGCGTTGCGGGTTGTGACGTACTAAACCTTGTTCGTCTTCATCCATCACGTTAGCAAGGATAATTCGTCGCTTTAATTGTGCTACTTCTTCGCGATCGAGAAAGACAGGATGAGAATTTTCTTGAGCGTAGCGAATTAAGCTAGTTTCTGAAGGAGATTGCTTTTGTACGAGTACAGCACTAAATAAATGTCGCCCGCAAGCGCGATCGATCGCGCGAATGTGATCTGCAACAGAATAACCTTGAGTTTCACCAGGTTGAGTCATGATATTGCAGACGTAGATACAGGGAATTGGAGGATTACCCTTTTGACACCGTTTGGCGATCGCGGCGGCGATTTCTGGGACTAACAAATTAGGAATGATACTAGTGTAAAGACTGCCAGGACCAATAACAATAAAGTCTGCTTCCTCGATCGCTTGCAAGGCTTTGGGTAGTGCTGGGGGATTGGTAGGAGTGCAACCGAGTCTGATAATACTACCCTTAGCATGAGTGATATTAGACTCCCCTTCTATCCGGCGACCGTCCGCTAATTCTGCCCACAAACGCATATCGCTGAGAGTTGCTGGCAACACTTGACCTCTGACAGCAAGAACGTTGGAACTTGCCGCGATCGCCTGTTCCAAATCTCCAGTAATATCGCTCATAGCGGTCAAAAATAAATTGCCAAAACTGTGTCCGACTAATCCATCTCCAGCTTTGAAGCGATACTGAAATAGTTCTGTCAATAATTTTTCTTCTGATGCTAGCGCTGCTAGGCAACTACGAATATCCCCTGGGGGTAAAACACCGATTTCGCGACGTAACCTTCCAGAGGAACCGCCATCGTCCGCTACGGTGACAACAGCAGTAATGTTAGCACTGTAAGTTTTCAATCCCCTTAATAGCGTTGATAGTCCCGTACCACCACCCACAACCACAATTTTTGGTCCTCGGTTTAAGCGGCGATAGTTCAACAGTAAATCGATCAGTTCTTCATCGCCATCCGTACGGAATACCTCAGTAATTGAACCTACGGTTCGAGATTGTCCCCAGAGAATTAACAAAAAGCCCAATAACAAAACTAAAGGACCGCTAATATAGCTAGGTAAAATAGTTGTAACCTTATTTAGGAACCCTTCAACTAATTGAATTGCATAAAAAATTGGTGTTAGTTTAATCCAGATTGCCAAACCTAAACCAACAAAACACACTCCACTAGCACTAATTAATAACCAGCGCTTGATTGATAAACCAGGAGATAACCACTTAAACCATTGGTTGACACGATAGGGAGTGACAGCGCGGGAGTCCTGCCGAAAATACTTGAGAATTCGTTTAGGAGTATTAAAAGGCATAACTGGATACGTGGCAGGTGGACATAACGCAGGTGAATCTGATGCAGGTGGATATGACAATGTATATCAGACGATCGACCAACTAGAAACTAAGTCACTTTAGAGAACTTGCAAAAGAGAACTTGCGGAACAATGATAGCAATCTAGACATGGGAACGAGGTAAAAGGGTTCAGTGGGATCGAAACAACAAATTGAACAACGGCTGGAAAAACGCTTAGAAAAACGGATTCTGGGATTAGATCCCGGGCTAGCAATTTTAGGCTTCGGTGCTATTTGTACGCCAGTAGGAGATCCGATCGCAACAGCAACTTCATTAAAGTCTGCCCCAATTCCGACCCAAGCGATCGCCACTTCGGTCAAGTTGCTAGACTTTGGCATAATTCAAACTACTGCTAAAAACGAGATCGGCAGCCGACTTTGTACGATTTATGAAGATTTACATACCATACTTCAAGAATGGCAACCGGACTTAGTGGCAATTGAAAAGCTGTTCTTTTACCGCATGGCTAGTACTATTTCCGTAGCTCAAGCACGGGGAGTTTTAATGCTTGTCCTAGCCCAGCACAACATCCCCTACATCGAGTTTACTCCTGCCCAAATTAAGCAAGCGCTGACAGGGTGGGGGAATGCCGATAAACGCGATGTCCAACTCGCAGTAGCCCGCGAATTAAATCTAGACTACATCCCTCAGCCAGACGACGCTGCCGATGCTTTAGCAGTAGCCTTAACTGCATGGTTTCAAGTCTAGGGAGCAGGGAAAGACAAGGGAGACAAGGGAGACAAGGGGGACAAGGGGGACAAGTCGCGCCTGAGCGCCTGAGCAATTCAAAATTTCCTGACTCCTGTACGGGCGGGTTCACCTAGAATCTCTGTTTAGTACGGAGTTTTTTAGTAAACCCGCCCCTACGACTTCTGACTCCTTACAAATGACAAATGACGCATGACAAATGACAAATAACAAACTGTCTACTGTCAGAAAAACAAAAGTTGTTGCTCGGTAAGATATTCCTATACACGCTCTTGTCTTATGGTTTCACTCGCTCGTAAAAACCTGCTGGAAGATATTCCTCGCTTTTTGGTAGCGCAAGCAGGAATTATGTTCGCCGTGAGCCTGGTAACTATTCAAACAGGGATCTTCAATGGATTTACGCGATCGGCAGCACAGCTAATTTACAATGCTAATGCGGATATTTGGGTAACGTCTGATACATTAGTCCAGCCAGAACTCAGCTTACCGCTACCAGCAACAACATTAGACCAAGCTCAGGAGGTAGCAGGAGTAGCACGCGCTGAAGCACTGATCTTTAAGAGTGCTGTTTGGCGACATTCCAGTAGCGATATCAATTTGGTACGGGTGATTGGTTTCGATCCGCAAGGAGAATTATTTAACCCCAACAATTTGATTCAGGGTAGTAGGCAAGCTTTGCAACAACCTTACACCGCGATCGCCGACACTAGCACGTTGCGATCGCTCAATGTTAGCAAAGTTGGCGATATAGCAGAACTCGGTTCTCTACCAGTGCGTTTGGTAGGCTTAACTCAAGGCAATCGCTCGATTACTTCTAATCCTTTTGTTTTCACGTCTTTAGAGAATGCCAATGCTTATGCAACTGGTGGTCAGAATGCTAGGTTGTCCTGTAAGTTGCAGACTGGTTCGGAAGACATTCAGTGTACGAGTATACCGACAAATCAGAAACAAAGTCCTCAAGCTAAACCACGTCAGCTAGCAGCTTCAGACACGATTTCTTTTATTTTAATTCGCGCTCAATCTGGGCAAGACCTACAACAGCTCAAGCAGAGATTAGAAACAGCTATTCCCAATACCACTGCATATACTCAAGCTGAGTTGATTAAGAAGACGCAGCAGTTTTGGCAGCGTCGAACGGGCGTTGGTTTTATTTTGGGGTTGGGTGCAACTGTAGGCATTATCGTAGGGGGCATTATTGTGGGTCAGATTCTCTATTCTTCTGTATCCGACCATTTGCGGGAGTTTGGCACGCTTAAAGCAATGGGAGCATCAGATTGGACTATCTATGGCGTAATTATCGAACAATCACTTTGGATGGCAGTCTTAGGCTATATCCCAGGTATGGTTCTTTGCTTTGGAGTTGGTGCATGGACTTTTGCGACGCAAGGTATAACGATCTTGATTACCCCTGCTACAGCGATCGCCGTGTTTGGCATTACAGTCGCAATTTGTGTCGGTTCAGCAATCTTTGCCATTCAAAAAGTAACGCGGGTCGATCCAGCAATCGTCTTTAAGGCATAATTTCCTTCTTCCCAGGGAGAGAAAAAAACTATTTACAATATCTATATACAACTTCATAAATGCTTCATTTATTCCGAAAGCTACATAGGGAGAAATAAATAAGGTAAGTAGAATACATTCATGCATTACAAAGTTTAATATTTTTCCTGGCTACTCCAAATTTTCGTGAAGTTAAAACCATATCGATTAAATATTTGCAATAATGACAGCCTCTTTAATCAATTTCGCCACTGCAATTAAGCCTTCAGTCAAGCACCGCAAAAGATCGGCGGAATCGAACTGTGGAGCAAATATCCCAGAATCGTCAGCCATTGTCGCCAAAGGTATAGAAATGGCATTTCAGTCAGGACAACAGCAGTATCCCGTGCTGAAGGGAATTGACCTTGAAATTCGTTCTGGTGATATTCAATTACTGATGGGACCATCCGGTTCGGGTAAGACAACCTTACTCTCAATTTTGGCAGGATTGCTCACGCCAACAGAAGGATGCGTTTACTTACTGGGCAAAGAGATTACCAGAATGTCTCGGGAAAAGCTGGCGAAATTTAGATTACATAATATTGGTTTTATCTTCCAAGGTTTTAACTTATTTCCGGCGCTAACGGCAGCAGAAAATGTCGAGTTAGTGCTGAATTACAAGGGGATTAATGGTGCGATCGCCCAAAAACAAGCACGAACTTTGCTAGAACAAGTAGGATTAGGGGCGCAGGCGAATCAAAAACCCAGCGATCTATCCGGCGGACAAAAACAGCGAGTGGCGATTGCCCGTGCTTTGGCTGGTAGTCCCAAGTTGATTATGGCAGACGAACCCACGGCAGCTTTAGATTCTCAAAGCGGTCATAACGTAATTCAGTTACTCCGCAATTTGGCGAAAGAGCAAGGTTGCACTGTTTTGATGGTAACGCACGACCCCAGAATTATTGACGTTGCCGATCGCGTCAGTTATTTAGAAGACGGGATGTTGACGCAGAAGTAGGAATCGTAGGGTGCGTTATTGTAACGCACCCTACCAAGAAATATCGATCTGGGTAGGGGCGCACAGCTGTGCGCCCCTACAGCGTTATACCGACGTTCTCGTTAATTTTTTCACAATTTGACGCAATACTTCTTCCACCGATCGCGGTTGCCATCCTAACTCTTTTCTCGCCTTGGTAGCGTCAACCCGCACGCAGCGATCGTACACGTAGTGAACTCGTTCGCGGCTGAGGGGAGGTTGCCATTTCAACACTCTGCCAATTGGATCGAGAATATTACCGACAAGCTTTACAAGAGATTTGGGTGCTTCCTTGGGAACGGGAATTCCTGACTCTTGGGAGATAATTTGAAACATTTCCTTCGTGGGCAAATCTCCGGCAGAGATAATGAAATGTTCGCCAGTTTTAGCTTTTTGGGCAGCTAAAAGCATTGCTTGTACCAAGTCATCGACGTGGACGATACCCGTAATGCGATCGCCCCCCGCCCATACTTTTAGTCCGCCTTTGAGAAATTGTTTCAGTACGGGTCCGAAATGGGGATCGTCAGAGCCAAAAATACCCGAAGGCATAACGCTAACTACAGGTAAACCTTGGGCAGCAAATTGGTCAGCTAACTTTTGTGCTTTGTATTTAGTCACGTCATAAGCAGAGGAAAAGTCAGTTTGAGTGCGATTAAAAGTTTCATCAATAACTTTTCCCTGAGTATCACCGTAAATTCCTACAGTGCTACAGTAAACGACTTTCCCTACTTTCAATTCTTGGGCAACATCTAAGACAGCATGGGTTCCTTCTACGTTTACCCGTTCCATCTTAGCTGCATCGACTATGCCCAATTCCACATAAGCCGCCGTGTGAAACACCACGTCCACACCAGCCATAGCAGCGCGCAGAGCATGGCGATCGCTAATATCGCCGTAAACTAACTCTATGGGGCAGTCAGCCAGACGGGAGAGATCGCTAGACTTACGTACCAAACCAACAACAGTATCTCCTCGTTGGGTTAAAGCACGGACTAAATGAGAACCTGTAAAACCGTTAGCGCCAGTAACTAGTGCTTTCATGAAGGGTGTGGGTAATTGGTAGTTGGTAGTTGGTAGTTAGTAGTTGACGGTTAATGGTTGTTGGTAGTTGGTTGTTATTCTCCCTTGTCCCCCTTGTCCCCCTTGTCCCCCTTGTCCTTCTTCCTACGAGTAGCTAAAACACTCACAAAGCTTTCTCATAAATCCGGTAGGTTTTGTGAATTTTACCGCCAGCAGCCTCTACGAGCTTGCGAGAAGCAGAGTTATCTTCGTAAATATGTCCTAATTCCGCTCGTTTGTAAGGTTTGCCTTTTTTGATTCCGCCTTGCATTCCCAAATAAATGAGAGCCAAAGAAACCATTTTGCGGCGATATTCAGGGAGGGAGCAAATGTAAATTACTCTCCCTTGGTCAATTTGGCGGCGATACCACAAGAATTTTAACGTGCCGAGCCAATCGAGTTTGCCACCTAGATGCTTGAGAGCGATATTGTAGTCAGGTAATCCCATCCACATCCCCACCATTTCACCGTTGTATTCAGCGATGGGAAAAACATCAGGGTCGATCAGAGATTGAAACGATCGCGCTTTATCTAAAAACTCTGCTGGGGTTTGCGGTGAATAACTGTAGTTGTCGGTAAACATGCGCACGAGGAGATCGTAAACTTTCAGCGCATCTGCCTCAAATTCCTCACCCTTGGTTCTAATGGGACGAAAAGTTATACCAGCTTTACAAGCAATACGATAAGCCTTTTCAAATTCCGCTGGTAAAGGTTTGTCTAGGGGAAAGTTATACGTGTAAGCATCCTTACCTTTGTACCAACCATCCCGTTCGATAAACTCTGGGTAATAAGGTGGATTATAAGGCATCAAAATCATTGGCGGGGAGTCAAAGCCATCGACTAAAAATAAACAGCCGTTGTGAGTTGAAAAATCGATTGGTCCCCTAACTACAGTCATGCCTTGTTCTCGCAGCCAGTCACAAGCAACCTGGAGGAGGGCTTGAGCCACATCAAAATCGGAGATAGATTCAAAAAAACCGAAGACTCCGACATTTTGACCTTCTTTCTCTATCAACCGTTGATTCACAGCAGCAACAATTCTGCCGATTGGTTCTCCTGACTGAGATAGAGCGATAAATTGCTGTGCCTTACCATACTCAAAGAAAGTATTGCTAGGCGAGAATTGCTTGGCTTCACTGCTGCGGATGGGGGGAACCCAGTAGGGATCGTTCGCATAAACCCTAGCAGGAACATCGAGAAAAAGTTCTTGTTCTACTGGAGTCGTAACAGGTTTGATTTGAAACTTTGTAATCGTTTGCATGATTTACACAGCAGTGTCAAAAAAATTGTGCGATCGCTCTTGTTTGTAATTGGATGAAATACACGCTCCGTAGGGGCGCACAGCCGTGCGCCCCTACAAATGTTATGGACGCAAGCGAAAATTATGTTTAAAAAAACGATTAAGACCAAAATACAGCAATGCATCCTGGTCTTAAAAAATTATCTAAGTTTTTAATAATTGAATTTGGAATTTAGCCCGTTTCGCTAGGCGCTGATCATGGGTTTGTAGATCGTGTCGCGAATTGCTACCATTCCTTCTACTAACCGATCCATATCCTCTTCGGTGTGCAAGGCATTAACGGTGATTCGCAAGCGTGGCTTAGCAATATACCAAATTGCCGATGCCCAGATGCCATGTTCTTGCATTAATTGACGGGCAAAGTATTTCGGATTGCACTCAGTGGGTAACACGACGGGAACGACGTTGGTTTCGCCCAAAGCTTCAAAATCATGCTTAGCCAAACGCGATCGCAGATATTTGGTTTTTGCTTGCAGTTGTTGTACCAGTTCGGGATTTTGTCGCACTTGGCGAATGCTCTCCAAAGCAGCAGCAGCAGTAGGTGCAGGTAAAGAAACCGTGCCGATGGAGGTGGGAGAGAAATTCATCAACGGGATCAATTCAGCCACGGGACTGCTAATTGCTGCCCCAGCCGAAGCCGCAAACTTAGAAAATGTGGTCATAATCAACGGCACGATCCCCCGCGCGATCGCATTTTGAGGAGTCAACCCAAAATACTCGTAAATCCCCCTTCCCGTGGCTCCAATCGCGCCGCTAGCGTGTGCCTCATCCATGACCAGCACGCTACCTTCATAGTTTTGCAACACATCAAGCATATCTGGTAGAGGGGCGATGTCACCATCCATCGAGAAGACAGCATCGGAAACCACCATAATTCTGTCGTCGGGACGAGCATAGCGATATAGTTTCCGCTCCAAGTCTTCAGTATCGCAGTGGCGATAGGCTTTGACGCGGACGCGGGGGCTGTGGCTGAAGACTTTCCCAGAGCGAGTCCCAGCATTGACAACAGCCGAGACAATACAGCCGTGGTTGAGTACGTCAGTCAGGATCAGAGTCTCTCTCGTATTTTGAAATCCTGGTACGGGGATGGCGAGGTGACAGAAAGCATCCATCAAGGCTTGCATTGCCATCCAAGCATTCAAAAATAGCTGGGTGTGGGGCAGATGCTTAAAAGCAGAAATCTCTGCTTCGAGTTGACGGTGTAAGTCAATGCGACCGTTTAAAACGGAAGTTCCACTATTAGAAGTACCGTATTGCAAAATCGCATCAATTGCCGCTTGCTGCACGGCTTCATTCTGCACTAGCCCTAATACATCATTGGTGCAGAATGTCAAGACATTTTGCCGCTTGCCCGTTGCTCCTTCTTCGATTTCAACTAAATTACCCTGACGGCGATGACAAATGAACTCGTCGGGGGCTAGCCCGCTGTCATATAAGCGCTGAACGTACTCTTTGACTACTTGCACGAATTTACTCCCCTCACCTGAAATTCCCAGATAGCTTTGTGCGTCTGGCTCAACATTATTAATATTTTCCCTGGTTAGGTAATTTTTAGACTATCCAGGCTCTTATTTCCTGCCGGAGGGCAGCTTAATTGAGTCTATGAATAAGACATTTTGCCAGCACTATACCATTCATAGCGATCGAGCTAGCGATCTTTGACTGTATTGACGAGATAATTGCTTCATGCGATTGATAATAAATTAGCTTGACTATACCCGACTAGAAGAGATCGCTTCCGATTAAGACAGCGATTCCCCCTGCTGGTTCCCTGAAAGTTGGGAAGACAGGGTTTTGCGGCGATATTGCTCGTATTGCCGCATCATGACCTTTTGCAGGGCAATAATTGCCGGATTAATCTCTACATAGCGACGTTGGGGGTTGTTTGAATAAGTGAGTTGCTCGCTCTCCATCATTTCGATATCCTGATCGAGAAACTTGGAAAATAGAAAGCGCCAGATACAAGCAGAAATCAGGGGTTTGAACGGCTGCACCAACCACTTAGGTAAATTCAGCCGCAGAAACATCAAGGCAAACGATTTAGTTTCCGTCGCTCCCACAGGCGATCGCATCAGGTATAAAGAGGAAACTCCCTCTAGAGAACTGTGGTAGTGGGGATATTGGTAATGGAGTGAGACAGTACGAGTTGTCACCTCATCACCGCGATCGCTCAAACCCAGAATTTTCGTCATGACTCCCTTATAAGACACTCGATAATCGGCATGAACCGATGATTCTGTCGTCTTCAAGCTAGTTAGCACGGGGTTAAACCAACCTTGGAGATTTTTGTGTAAAAACCCGTGAAACACATCCATCGTGTTTTCGTTGCAGATGGTGAAATGTGCCTGAAAATGACCTGGAATTGGAACCATCAGACAATCTGGATCGTCGAATTCCGGTATTTCTGGTAAGGAAATGCTAGTTGCCAAACTCGCATCGCCAGGAAAAATCCAGATCAGATTGTATTTTTCGCGGACGGGGTAGCTACGAACTTGAGCGCATGGTAGTTTTTGTGTCTCAGGGAGGTATGGGATTTTGACGCATTGACCTGCACCGTTAAATTCCCAACCGTGATAGGGACACAATAAATGTTTCCCTTGAATTTGCCCTTTATGTAGAGCCACACCCTTATGCGCGCACGCATCATCTAAAGCATGAAGCTGTCCGTCCGTGTTGCGGAAAACAGCAATTGCTTGTTTCCAGATCGTTACGGGCATAATATGACCAGGTTGCAGTTTATTTGCCCACCCAACCGGATACCAGTAATCTGGATTAATCCCGATCTCGCGGATAGCATTCTGAACTGTCTGACTTGTTAAGGTCGTAGCCAGTTCCATGAATCGTTCCTCTCTTGCCTGATTCTGACGATATTTAGCTTTCTAGTGTCCCTTAATTCGGCTAAATTGTCAGCACAATTCCTGACAGCACACCAACTGTCCACTCATACTAGGGAGCAGGGAGCGCTTCGGTGCAGAAGGGCAGAGGGGCAGAGGGGCAGAGGGGCAACAACTGTCAACTATCAACCAACAACGAATGACGAATGACAAATGACAAATGACAAATGACCAACTATCAGTGACGAATTCCCCAACATGCGCAAACTATCACTATCGCCAACAATAGCTTTTGCCGCGATCGCCCGTAATCCTCAGTTGATGGTGCTGATGGCGGCTGGCTCCCTAACTACGATGACTGGAGCGGTGTTTAACCCTGCCTTAGGGGAGATCAAACATCAACTTCAGCTGGCTCCAGAGATTGGCGGTTATTTAGCAGCCGCTCATGTTTGGGCGCTGGGTCTTTTTAGTCTTCCCCTGGGAATTCTCTCCGATCGCGTAGGAAGAGTAAAGGTACTCATAGTTTCCCTGCTTTGCTATGCCGTTTTTGGTGCTGCTGGAGTCACGGTAGACAATTTTATCCCCCTAATCGCATTACGAGGATGTTTGGGAATCGCTACAGCAGGCATTACATCCGCTAGCTTAGGTCTGCTCACGAGTATGTATGAGGGTGAGGAACGAGCCAAAGCATTAGGTTACGCCACGGGGACGCTGACGCTAGCGGGGATCGTCTTTCCATTGTTGGGGGGTGGAGTAGGCTATTTCTTCCACTGGCGATACATTTTCTGTCTATACGCGATCGGGCTGCCATTAGCAGTATTGACAGCCAAGATTTTGCCACAGCCACCCGAACGTACTTCAGTCAAAACAGAGCAACGACCTAAGCATAAACTGTGGCAAGTTTTAGGGCGCTACCAAACAATTTGGTTATTGCTAACTCTGAGCTTGACATCAATCGTGATGTACTCGGTTGTCTTCTATACCCCGCAGTATTTCAAAGATACAATTAATGCCAATACGCTGACTAATAGCCTCGTCTTAGCTTCTCGCGCTCTGGGTGCAGCCATTATCTCTGCTTTTGGAGCCAGAAGGCTATCTCAATCGTTGGGTTTGTATAAAGCCACGGCTATCGGCTTCATCTTGATGGCGCTGACGCTCAGCACGATCCCATTTTTACGAGAGATCGGTTTAATTATGTTAGCTGCGGTCGGTTTTGGTGCTGGGTTTGGTCTGATCCTACCCAACCTTTATGATGCTCTAGCGGGTCTTGCGCCTTCCCAGTTGCGATCGAGCGTGCTATCAGCGGGGGCTGGAGCAGGCTTCATCGGTCAATCTTTCTGTCCGATTGTGTTAGGCTTTGTCGTCAAAAATCACGGTATAGAAGCTGCTTTTTACACGGCTGCGAGTGCTTCGATTATCATCGGGATGCTGTTGCTCGTATTCGGGAGCAGGAAGTCGGGAGTCGGGAGTCGGGGGGAAGAGAGCTGAGGAAGCGCAAGGTTACTGAGGTAGCTGAGGTAGCTGAGGAGAAATTACTAGTCGCTGGTCACTGGTCACTGGTCACTAGTCACTGTCTCTATCTTCTGGCAATTTCACCTCTTGCTCTATTTTTAGACCAGCCAAAAAATTGCGGTCTTCGCTGATGTGGGGAAACTTGAGTTGAGAATCGGGAATGCCCTTTTCTATCTGTCGTTGGCGGAGGATGGCAAAGCTACCAGGAGCTAAAATTCGCAGTCGGGGTGGCGGAATCGGATCTTTGCGGCTAATTTCATAGTGGGTGTTTGCTGCTTGTAATTTGCGATCGCACTCATTTAAAAAAGCTTGCGGATCTTCCAGCTTATAACCATTAGCTAACTCAATATTGAGCAGGTAGCGAGCGGGAAAATCATTTTCAGATAAAGTCATGCAAAAATCTTCTAGTAATAAGCTAAATTCCTGCTGTACGGCTTGCATCACCTGAGTCGCATGGGCTTCCGTCGTCTTTTCTGTCGTAGAAGAAATCAAACCACCTTGACGATGACGAAATACAATTAGCGGTGCTTGCTCGTAAAATCCGACTACCTCGATGACATCGCCAATATCGTAGCGATAAAATCCGTTATAGCTCGTAGTCAGAATGCGATACTGTTCTCCCGATCTGACTTCGGTAGCGAGTAGCGTTTTCGGTTGTTCTTCTTGCCACTGGTCTTGAGGGATAAATTCAAAAAAACCGCTTTCCAGGGCTAAAATGCTGCTGTCGTCGTCGAGTTTGTGATAAATACTAAACATCCCTTCGGCAGAAGAAAATACTGCGCCGAAAATGGGTGTATTGCTGAAATAGGTGGAGAATCGCTCGAAATAAAAGTCGGACGTACCTCCACGGGCGCAGGCGACAAAAGACAAATTTGACCAGGCGAGATGAGGGATGAGCTTACCTTCCGACTGGAGAATTTCCCGTAATTGATTGGCTCGAACTGGATTGGCTGATAAGTGCTGCTCTAATGTCAGTCGTAGTTCCGGTTCTACTTCTAACCAATTGGCAATGGTTCCTGTTTCGATATCGTGGATTAGGTCTTCACCAAATTTTTCCAAATAGTTGCAGGTACGGAGGATGAGCATCGGAAAGTTAGCTAACATCCCCCGCATTAAAGGATCTTGTAAGGCAAATAATAAGGCGAGATAATGACGGGCAGAGCTATCTGCGACTTGGAGAGTCTCGTAAGGCTGGGCAAAAAATTGCTCGTACAGCCACTTATCCATGCTGAGGACACCAGCACTAGCGGGACCGTAGGGAATACCAGCACTAGTACGTCCCCATTGTTGAGTAGAATTTGTCAGGAGAATTTTGCCAAACTGTTGCCCTCTAGAACGTAGGGCGGCGGTTAGAAAACCCATACTGGTTAGGGTAGCTTGACGAGTGATATTTTGCGATCGCCTCGTCGTCGGAATCATTTTCTTTTTCCCCGTCGAACCACTCGTCAGCGTCAAGTACACCACCGGATCGGCTGTTAGAATATTTTGCTTGCCGTTGGCAATGCGCTCCAGATAAGGTTCGTAGCTGGAATAAGGTAAAATTGGCACTCGTTCGCGAAAGCGATCGACTGTTTTAATCTCACCGAGCTGATATTTCCTACCAAATTCTGTATCGCGATGAGCTTGTAACAACCGCAACAAAAACCGTTCTTGTACTTCTGCCGTCCGGCGAGTTTTTTTGATAAAGTTTGCCTTTGTCAAATCTGTAACAGCATTTAAAGCAGACAGAACGAGATTGACCATTCAGCTTTCTCAACTCATCAAATACTGATTCAAGCAGATTAATTGTGTTTAGAATATGACAATTTGGTGTCGAAGTAACTGGAATCGGTAATTGGTAATTGGTAGTTGGTAATTAGTAGACCGATAACTGGTCACTGGTTACTGGTCAGGAGTCACTGACAACTGTACTTCCCGTGCCACTTGCAAACCAGCTAGGAAATTGCGATCTTCGCTGATGTGGGGAAATTTTAGTTGAGAATCTGGTACTCCTTTCTCTAATTGCCTTTGCCGCACGATCGCAAAGCTGCCAGGGGCAAGAATTCGCAGTCTTGGCGGGGGAATTTGATCGTTGTCGATCCGCTTGACGGCGTAGGAAGTGTGAATTGCACTCAGCTGACGGTCAAAGCGATCGAGAAATTGCTGCGGATTTTCTAATATTTTTCCAGGCGCAAGCTCGATATTCACCAAATAATATGCGGGAATGACATCATCCGATAAGGTAATACAAAAATCTTCTAGAGGTAAGTCAAATTCTTGTTGTAATACCTGCATGACTTGAGTGACATGAAATTCAGTAGTTTTTTCTGAGGTTGAAGATAGCAAGCCACCGCGCCGATGGCGGAATACAATCAGTGGTGCTTGTTCGTAAAATCCGACGACTTCCATAACATCGCCAATGTCGTAGCGATAGAAGCCGCTGTAGTTACTCATCAAAATTCGGTAGTAGTTTCCAGGTTTGACTTCGCTAGGTAGTAGTGTTTTTGGTTGTTCTACATCCCATTGATCTTGAGGAATAAACTCGAAAAATGCACTTTCGATCGCTAAAATACTGGCATCAGAATTTAGCTCTGGGTAAATGCCAAACGCGCCTTCTGACGAACAACAAACCGCGCCAAAACCTGGTGTCTTGCTAAAGTAAGTCGGAAAGCGCTCGAAGTAAAAATCTGAAGTTCCGCCTCTGGCTGCAACTGTGAAGGCAAGATTCGACCATACTGCTTCGGGGGTGAGTCTACCTTCTGCTCGCAAGATTTCTTGTAGTTGCTTGGCACGGTTGGGGTTAGCGACTATTTGCCGTTCTAGTTTTAAGCGCAATTCTGGTTCTAGTTGCAACCAAGGTGCAAGCATTCCTTTGTCAATGTCGCGAATAAAGTCTTCTGCATATTGTTCTAAGTAGCCGCAGGTGCGGAGGATCAGCATGGGAAAGTTGGCGGCTATTCCTCTCGTATCTGGCTGTTGTAGCGCAAATAGCAGACAAAGATAATGGCGCGTCAGGCTATCGGCTGCTTGCAGTGTCTCAAAGGGATGAGCAAATATTTGCTCGCAGAGAAATTTTCCCATCCGCAGGACTCCAACGCTAGCGGGACCGTAGGGAATTCCACCACTGGTACGTCCCATCAGTTGAGTTGAGTTAGTGGCGATCGCTTTGCCAAATTTAGAACCCCGTTGTCTTAATGCCGAGCTGAGAAAGCCAATACTAGTTAAGTTGGGACGGCGCAAGGAGTTTTGAAAGCGTTTGGTGACTGGGATGAGCTTGTGCGCTCCTGTAGAACCACTTGACAGGTTAAAAAAAACAACGGGATCGGGGGTGAGAATGTTCTGTTCCCCTTGGGCAATGCGATCGCAGTAGGATAAATAGCTATTGTAGGATGACACGGGAATACGCTGGCGGAATTGCTCAGCAGTTCTAATGTCTTTAAATTCATACTTTTGCCCTAGCTCTGTCGCCTGATAAGCTCGTAGTAAATCTCGCAGAAATCGCTCTTGTACTGCTTCAACTTGGCACGTTTTTTTAACAAAGTTATCCTTTGTATGCTCGGCAACAGTTTGCAACAGTGGCAGCAATAAATTCGTCATGGCTCCTCACACCTTTTGTCTGCGTTATTATAAATAATAGTTGGCTTATCTAATTATTTCGAGTGCGCTTTGTGGTGCAACCGCATACATTTTTGTATATCTTAAGAATCGTCAAATATCAACACATACTTAAAATTAGCTTAAAAAAGTATTTTTTTCTTTATTTTGATAGGTAAGTTATAGAAAGTACGTTTGAAATTTTCTATGCGTTTAACGACTAGCAATTTTGCTGAAAGCAGAGCTGATAATACAACGTTCTCAATTGCACGGATAGAGCTATCATCGGTATCGCCAGATTTATTTTTTGAAAAATATCAGAAAAGCGGGATTCCAGTTATTATTACTAGATTAAAAGTAGATAACTGGAATATAGATTATCTCTGCGAACAGTTGGATCGGCAAGAATTTCTCTTTCGCTGTTACGGACGGGAAAGATATCAACAAGATAAACGTACTTGGCAAAATATTGGCAGTGGTGTTCCGCTCAAAACAATGTCATTCACAGACTATGCAAAGTTGTTGCACAGTCATGAGGCTCACGAAAAGGATATCTATCTAGCTAAATGTTCGCTGAAAAATACAAAGTTGGCAGACCACAATTCTTTAAGTAGTATTAGCAAACAACTAGGTTTAACAAAACCTATAGGTAATATCAATCCTTGGGTAGCACCCGGAGAGCATTTAGAGTGCCTACACTACGATACGCTGGATGGTATTTTGATCTAGATGCATGGGACAAAAAAAGTATTATTATTTCCATCCAGCCAGACTTATAATTTGTATCCATTTTCAATATTTGTACATTACTACGCGGCTTAGAACTGCGAGCTTGGTTTAGTAATGTATATCCAGAAAAGCTAGATTTCGTAGCATTTTCCAAACTCAAAAGAGCATTAGAATTCAAGCAAGAAGTTATATTAGAGCTAGGAGAAATGCTATATATTCCTATGGGATGGTGGTATGAAGTCACGGCATTAGGTAATGAAATGGTGTGTTCTGTCAATCAGTTCTGGGGTGTGTATCCTACCTCAAGAGCAATTTTTTCTTGGTGTCGGTGGCGAGTGATTTTTAGCAAAATGTTGACAATACCTTATTTATTAGTCAAATTTGCGATCGCTTTTCTGAGTCAAAGCAGACAGCACCAGATAAAACAGATTTTTTATCGATTTTGAAGCCTCAATTGTAGGGTGGGCATTGCCCACCCTACAATTGGTATTATTAATGAGGTTGAATAAAGTCGTGTCATGAAAACTCAAAATTTCACTGCGATCGTTTATCGAGAAGATGATATGTATGTTGCTGAATGCCCAGAAGTCGGTACAGTAGATCAAGGAGAAACTATAGAACAGGCAGTTGCCAACTTGCGCGAAGCAACAAAACTTTATTTAGAAGAGTTTTAATTAACGAACCCTACAGTTAAGATGCATTAGTAAAATAAGGTAACAATAATTGCTGTTTGTACCAATTTGTATAGACAAAATGAAGCACAAAAGGAGCTGAAATTACTATCAGTACGATTCCCAAATGCAAATATTCAGAAAAATTATAATTTGTCGTTATCTGTTGACTGGGAAAGATAACTTCTAGAACGATTGTGGCAGCATTATTCATGGCATGAGCGATCGCAGGTACAATTAACGAGCGAGTTTTGAAATAAAGCAATGTCATCAAAATTCCAAAAACTGCTGCACCGAAGGGAACAATATGACCTAAACCAAAAATGATTGCAGAAACTAATATTGCTGGCGATATTCCCCATTTCATTGCCCACCGATGTATGAGTACGCCTCGAAAAATAAATTCTTCTGTAATAGGAGCAACTACAACTAAAGAAATTATATTTGTTAAGTAAGCAAGAATTGGTAAAGCTGAAGTACTGGCTGGAGGATCTTGCAACCAATTAACCAGGCTTACAGTTAGTGAAGGAGAAATTAAAGATAAGCTGTAAAAAAATAGCAGATCGATTCCCCACGTAAATAGGCAGATAGCGATCGCAATTCCACATAAAGACAGCCAGCGATCGCGATTGGGTAGTTTGCCAATTAAATATTTAGGGTGAATAGATAATTGATGAAACCTATGTAAAATCCAGATGCTAGGTAAAAGCATCATAAGATAGTAAATGAAATCGTAAAATATTGGATCGTCACTATTCCAGTTAAAGAAGAGTAATAGAAGATCGGAAATAAAAACAAACTCAACAATCAGAATCAAAAGTAAAATAAATATATTTCGAGTTTTAAATTTTAAGAAGGGATCGATCGCTGGTAAGTTAAGCATATGACTCGATTTGATATGGTGGAAATAATCTAGATAGATTTGAGATTTGCGATCGCATTCTTTCTTGAAAAACATGACAGCCGCACGTTTAACCATCAAAGAACTTACCGAGGCAGTTGGGGGAAATTGTACCCCTCGGATGGTGCGACACTATCACCAACTCGGCATTTTGCCACCCCCAGAGCGATCGCGTAGCAATTATCGCCTCTATACTCAGGAAAACGTGCAACAGTTGCGGCGGATTGTGGCACTAAAACAGCAAGGCTTTCAACTTTCACACATTCGCGAACTCCTCAAAAGCGATGCTGCTACAGAAGTAAAAAATTTAACACATCAATTACAACAACAATATCACTCTGTGATGCAACAAATGGCGCGATTGCGGCAGACAGCGACAGCGCTAGAAGGGTTGATCGGACGCGATCGCTCGTGTCAAAACTTGCAGGCAGAGGCGATTGCTCAGTTGCGCTTGTTAGAAGTGGAAAGCCAAGATGGACTAGGGCAATTGGAACAATTGTGGGAAAATTGGGATGCAGCCACCCATGCTCACCCAGAAGAATTTCAGGAATCTTTGCAACAATTATTACCCGATCTCTCCAACCGTTCGGAAATTGAAATCGATTTGCTGTCTAAACTAGTGCTTGCTTGCGGTGATGTCAGTTTAGTTAATTTTATCCGCATCGGTAAAGGAGCGATCGCGGCGGCGCGTCATGCTCTAACTCAGGGCTGTGAGATTATCGGCGATGTTGCCCCTGTAGTTGCGGCTTGCGATCGCACCCGTTTATCTCATTTAGGATGTCCGGTTACTACCTTAATCGCCGATCCTCACGTTAGCAGCGTTGTGGAAGCCGAGCAAGCCTTTTGGCATCAAAGCCAATGGCAAGAACAGCTACAACAGTTGCCACTAGGCTGCATTTTTGTCGTGGGATACGCCCCATCAGTGCTGATTGCTGCTTGTGATGCTATTGCCAAGGGACATTTTCAACCCGCTTTAATCATCGGAATGCCAATTGGTTTCAGCCATGCCCCAGCTGCCAAGCGGAAATTAATCCGTTCTGGCATTCCCTACATTACGATTGAGGGGACAATAGGCGGCGGCTTGTTAGCTGCGGTTGCCCTCAATGCTTTAGTTGAATCGACAATTGAGAAACCGGATTGTCATTGTTATTTGGGGGAGTAGGGTGTGGCTAGTGGCTGATGGCTAGTGAAGAAAGGGTGTCGTGTAGGGGCGGGTTTAGCCCGAAATTCACAGCCACGGCAAGAAATCTTTCCTCAAAACCCGCCCTTACAGAGGTCACAGCGAATTGCGTAGCTTGCGAGTATCGTAGGGGTATTGCGAATTGTCTCCATCTACAGCCGATCTGCCGCGATCGCAGCACCAACTAGCCCAATGTCCGATCGCAGGACGATATGCACGGGAACGTTTTCTAGTAGAGGGCGCATCCGTCCTTTACTGGTGAAGGTGCGGATAAAAGTACCTTCTTGCATCAGGGGGAGAATTTTCGCAGCAATGCCACCAGCAATGTATAACCCTGCATATGGTAAGAGTTTGAGGGCGAGGTTTCCTGCTTCTGCGCCGTAAGCCTCAACAAAAATCTGCATTACCCGTTCTGACAGGCGATCGCTTTTTTCTAGGGCAGCTTTGGAAATTGCGGCGGCTGGATCGACGGTTTTTTCTTTCTTGCCAGCTTGTTTTTCCCAAGCTGCTACAACTTGGGCAATTTCTGGCGATTCTTTCACGGAGGCGCGATCGCGCAAAAATTCATAAATGGCAACAATTCCTTGTCCCGATACGACTCGTTCTACTGAAACTCGTTGGATGTCGTGCTTGTCCAATAGGTATTTTAAGAGGTGAAAGTCTAACTCAGAACGAGGTGCGAAATCAGCATGTCCGCCTTCGGAACTAAAGACATGGTAAGTGTCGCCTTGCTGAATTAAAAATCCCTGCCCTAATCCGGTTCCTGCACCAATTACCGCGATGGGCGTACCTGTTTGGGGCTTACCTGCTTGGAGGGTGTGCAAATCTGATTCCTGCAAACCCAATATACCGTAACCAACAGCTGCAAAGTCGTTGATTAGGGAAATAGACTCGATCCCCAACTCTTCTTCTAGCCTGGATGCTTCTAGCAGCCAAGTCAGGTTGGTTAACTGTACTGTGTTGTTAACAACTGGACCCGCGATCGCAAAACAAGCTTTTTGCGGTAAGAGTTTTTTGCCCAACTTTTCCTCAGATGTAGCTAAAAACTCTTGGACTATTGGTGCTAAATCTGGATAGTCGCGACTGTTATAGCGTTGTTCGTAAAGAGGTGTGGGTGTTGCTTCTGTTGTCTCCACCAGACGCAAGATCGTCTTCGTGCCACCAATATCTCCTGCTAACAGTATTGTCATAGCGATCGCTTTAATGAAATCGAATAATTTTTTCGGTTTTACTTAAGTGGGACGTGTCGCCATTTAACTCCAACACCCAAGGTTGTTCTGGGGCTGGACGGACAACTTTCACTAAACAGCACAAAGCAGCGTTAACCTCTGTTTGAGCCGTTGCGCCTACTAGACCCATTGTTGCACCTACTACAGATGCCCCGTGTCCTACCAACAGAATATCTTTGGAAAATTCTGCTGCTAACAACCGAGCCGTTTTGCCAGCCCGTTCTAGGGCAACTTCTCCGGTTTCGGGATATTCTGCCGCGACGCGAGAAATATAGCTAGTGTCGAGCCTGGGAAACATGCGGGTTAAAACTTCTAGGGGCGCTCTTTTTGGCGCTTGTGGCATCCAAGCAGGATTGAGCCATTCGCTCAAACCAGATTCTAAGTTAATCGAAAGACTGAGGGCTTCTGCTACGTAGTTAGCTGTTTGCACCGTGCGCAAAAATGGGGAAGCAAAGATATGACTGATATTTTCTCCTTTCAGCCGTCGCGCCAGTTGTTGAGCTTGAACTTTACCATCTTCAGAAATCGGTGGATCGAAGGGTCGTTCTGCGGTGAGGAACCACTCAGGATTGACAAAATCAAGACGATTGGCGTGACGAGCAATCCAGACAATTTGAGTCATAAGATGAATATTCCGAGCGCATAGAATTCGCAGAATGCCACCACAAATATAAGCAACTTAAAAGTCAAAAGTCAAAAGTCAAAGGAGACAGGAGACGAAAGAAACAGGAAATAGAAGGAACCCATTGATTTAAAAACACGGATTTCACCCACGCCTTATGCGCTTACCATCAATTGGCTTCTAACTTAAACCCAACCAACATGAAATAAGTAATTGGTCACTGATTACTGATTACTAGTCACTGTTAACAGGCGATCGCCACCTTTTTGAAACTGATAAGCTACTTGTCTAATTTCTACTTTACACCCTTGCTTTTGCATTTCATCCATTACTGGTTTCAGCCACGGCGAAACTTCTCCTGAGAACTGGACTAAGATTGGAAAAATTCTCACTTCTTTTGCCACGCGGCACATTTCGCTAATTGCTGCTATGTGAAAATCTAAGGAAAGATTGTCAGAATAAGTGAATAAGAAATGAGAACATAACGCTAAATCGAACTGATGCGAATGAAATGATAGGTGAGGCAATTCGTCTGTAACATATCTACCTTGTTGCAGTCCTACTGGGAAATCTGCAATAAATTTTTTCATCGCTGCAATTCTAATTTTGCCTAACTCTTCCGGCGACTGAATATCTTGCCAAACAAAGCGATCGTAATGAATTTTAGTCCCATCAATAATTGTTTGATAAGTTTCTTGTACTCGCCGCGCAATTTCTGCCGCAGTGAATTGATAGATTGGATCGCTAGAAATAACGTTATGTCCTAGCTGCGTCATTTCTGCATTAAAGCTAGCGGGACCACCACCACAATCTAGAATATTTAGTTTTAGAATGTCAGGTTTGAGATCGAACATCCTTACATATTCTTGCATCGATCGCCCCCAAGGAACGACATTTTCTAGTTTAAAAGTCATGTTTGCACGTACTGGCTCAAACGTTGCTCTAATCTACCTAATAATGTATCTACATCAGAAGCAAGATGCTCGAAACAAATAGGGGGAGGGGGTTCGATTTCAAATTGAATTAACTTAATTTGCCCGTTACCAATACCAAGAATTAAAACTTGTTTTTCAGGATTATGAGCATCAATAAATCCTAAAACTTCTTGGATCTGACTGTTGACGCGATCGTTTAATTTTTCAATTGCAGATTTAGGACAAAAGATAAAACGCGGTGTCGGTTGGATGTCGATACCCAAGGTATCATCGCTGGCTCCTTTTTCCAGAAATAACCCCCAAGATAGCGCTGCTAACTCTTGTTGATTCTCCTTAACAAAGCAATCTAATTGCTGTCGCCATTGTCCATCTTCTCCGACAGGTTGAGGGCTACCAAATGAGAACATAGTTGGTAATTGGTAATTGGTAATTGGTAGTTGGTAGTTGGTAGTTGTTCCATGAGGAACAAATTTATTTTATGCCGGATTGGACGCGCCAGAGCGTGGCGTAGATTCCTCCACGTTCTAGGAGTTGTTCGTGGGTTCCAGATTCGATGAGTTTGCCATACTCCATGACATAGATACAATCGGCATTACGGACAGTAGAAAGACGATGGGCGATCGCAATTGTGGTTCTATCTACAATAATTCGTTCGAGCGATCGCTGAATAGCTGCTTCTGTTTCGTTATCGACAGCTGATGTCGCTTCATCTAAGATTAAAATTGGTGGGTTCTTTAATACTGCACGGGCGATCGCAATTCTTTGTCGTTGTCCGCCTGATAATTTTTGTCCCCTTTCCCCCACAATTGTTTCATAATCTTGGGGCAGTTGCATGATAAATTCATGCGCTTCTGCAACCTTTGCCGCTGAGATAATTTTATCTATATTGGCATCGGGACTACCATAGGCAATATTCTCGGCTACAGTACCGTGAAATAAGAAGACATCCTGACTGACTAAGCCAATACAAGCGCGTAAATCTCTCAATTTTAAATCGCGGATATCGATCCCATCTAAGGTAATCGTTCCCGATCGCACCTCGTATAATCTGAGCAGGAGTTTGACTAAAGTACTCTTCCCCGAACCCGTGGAACCAACAATCGCGATGGTTTTTCCGGCAGGAATCTGCAAAGATAGATTTTCAATCACGGGCGATCGCTCGTAATAAGCAAAGGTAACATCTTTTAATATCACCTCTCCTTTGACCTCATGAATTAGTAAGGTAATATCTCCAGTATGAATATCAATGGGAGTGTCGAGTAAATTCATCACCCGATTTGTGGAAGCCATTGCCCGTTGATATTGGTCAAAGGTTTCGCCTAATCTAGTTAGGGGCCATAACAAACGCTGAATTAAAAAGATCAAGACGCTGTACGTCCCTACACTCATTCTGCCCGCGATCGCTTCCATGCCTCCAAATAAAAGTAAAGCGGTAAAACCCGCTAAAATAATCATCCGAATTAAGGGAACGAAGGCAGCAGATAGCGCGATCGCTTTTTTGTTACTCTGACGGTAGGCTTGGCTTTCCTCTGCAAGTCTGCTTGATTCATAGGCTTCGGCAGTAAAGCTTTTGATCGTCATAATGCCGGACAAATTATTTGCCAGCCTTGCATTCAATAAGCTAACTTTTTCGCGCACCTCTGCATAACGCGGAGCCAAAAGTCGTTGAAACGCTACCGAACCCCACAAAATAAAAGGCATGGGTAACATTGCCATCCAAGCGACGCTAGGAGCGAGAATAAAGAAAGCCCCGCCGATAATTAGAACTGTAGCGGTAACTTGGATAATTTCATTCGCGCCATTATCCAAAAATCGCTCTAATTGATTGATATCATCGCTCAAAACTGACATCAATCCGCCCGTACTGCGTTCTTCAAAATAGGCGAGTTCTAATTCTTGTAAGTGGTTGTAAGCATCGAGGCGGAGTTCGTGTTGAATCCTCTGCGCCAAGTTACGCCATTTCCTGGCATAGGCATATTCAAAAATTGATTCTAGTATCCAAATAATCACCGTGAGGACGGAGAGAATCAGAAATTGGGCAAAAACATCCTTAACACCCCAACGGGCAATAATCGAATCTTGACGCTGTACTACCACATCAACAGCAACACCAATCAATGCAGGCGGAGCCAGATCGAAGATTTTATTTAAGACAGAATAGAGAGATGCCAGCCAAATTTGCCCCCGATAGTGGCGAGTGTAGGCGAGTAAGCGTTTGAGGGGATGCTTTGGTTGAGGGCGCAACCTTGGGGAAGATTTGCGTTTTGGCGATCGCATTAATGCCTGCGGCTGCATTATATTTTTTTACATATGTGGGTGTATCTTCCAAGATAACGTGGTGAACGGTGCGTGGTGCGTGTTGATGCGGGTGTGGGGTGTGGGGTATAGTGCAATACGGTTTAGTTAAAAGCGATCGATCCTCGAAGATCCCCCCAAACCCCCTTTTTAAGGAGAGTTGGGGGAATCGAGTCTTATCTAAACTGTATTGAGGTATAGTGGATTGTTGACTGGTAACAGGTCACTTGTCACTGCTCCCTGCTCCCTATTAAAGCCAATTTCCCACTAAAACATAAGCTGCCCAATAGCCAGGACGACGATAGTTAGGGTAGTTTTTCATCAGATTCAGTTGGGCTTGACGTAGGGCTTCGGCACGGGTGAGTTTAGTTTTGGTGAGTTGTTTGTAAAATTCACCAATAAAAATAGCTGTTGCTTCATCGTCAATTTGCCACAGAGAAGCTAGAGTACTCCTAGCCCCAGCCCTGACAGCAATTCCTGCTAGTCCCAAGGCAGCGCGTCTGTCTCCTGTAGCAGTTTCGCACGCGCTGAGGACGAGTAATTCGATCGCATTCGGACGGCGACGATTGCGCGATCGCAATAAGTCATCAAATTTCCTGACGTTAATTGGTCCATCAGCGGCGAGGATAAATGTATTCTCGGCTTGAGAACTGAATTGACCGTGAGTCGCTAAATGAACTACGTTGAAGCTAGTTGAGTCGATCTTGGTTTCTAGGCTCTTGCTAGTAAAGGCGCGATCGAGTAATTCGGCGATCGCGACTCCGGCTTGTTGAATTAAATTAAATTCCAACCTGACAGCGGGTAAGGGTGGAAAGGGAGAGTTAGCAGGCGGAACGCTAAGTCCAGCAGTTAAGGCTTTGAGATTGGCTGGAGAGATAGGCTGAGGGTTGATGAGTTGCAAACCTGGACTCACGGCGATCGCGTATTTTTCGACCAGATATTGCTTACCATCAAATAATGCAGACATGGGAATATTTCGCAACGCCCCATCTGGGACAAATACTAGGGTTTTGACTCCGCTTTGCTGCAACTTACTAGCAATAGGTTGGATCAGCCAGTTGTATATTTGTTGAGATAAAGTTCTGACATCTTTAGTACGATCCGGCTCGGTTAGCGATCGCTGCAATCGTTCTACCGTTTGCTCGACCTGAGTTTGTGGCTGATGGATCGTATAGTGGCGTAGAGGTTGCTGGGGAATTTTGAGAATCACTTCCAGGCGATCGGGTAATATAATCGGATAAATTACCGCTGCTGTAGGATTATCCCGATCCACCACATTATCGATCGCTACAGGTTGGGCTTCGATACAGGCTTCCCGAAAAAAGTTATCTAGTTCCGCTAACTGCAACGCTTCGATCGTTTCACGCGCTTGGGCAAGGTTTTGCTGAGGGGTTTCGCCTGACTTTTGCCCAGACAACAGCAAAGCAACGAGTTCTCGATAAACTGGCTCTACTTCATCGCGAAAATTAAATTGAATTTCTGAGTTGACAGCGACGAGATCGTTACGCAGAGCTTTTAAAGTTTTGACTGCTTCTCTGTATGTGGCGATCGCCGCTGGAGTATCTCCTTGCGCTCTCAGTAAACGTGCCAATTGCCATTGCCAGCGATAAGTAATATCCGGTGCATTCACTGCCTGAGATAAGATTAAAGCCTGCTGTGTCAACTCTTGAGCGTTCTGCCATTGCCGATTTTGCTCGTACAAACTACCTAAATTACCTACTGCATAAGCCTCAGCTCGTCGATCTCCTAAAGTTCGAGATTGGTGGACGGCGGTTGCGAGTAATTGGGCAATAAATGTGGGAGTGGTAATTGGTAATTGGTAATTGGTAATTGGTGTTTTTCTCCCTTGTCTCCCTTGTCCCCCTTGTCCCCCTTGTCCCCCTTGTCTTCCTTCCCCTAGTTTCATCAAACTTTGAGCGAAATCAATTTGGGCATATACTGTTTTACTACTGGGGGGGATGGTAGCAAGCAGAGATTGAATTTCGGGAATGAGCGATTGGGCAGTAGAATCTTGCGTGTCTACTAATAGGCTGAATTGGTTAAGTCGAGCTTGCAGTTTTGCGATCGGCGCGATCGCGGTAGTAGCAGCCTGTTGATAGTAGGCTAAGGCAGTTAGATTGTCTTTTTGCGATCGCGCTGTATTACCGAGGCTAAATAAACTAGCCGCAATATCTGACTGCGAGTCGAGTTTTTGCGATAAGACTAAACTCCGTTGCAATACTTGTTGGGACTGTAGCAAATCGCCCATCGATCGCAGTAAGTTCCCCATTTGGCGCAGTCCGGTAGCTTTCAGCGAAGAATCTGGAATAGCACTGAGGCTGCGATCGGCAGAAGTTAACGTTTCTAAAGCACGACGATACAATCCCAAGGCTTGCAACGCTTGACTTTGATTCAGTAAACTACGGATGACCCCAAGGCGATCGCCTGCTTGTTCGTATGCAGTAGCAGCTTGTTGCCATGTACTTACAGCTGTTTCTGCTTGTCCCAATCCCAATTGCAAGCTGGCTTGGGTATTTAAGGCTTGAGCAAGAATTCGGGAGTCGGGAGTCGGGAAATCTTGAATTTTGAATTTTGAATTTTGAATTTTGAATTTTGAATTGCTCCCTTGCAACGCATCGAAACTAACAGCGATCGCCTGTTCTGCCTGCTGCCACTGTCCGAGTTGCTGATAGGCTAGTGATAAATTGCTGGAAGCGATCGCGAGGTTAAGCTTATCTCCTTTGGCTCTAAAGTTTTGCGCTGCTTGTTGCCAGATTTTTACTGCTTGGGCAAATTGTCCGGTTGTATAGAGTTCTCTGCCTTGTTGCAATAACCGTGCATCATCACCGCTGCTCTGTGTTGGTTGCATAGCGATCTCTGGAGCGGATGGAGCTGCGATCGCCGTTCCAGGGAGGAAAATTAATAGTACTGCGAGGCAAGTTTTTGAGATTGAATGCATTGTCATCACCTCTTGCCTCTCGCCTCTCGCCTCTTGCCTTAAAACAAGCTGTAATTAACCGAAAAATATACGCCGTTTTCTTGCCAGGTGCGATCGCGGTCTTCAATATCAACTAAGGGAATACCCCAATCTAGACGAGCAGTTACGGTGTCTGCTAGTTGAAAGCGCAATCCCAAACCTACAGATACTAAGGTATCTTCGTCTTCAGGCGGAGTCAAATCATCCACCGATCGCCCAGCCTCATTCCAAATCGTCCCAAAATCGACGAAGGGCGTGACTTGCAGTGTCAATTGCCGTTCGGGAACGCGATAAACTGGAATGCGCAGTTCTGCCGAAGCAAATAAACCACCATCTGATAGCAGTGCGTCTTGACGGTAGCCTCTGACGCTTTCGAGTCCACCCACGCCAAATTGTTCTAAAGGTACGAGCGGATCGTCGGCAATTTGGATATTTGTACGGAGTAGGAATAAAGTATCGGGAGCGAGCAACCGTACCCATTGCGCTTGTCCTTGCCAGGAGAAGAAGCGACTGTCTGGATCGTTACTGTTAATCGTAGCGTCAAATGCTCCCACACCTAAATTGAATTGCGATCGCGCTGCAAATACTTCTCGCGTGTTGCGTTGCGTCCATTCTTGAAAGAATTGGACGGCTGAAATGCGAGTATCTCCATCCTCATCTGCGCCTGGTGATAGCAAAGAGGAAGGATAGTCAAACTCTTCTAAAACATCAGAAGAAATTTCGCTTTCACGCCGCGCCGCTGTCAAACCGAGGGCAAATTCGCGATTGGGAGATTGCAATATAGGTTGACGATAGCTGAGTTCAAAATAGCGGGAATTACCATCAATTTCGAGGTCGTCGAATGGCGGTTCGATCACGTTGCTGTCGGTAAATCCAACATTCAAGCTAACCGCGCCGTTTTTAGCATTTACGGGGATTGTATAACTGCCATCTACGCCGTTGCTACCGTCGGTATTGCTATATGCAAAACTCAACCCATCGCCAAATCCGAGTAAATTAGCTTGATTCAATTGCACCCGTCGCCGGAAGCTACCAACACTAGGCGATCGCCCGTTATCTAAGACAATTTGTGTATCAAAAGTATCTGCTTCTTTCACAGTGACATCTAGCACACTCGTACCTGCACGAGTCCCTGCTGAAAGTTCGGCTGACAGGTTTTGAATTAAGGGATTGAGTTGCAGCAGTTGCAGAGATTCTAGTAAGCGTTGTTGGTTCAGGGGTGTGGCTTGCGGAATGCGATCGCGAATGTAACTAGGTCTTAATCGCCGTGTTCCCTGTATGTTAACTGCTTCTAATCCCCCTTCGACGACTTGAATTTTCACTACGCCGTCTTGGATGGCTTGGGGTGGAATTAAAGCCCCAGAGGTAATATATCCTTTATCTATATATAGTTGCGTAACCGCAGTACGGGCTTGAAACAGTTCGGCAAAAGATAGCGGTCGATTCGTGAAGGGAGCTAAAACTTTCTCGAAATCTTGGGGGCTAAATACCGTACTTCCAGTCACCTCGAACCGTTTCACTGTGAGTTTTTCTGGAATTTTTCCCGGTATAGGTGCGGGTGTCGGAGGTGCGTTAGGTGGCTGTAATAAATCTTCTGGTGGTGGTAAGGGAGCGGGTGTCGGGAGTTCTGGCGGTGCGGGTTCGGGGCGCGGAACTACGTCTTGAGGACGTGGCGGCGGTGCTGGGAGGCGCGGAACTTGGGCGATTGGGAGTTGTGCTGGTAAGTTTGTCTGTGCAACAACCGCCGGATCGGGGCTAGCATTCAGACTAGGAGTCAGTAAACAAAAACTAATGCTTATACAACCAATCCCTCCCGTTATTTGTATGAGGAGGGATGCAAAACTATTGTAAAATTTACGTTCCATTACAGCTATTCGGTCTAAACCAAGGAATATTAAGCGTATCGGTAATAACAGAAGCAGTCAGTATGACCTCACCATTAGAACCTACCACCCACCCTGTAGCTTCCACAAGTGGGGCAGGATTAACTTTATTGGAAATTTCTGCGGGAGCCGAAATTGCTTTTGACTTTTGACTTCTAACTTTTACGCGGCTAATGTTGCCGAATCCATTCGGCAACCGCCTGCTTGACTTTTCTGTGATGCCCAAATCTGCCAAGATAGAATCGCTTCTGGTTGTTTCGGCAGGGGTTGGAGGCAAGCCACCTCGCCCGGCGATCGCGAAGCTGCTTTCTCCTGATGCTACGCTACCTACAGAACACCCTTGAGCTACCAGAGCGCTGACATCGACGACATCTGCTGGTAAGATAACTAACTCAGCGCTGGGGTCTACATCTGGTCTTCTAATTTCTACTATTCCATTAATACCGCGATCGGAGCTGGCATCGATCGTACTATCGGGAGACACAAAGAGTCCTTGGGTTGTAATGCTGATATTACCACCGCGACCATCGACAGCTTTAGCTGTAATTTTGCTTCTTTCTGCTAGTACTAGATTGTCTGTATCAATATTGATATTGCCACCATCACCCGCACCTTCAGCACTAGTAGAAATTTCACCACTATTGCGTAATGTAAGTAAGTCCAGGTTTTGTAAGTTTATATTGCCACCATCACTGCTGAATTTACTGGTAGCCGTAAGTTTGCCACCATCTTCTACACGCATAGAGTTAGCTGTAACTTCTAAGTTACCTGCGTTACCTGTACCTGTACTACTGGCGTTGATTTCAGCCCCATCTTGGAGGGTCAACTGTCTGGTATTAATTTCCAAGGTTCCTGCATTACCTGTGGCTAGACTTCCTCTGCTTTCAGTTAATAAAGCACTGAAAAATTCACCATCTGCTGTTTTGCCAATTAGGTTTATAGCTTCCGATGCGTTTACGGTTAAAGCTCCACCCTGACCAGAGCCAGAAGTAGAAGTTGATACTTGCGCCCCATCTCGAACAGTTAGCGTCCGCGTATTAACAGTTAAATCTCCTGCTCTTCCAGAAGCAACAGTTTGAGCGAATAAACCGCTAGGCGATATATCTGAGCTACCACTCAGTTCTATAGAATCTGCGGTCACAGTCAAATTTCCTGAACGACCTGCGCCAAAAGACCCTACTGTAATTCTCGAACCGTCTCGCAGAATTAACTGTTCGGCACTAACGGATATTGCTCCTCCGTTGTTATCTTCATTAAATGAAAAAATTCCTGAATTATCAGTTAAGCTTATAAGTCTACCTTTAACCTGAATCTTTCCACTTCCAAAACCACTAGTGTTGATGCGTCCTCCTTGCAGAAGCTGGATATCTTTGAAATCCTGCACCCCTTCATACCCTAAAGCCCAACCTTGCATAACAGGCGTTAGACTTACTAGACCGCTCCTTACACTCCCTAGCTCAATCCGTCCCCCGTCCAGTACTGTTATGTTAATACCCTCTATTTGGCTACTGCCTTCTATTACGACATCACCTCCTACAAGACCTAAAGTTTTGCCAGATGGTACTTGAAGACCAACAGAATAACCTTCGCTACCAAGCACTTGAGATTGATTGCGGATTGCTCCTGGGGAATTGCCCAAATGCAAACCTATAGGAGTACTAACGGTTAGTAGAGGCGGTACAGTGGGATCGGCAGCACTAAAAAAATTACCATCAGAAAAGTTGATACGGTTAGCTGTGCTAGCAATGAAAGAACCGCCAATATCTAACCTGGCATTGCGACCAAAGACAATGCCATTAGGATTAATTAGAAATAAGTTTGCACTACCGTTAGCTTGAATTAAACCGTTAATATTAGAGATGGAACCACCAGTCACGCGGCTGATAATGTTTTGCACGCCATATGGAGTTAAAAAAACAGTCGAGCCGCCTGTCGGAACTGAAAATTCATCAAAGCTTTGGAACAGATTGCCTCCAGCTTGGTTTCCTCCGGCAATAATGAAATTAAGGTTATCCGTGGTTGTAACTGTGGTAGGTAACGTATTATCTGAGGTAATTTGCGCTTGCACCAAGCTAGCTTTCTCCAAATAGCCACAGATAATACAAGTCGAAATTAGGAAGGAACAACCACCTAGTCGCATAGACTAACTTTAGTAACTACTCTACTGTAATTTACTATGATTTCTCTAAATCAATAACCAAATACAAGCGCAAACTCATCTTAGTTCACTACATTTTCCTTGATTCAACCATCAGGTGGAAACATTATTTTTCAAGCAAACCCGTACTCATTTTATACTCATATTGATAGAGCCAATCAATTGGCATCTACTCTACCGATAACTTGAATAACTGGGCAACATTGCGGGCGAAGTCTCCAATGACACGGACACTCTAAATTAGACTTAATATACAGTAAGTAGACAATTCCTAACTCCAATTGTGGTTCGCCAGGATACTCTATCTCTAGACTAGATATGTCTTCCTGCTGCCATATAACCTTTACATCATGTGGACTAGATAGTTGTATTAAATACACTGAATATGAAGTAGCATCTGGAATCTTCTGCCAACTGAATTTTGGTTTTTCGTCAAGAATCAACTTCGGTTCATACATAACCAATCTCCTTGAATTAAAAATAGGGCAGAAAGTATTTTTGTAAGCAATTACCTCTGTCTCCTCACTACAATTCTTCAGTTCGCCATTCCTGAAAATAGTCAAAATAAATTTTTATTGCTCGATATCAGCGATATCGAAACTAATCGTACCAGTCGGGAAGTAGGAAGCATAGGGAAAAACCATTAATATTTTTCTCCATCTCCCAAACTCGCCTTCTCATCATGCCCCATCAGCGCGATCGCACTCCAATTTCCCTCACACTCATAACCCGACTACGCATACAGCACCTTTTTTAAGGGGGTTGGGGGAATCTCCACCTTTTTCAGGGAAGTTGGACTAACTGCCAAGGATTGCTGAAAATAGTTGGCAATTCCATGCACATCTGGGCAAGTCGGACTTAGTATTGACAAAAGGAACCTGAATCCACACGCTCAGCCCATGCAAACCCTGGAAAAGACAGAACCCAAACTCGCCCAACTCAAAACCCTCCTGACAGAGATTAACGACATTGAGTCGGCTGCTTCCCTTCTCTATTGGGATCAAGCAACGTATATGCCTCCCGAAGGCGCAGCAGCACGGGGAAGGCAACTAGCCACGCTAGCGCAGATTGCCCACACGAAATTTACCGATCCGCAAATCGGACAACTATTAGAAGATTTACGCCCCTACGAACAAAGCTTAGCCTACGATTCAGATGAAGCAAGCCTGATCCGCATCACGCGCCACGACTACGAACGCGCCGTAAATATTCCCCCTGCCTTTACAGCTAAGTTTTCGCAGCATACGGCTGAGTGTTATGAAGTTTGGGCAAAAGCAAGGGCTACAAATGATTTTGCTATAGTTGCGCCTTATTTAGAAAAGACATTAGAACTGAGTCGCGATCTCGCTAACTTTTTTCCCGGGTACGAGCATATTGCCGATCCACTGATTGCAGATGCAGATTATGGCATGACAGTCAAGAGCGTGCGATCGCTATTTACTCAACTGCGTCAGGAACTCGTCCCCATTGTCGAAGCAATTGCTGCTCAACCCGTAGCCGACGCATCTTGCTTGCACCAGCATTTCTCCGAAGCCGAACAACTAGACTTCAGCTTAAAAGTTATCGAACAACTCGGTTACGATTTTCAAAGGGGACGACAGGACAAAACCCTACACCCCTTCATGATTAAATTCTCTACAGGGGATGTCCGCATAACCACCCGCGTACGCGAAAATGACTTGAACGAAGGGCTATTTAGTACGATTCACGAAACCGGACACGCACTCTACGAACAGGGAGTGAGTCGGGCATACGAAGCTACGCCCCTAGCGGGAGGAACTTCAGCGGGAGTGCATGAAAGTCAATCGCGGTTGTGGGAAAATATGGTGGGCAGAAGTCGTCCTTTTTGGAAATGCTTTTATCCCCAGTTGCAGGAAACCTTTCCCCAACAGTTAGGAAAAGTTGACTTAGAGACATTTTACCGAGCGATTAATAAAGTCGAGCGATCGCTCATTCGCACCGATGCCGATGAAGTCACCTATAATCTCCATGTCTTGATTCGTTTCGACCTGGAATTGCAGTTATTAGAAGGTAAATTAGCAGTTCGCGACCTTCCTGATGCTTGGAACGAACGTTACAAATCCGATCTTGGCATTACCCCACCCAACGATAGTATTGGTGTTTTACAGGATGTCCACTGGTACGGTGGTGCGATTGGCGGTGCGTTCCAAGGATATACCCTCGGTAACTTAATGAGCGCTCAATTCTTTGCTACTGCAAGGCAAGCACATCCAGAAATTCCTCAACAAATCGCCTCTGGTAACTTTACCACCTTGCACGACTGGCTGAAACAAAACCTCTACCAACACGGTCGCAAGTATACGGCGGCGGAATTAATCCAACGGGTGACTGGTAGTCCCCTGCAAATCGAACCCTTTATCAGCTACATCAAACAGAAATTTGGCGAATTGTATGGAATTTAGGGAGTCGGGAGTCGGGAGTCGGGAATAGGGAAAAACGCCCCTCACCAACTACCAATTACCAATTACCAATTACCAACTACCAATTACCAACTACAACACTCTTGGGGAATTTATCATGTCCGAACTGCTGCAAGCTGTTCTCGATAGTGAAGAAAGAAGCGATCTGCGCCAGTTTTTTAGCGAGATTCGCCATCAAGATAAGAAGTACTTGTTGAGAAACGACATTTTGATGTCGTATGTCGAATATTGCAATAAGTACCAAAAGTCGGCTGAGTTTTATAGCGGTTCTCATTTGGGTAAGCTCGTTTACTATACCCAAGAAATCATTCTAGAAAATGGTAATCTTTGTTTAATTATCCGCCAAAAAATTGCCAGTCAAGAATTCTATCGAATCACAGAAGATTTGATGGTAGAAGTGCTAACGATCCAGGAATTGCTTGATGTTCGCGATCGCTTTGTCAACCGCTACCATCCAAATGAAGGGGATATTCTCGAACTCGATTTTGGACCTTTTTACGACTACACTCCAACCATTCGCGACCCGAAAAATATTGGGAAAGGGGTACAGTATCTCAACCGCTATCTTTCCAGCAAATTGTTTCAAGATGCTAGACAATGGCTGGAAGGTATGTTTCACTTTCTCCAGGTACATCAATATGATGGAATTCAACTGCTAATTAACGGCAGAATTAAGTCCCATCAACAATTATCCGATCAAATCAAAAGAGCGATCGCATTTGTGGGCGATCGCGCCAGTGAAGAACCCTACGAAAATTTCAAATTTGACTTACAAATGATGGGGTTTGAACCTGGCTGGGGAAACACGGCGGGGCGGGTACAGGACACTTTAAGTATTCTCGATGAATTGATCGATTCTCCCGATCCGCAAACCCTGGAAGCTTTTATTTCTCGGATTCCGATGATCTTTAAAATCGCCCTTGTTTCGTCCCACGGCTGGTTTGGACAAGAGGGAGTTTTGGGACGACCCGATACAGGGGGTCAGGTGGTATACATCCTCGACCAGGTAAAAAGTTTAGAAAAACAGTTGCAGGAAGATACGACCCTGGCGGGTTTGGACGGGATGAATGTGAAGCCGAAAGTTGTCATTCTCACCCGCTTAATTCCTAATAGCGATGGAACTCTTTGCAATCAAAGATTAGAGAAAGTTTATGGAACGGAAAATGCTTGGATCTTGCGCGTCCCGTTGCGAGAATTCAATCCTAAACTGACACAAAACTGGATCTCGCGGTTTGAGTTATGGCCCTACCTAGAAACTTTCGCGATCGATGCTGAGAAGGAATTACTAGCAGAATTGCATGGAAAACCCGATCTAATTATCGGTAACTATTCTGATGGTAATTTAGTCGCATTCTTACTATCGCGGCGGATGAAGATTACTCAGTGTAATATTGCCCACGCGCTAGAAAAGTCCAAGTATTTGTTTAGCAACCTGTACTGGCAAGATTTAGAAGATAAATATCACTTCTCGCTACAATTCACCGCCGATCTGATTGCCATGAATGCGGCTAATTTTGTCATTAGCAGCACCTACCAAGAAATTGTCGGGACTCGCGATAGTGTCGGGCAGTATGAATCCTACAAGTCCTTTACAATGCCAGACTTGTACCACGTTGTCAGCGGAGTCGAACTATTTAGCCCTAAATTCAACGTGGTTCCGCCTGGTGTGAATGAAAGTTACTACTTCCCATATTCGCGGATGGAAGACCGCGTGCCAAGCGATCGCGAACGGGTAGAAGACTTATTATTTACCTTGGACGACCCCGTTCAAGCTTACGGCAAACTCGACGACCCCAGCAAGCGTCCGATTTTCTCGGTAGCCAGGTTAGACCGGATCAAAAACTTAACTGGTTTAGCTGAGTGTTTTGGGAAAAGCGAAGCGTTGCAAGAACATTGCAACTTAATCTTAATTGCTGGGAAATTGCGCGTTGAAGAATCGGAAGACAACGAAGAAAAGGATGAAATTGTCAAGCTTTACAGCATCATCGACCAGTACAACTTGCATGGTAAGATTCGCTGGTTAGGGGTACGCTTGCCTAAATCTGCTTCTGGGGAAGTTTATCGAGTTATTGCAGACCGTCACGGTATTTTCGTGCAGCCAGCGTTATTTGAAGCTTTCGGCTTAACCGTATTAGAGGCGATGATTTCTGGTTTACCGACTTTTGCTACTCAGTTCGGGGGACCGCTAGAAATCATTCAAGATAAGGTAAATGGTTTCTACATCAACCCAACACATCTAGAGGAAACAGCCGATAAAATTTTAGATTTCGTCACTAAATGCGAACAAAATCCTAATTATTGGTATGAAATTTCCACGCGGGGAATTGACCGAGTTTACAGCACTTATACTTGGAAAATTCATACTACGCGTCTGTTATCTCTGGCACGGATTTACGGTTTCTGGAATTTTATTTCCAAGGAAAATCGCGAAGACTTGTTGCGTTATCTTGAGGCTTTATTCTATTTAATTTATCGTCCTAGGGCGCAACAATTACTGGAACAACACATGCATCGTTAAGTTATCGGGTGCGTTAACAACGCACCCTACCTTACTACTGCCAAACAAAAACTTTGGCTTCGTAAGGACCAATATCAAGCAGCATATCTTCCCCAGATTCGAGGTCGTAATTCCCCGTCCATTCGTGCCATTTTCCAGCAGCAGGGAAGTTATCGACGCGATACCCAGCTAAGAAGTTTTCTGAGAAATTAGCAATTACAACTACGCGAGAACCTTCATCGTTCCAACGAGTGTAAGCTACGACTTTAGCTTCTGGATTTTCGTGAAAGAAGTCGATATTTTCCGTGTAAAGTGCGTGGTTGTGCTTGCGGAGGTTAATTAAGCCTTTGTAGTATTCAAATAAGTTGCGATTGAGATCGTTGCCCAACAGTCCCCACTCAATTTTGGCAGATTCAACAGTTTTTGGCTTGTATTCACCAAATTCTTCACCCATCCAAACCAAAGGAACACCAACAGCGGTCATTAATAAGGCAACTCCCAATTTGATGCGTTTAAAAGCTTCTTCGTCAAAGATTTGGCGATCGCCTAACTCTACCATCAAATGGTTGTGGTCGTGGTTAGTCAAATAATTCACCACGTTAGTTGCACCCATGAAGCCTTGACGCTTGCAGTCAATCACATCTTTAAGTCTTTCTAAGTCGAAGGTGTCACCGCAAATGTGCGCTAAAACATCGTGATAAAAACTATCGTGCCAGCAACCATCCATCGGTCCATCTACATTGGTAATAGATGTTGTTTCGGGAATGTGTTCGGCAACAGTATAAAATGGCTTCATGCTGGCTTTTTGCTTAGCTTCATTCACTATCCAATGCATGAAGTCATAGTTGGCAATTTGTCTTGCAGCGTCAAAGCGAATGCCATCAATATGAAATTCTTCCACCCAAAATCGCACGTTATCGCCAATAAATTTCCGTGCTGGATATGTTTCTAAATTTTCATCGTAAAATTCGTAATTAAACTCTGGTCCCCAGTTATTATCGGGGTCGCGGGGTTCGTGATGATACCAATAATCGTGGTCGATTTGAGTTAGCGGACTTTCTGCTTCTGAGTGGTTGTAAATCCCGTCCATGATAACCCGAATGCCTTTTGCATGGCATTCATCGATCAGTTTTTTCAATCCCTCTGTAGAACCGTAGCTGGATTCTGTGGCGAAAAAGTGACGGGGATTGTAACCCCAGCTATGATCTCCCGGGTATTCTTTAACTGGCATCAATTCGATTGCGTTAACACCAAGTTCGCACAGATAATCTAACTTTTCAACAACGTGTTTGTATTTACCGCGTGCGTGAGGGTCGTCTTCACCACCAGAAAAATCGCCAACGTGCATTTCATATATTACCAACTCGCGATCGCTCGGTAATGGCTTGTCATCGTGTTGCCATACATAAGTATCCAGAATTCGCTGTCCATCTTTTACCCGCACTACTGCATTCTGCGTTGGGTTATCGATATCTGTAGCATAAGGATCGATAACATCTACCCATTGGTCGGGTTCAAAGAACCAAGATTTAGACTGGACGCGAAACTTATATTGATATACGCCATCTTCTAATTCAACTTTTGTCCGAAAGTACCCATCTTTACCTTTTTCCATCGGTATCTCTTCCCAATTGGAAAAGCAGCCAATTAGCTTCGCACCTTTGTTGTATGGAGCAAATAAACTAAATTCAATTGGGCTTGCCATGATTTTTTTAATACAGTGACGAACACCCGTATTGTCTTACGCGCAAACAGAGTTTGAAAATCATTCACGGGATAGAAGATAAGTTATTCTACCTTCCTCCCCAAGATATACGAGCGAACGATTCTTTTCATGCAAGTCCCAAAAATTGATGAATTAACCGAGTGTTCGATCGCATCTCTATCAATTTTATTAAAAATCTCAATCCTATCTCCATCAACTGTACTTCTTCAGATATATGCCTAGAGCTAGAGTTTGAAATGGAGCGCGATCGCGTTCCAAAATATTTGTTAAGATATGTGTAGCTGACAATACAGACTTACATTTTGTTTAACTTTAAACTTTCATTATTTAGATAGAACTGTGTTTTGTCTTGCGACAGAGGGTGAGTAAAATGTAACAAAGCTAACCTAAAAATTAGGAAAGGAAATAATTTTAGCTTTTCCTATTTTAATGAAATTATTCCAAGTCAAACTATGGCGATCGCACTGACTCGAATTTTCAGTTTATGCGGCTAGAATGGACCTGATTTTTTCTAAAAATCCTATGCAGCTAGAATCCCTAAATAAAAGTTACAAAAGTAACAATATACCTGCGATCGAATTTCCCTTAGTCTTTTCTAGCTTTAGAAATGGATTGTGGCTGTTTGGAATTCCTTCTTGGTTATTTGGTATTGTCGATCGCAGTTTTGCCGCTTTTACTGATGGATATGTCTCTTCTATAGAGCTGGTACACTTATTTACAGCTTCTTTTTTCTTACTAGGCTGGATTTATCTCAAACCTGAAGAAAGCTCAAATATTGGTGGAATTGGTGCAGTCAGAAGTTATGCAATTGAGGCACGAAACTCTATAGATGAGCATAGCTTACACGCGACCACAGCTAGAATGTCAGAGTTGCAAGAGCAACATGTCATTCGTCAAGAATATATCTTACCCTTTCATTACATTTGCCAAATTTACCATCTTTTAAATCTCAAGCACTTAGAGACAATCCACCATTTCAGTCTGAACAACCTTAAAGTGATTGGAGTTAGTCAAATTCAGCCGACACAAAGCGGGGGAATGGTAAGATTTCAAACTGTGTTAGATTCACCTACTAACGTGTTACGAATTTGGCGACAACCAATAGTCGAAGTAGGATTAACCTTACATACTCCGTATACGGTAGAGTTGAGTATTCCGGTTTATAACCAGCGATACATTACAGTTTTGTTCAATGTCATTCCCGTTGGTGCTAACGAGCATAAGCTAATTATAGATATCTACAGCAATCTCAATTGGCCCCGACCGTTATTGCAAGTCGTGTTGCATTTTGCCGCTTGTTTGACTTTGTTTGAAGATTTACCTTATTTGCAAAGAATCGCTCAGAAAAAAGTAAATCATCTCGTTAATCTCAAAGGAATCTCCGAACGAGATACGATGTGGTTGTATAGGAGATTTGTGAAATTGCATGGAGCGCGTCAAGTACTAAGCTTACCTGAAGCAAAGGCTTAAATATACATGTTAATAAATCTCTTTCCAAGCTGCTACAGTACTCTTCCCGATTTCGCTATCTACAATTTCTCCGCTTTCCGTCACCAATCGAATGCCAATATTTTCACTTGGGGAGTTTTTCAAGGCAGAGGCTAAATCTGGTTTGACGCGGAACCTACTACGATCTCCTTCTAGTTGAAAAACGCGATCGCCGACTTTGATATATAGATTGGCAATTCCCAAAGCTGCGTTTGCGGTTAAACAGTCTCTACTGATACGATGGTCAAACCAGCCATGACCAAAATTGCAATCGCGATCGCTATAAGCTAATAAGAAGCGTACCGAATCATTCCGCCAGAGGCTAACGACTTGTATTCTGGCGTTTGTATTTAAAATACGTCGATAAAAGAAGTTTTTATCGAAAATACCCACATACTCTCCCTCAAACGGATCGATAATTCTTACAGGTTGCGACCACGGCACATCAATTCCTGGATCTAAAGCTGCCGATCGCACGATCGGGAGTTCTTGGGAAATCGCAGATGGAATAGAGATATATACTGTAGCGATCGCTAAAGACGCAAAACATAATTTGACTGCTTGACGCTTCAGCGAATGTCTAAAAACACAATTTAGGCTGATGGAAGACATAGAGTAATACCAGAAAGTAAGCTATTTTCACTCTAGTACTTTCATTGTAGTCTTCTCCTCCTTCATCAAAAGGTTTGTACTTCTGATGCTGTCAGCGTTTCAGCTACACCCGTGAGTTTAGCAGTCGATTCTTTTACTTGACTCATAATCTTTTAGATGCTGGAATTGGCTAGAGCTTTCGCGATCGCCAGTTTCAATCTATTCAAATTTATGCTGACATTGACGGCAAGCATGACATGGCTGAGTTCTGGGTTCAAAGTCGCGACAGGCAATTGCTGCTTCCGTACAGGCATTTATTGGGTTTACCGTGCATTTGAGCCGATAGTCGTTGGTAAAAAAGGCACACCCAGAACAGGGAATTTGATGTAGTGTTTTGATGCGATCGCTGGCTTTTTCAATGGAAAGGATGGCGCTAACGCAAGCGCCAATTGTCATTACCCAAGCACAGCAAGCAAGAAAAATTGTCATTAACATTTGATTCCTATAGTTGGTTGCATGTCACGAGAGAGCTGCATTTCAAGATAATTTTGGCAGTGAAACCTAGATGTAATGAGACGAAGACAAACGAATTTTGCGTGTCAGCCGAGAATCTGGCTCACCGCACTTTTGGAAGAGGAAAATTTTTTTGGAACACTCAAATTTTATTGATAATTACTTTCAATAATTTATTTGTATATAAAACTTAACACTCCCCAACTGAACTCATCCTGATACCATGCCACTAAAACTACAGAAATTCATCTATAGCCCCCCTTTTTAAGGGGGGTTGGGGGGATCTTCTCTACCGTAGTCAAATGTAAATCAGTGCGTGATACTTGTAGGGACGCACAGCCGTGCGCCCCTACAGATCGTGTTTTACCCAATTGAAAATTGCTATCAGTCGCGCGTGCCAAACCTCCGTCAATAAAACAAATCAGGCGCTACAGCTAACTGCGCGCCCATACAGATTTATTACACTCAAACGAGAATTACTTACTCTGGTCGGTGGATAATTGTTTCCATCACCCGGCGCTTTGTTCTTGGCTCAATTCCGAATATTCGCAAATACTCATTTTGATATTCAGACAAATTGACTTCGAGCGCAGTAATTGCTTCTGATTCACCTACAATACTTTGACCGCAACTCTTCCAAGAATTAGTCCGAAATCGGCGTTTATCTACATGTTCGATCCCAATGTGGTAGCCTTGCGCTATTAAATTTCGTACTTGCTCCAAAGTTTGTAAGCCAATTTGAGTTGATATTACCTCATTGTGACGATTATTATGAACTGGAGGCTCGTAAGATTCAACTGAGTTTACTACTCCACTACTAGCTTGGGGCAATTGAATACTTTCATTGACAAATCGATTCCCAGATTGCCAAACAGGAAGAGGCGTTTGTGTAGGTGAATAATTTTTTACTGGATTCTTTGCGGATTCTGCACCATTACCAGAGGGCGAAGTTACAGTTTCTTGCTGCGACGATCTCGGTTTTTCTGGTGGCGCTGGAGGAGTATATTCTCTAAAATACCTGTTTCCATCTAAAGCTCGATTATACTCTTTGACTAGCTGAGAATTCTGTACTTGTTGCTGCTCTTTCACCATCAAGTTACCCATTTCAATCAAACGGGATAGATTGAATTTGGGCTTGCTAAATTCTGGTGGTCTATCGGCACTATTTACAACTCTTCTCGATACCTGCTCTATGCCAATTTTGAAGATAAAGTCGCGAATTTGCTCGTCGTAAATTCTGGAACGCAGGGCGCTAAAGAAATCGACTGACTGGTTGGAGAAAGTATCGACTAACTGCTCTATTTCCCGTGATGAGAGTCCGTCGTCTGAGTAAATTCCAGCAACGATACCCACTTTATCACTGCGATCGGGTTGCCAGTAAAATTTTTCCATTCTACCGTCTCGAATTAATGGCGCGTATAGAGTGGAAAAATCATTACCTGTAACAATAATTGGGACGCGATGTAAAGGTGTTTCGTCGTAACTACCAGGTAATTGTACGTTAGTTGGATTATCCGCAATATTCATCAACGTGGCGTTTACCAACTGAGTATTCACCGTATACTGAGTGCCTTCATCAAATCGTCCTGCGCCTGCATCGAGATCGTTAATCATGATGGCGCACATTTTACCCCGCACACGGATCAATTCTGCTGTCTCTCGATAGCGCAGACGCAGCAAACGCGAAGGATCTCCAGCATCGGGGCTTTCTAATTCACCACCAGAAATATGAGTAATTTCTATCCCCATCTTCTCGAATACTAAATCGCACTGAAAAGATTTTCCCTCGCCTTTACGTCCGTGAACGCCTAAAATCAACGGTACGCGAATACCAGGAATATTTAAATAATTCTTGGTGATAAATACAGCGATTTTTTCGAGAAAACGAGGTGCAATGTAGTAATTCATGAATCTATCAGATAGGTCGAGCCGCTTAAACTTATCTTAAGTTTTTTTTGGTTGTTGCGATCGCTTTTTCTTGCTCTATTCAAGATTGCTGTTGTGCTACTTTTCTGACAGCATCTATGTCTAATTGCAGTTGTTCGGCAACCTGTTCTACTGTCAGTCCTGCTTTTAACAATAAAGGTACTGCCGCTAGTTTACCTTCGGCTCGACCTTGCTCTAGCCCTTGCTCTAGCCCCTGCTCTAGCCCTTGCTCTAGCCCCTCTGCTAAAGCTTCTTGGTAGACTTTAGTTTGCTTCAATTCGTTTAGCCCTAACATTGCCTCAATCTCCTCTCTGTTCAAGTCTGGAAACTTATAAACGAATACAGTTTCTATCAATTCTATAAATTTTCTTTTCTTCTCGGCATCTGCTACTTCCTGTCTAGTTCTTGCTATCAATTGTCTACCCCTCTCAGGAACAACTTCTGGTCTTAAACCAATGAGCTGCAATAAACTTAGTCCTAAAGATAGTTTTTCAGTTTCGCCTAATTCATCTAAGTAGATGCGCTGGAATTGAGAACTAGATGCAAATACCCGATACTGTCTAGGTAAACCTGGATCTAAACTACGCCTGGTAAAAACTAAAATGGCTTGCCAGTCATTAACTGGTTGGTAGTCATGTAAATACAGAAAGATTTGGCTGAAAAAACTGGAATAAAGAACTTTTTTAATATCTTTGTAGCCTTGAACTTCTACAAAGACTACAGGTAAGTCAGTGGCGTAAATGGGAGGAACTAAAATCCCATCAATCCGAAAGCTGGTTTGTTTAACTTCTTGGGAGGCAAAGCTATAGGTAATATTTCTAGCAGAAACATTACCTATAAGTTCAAACACGATACTTGGATCGGTTTGGAAAATTTCGTAGAATAGACTATCTGTTTGCACGGGTGATGCCGAAGGCGGTTTGCGAAGCAACCACCGCACTAAAAAATCCACAAAAGGAGAGGTAGAATCTACCCCTCCTTTCAAAACACTTTAACTATTTCTAGTTTTTAGTAGTATCTACTGCCACTGCTGTTGGGTTTGTGAACCAAGAAGCTGAGGATTTGACACTGCTTGACGTTATCGAAACCAACGATCCGAATGTAGCAGTTGGAATACTGAGAACGGCACGCTTGAACTTCATTCAATACTTCTTGAGTGCTTCCAGCTCCAAACAAAGGCAACTTCCACATTGTCCAATAACACTCTGTTGGTTCAGAGGTTTCGTTGAACTCAATTGCCGGAATATATCCTTGACTGAGAATGTACTGAATTTGTCGATTAATTTGAGCGTCAGTTAGAGGCGGCAAATAAGATAAAGTTTCGTAGCGCCGCTCTTTTGGTAGGGTTTGCATGGATTATCTCTGTGGGTTGCTGAAAAGTTGATGATTGTCATTTGTCATTTGTCATTTGTTGTAGAAACAACTAGTAACCAATAACTAGTGACGGTTTAAGGGCTATCCAGATTGGTTTCTGGGGTAGTTTGAGGCTCAGAATCAAGGCTAGGATTTGTTTCTAGTTGCGTAATCCGCTCTAGATGCTGCTTGCGGTGTTGCATGTTGGCTTGCTGAATCCCAGCACGTACCATCTCAGGTAAGAAATCAGCCACTTCCTCCGCTAAATGTTCTCTGACAGTCATGATTCGCAATGCCAAATCTGGCTTTTCTCGAAACAAATTTTCTATGTACGCTTCGCCGTCTTGTATTCTGTCAGTCGCAGAAAAGCGATGCAGCCACAGTGCCAGAGGAGGGTTAGTTTCACCAATTTGCGCCAACACCGTTCTTACTGCCTGATAAGTCAGGTAGCTTTGCAGCGTCTTGGCTGTGTCCTTCGCAATTCGCTTTATATCCATGCTTGACCCCAGCCTTTGTAGAGTTATGAGGTATGAGTCGCGAGTTTTGAGTATTCTAACTCACTCACCACTACGCAGCTAATGGGGCGCGAGGACACCTCGCCGCCCGCTGCTTCACCACTCACCACTCACCACTTATTAAAGGGTGTCAACTGCCTTGAACTCGAACTTGATTTCCTTCCACAGTTCGCAAGCGACAGCCAACTCAGGCGACCACTTAGCAGCTTCGCGAATTACATCGTTACCTTCGCGTGCCAAGTCGCGTCCTTCGTTACGAGCTTGAACGCAAGCTTCTAGAGCTACGCGGTTAGCAGTTGCGCCAGGAGCGTTACCCCAAGGATGTCCGAGCGTACCACCACCGAACTGCAAGCAGGAATCATCACCAAAGATTTCTACTAGCGCTGGCATGTGCCAAATATGGATACCACCAGAAGCTACTGGCATTACACCAGGCATGGAAGCCCAATCTTGAGTGAAGAAAATACCGCGAGAACGGTCTTCTTCAACGTAGTTTTCGCGCATGAGATCGACGAAGCCCATCGTGATGCCGCGTTCGCCTTCTAGCTTACCGACTACTGTTCCAGAGTGCAGGTGGTCGCCACCAGACATCCGCAAGCACTTAGCCAATACGCGGAAGTGAATACCGTGATTTCTCTGACGGTCGATTACGGCGTGCATAGCGCGGTGGATGTGGAGTAACAAACCATTATCGCGGCAATACTTCGCCAAAGTCGTGTTAGCAGTGAAACCACCAGTTAGGTAGTCGTGCATGATGATTGGCGTACCGAGTTCTTTAGCAAACTCAGCCCGCTTCATCATTTCTTCGCAGGTAGGCGCTGTAACGTTAAGGTAATGACCCTTAACTTCCCCTGTCTCTGCTTGTGCTTTTTCAATTGCTTCTTGGACGAATAGGAAGCGATCGCGCCAACGCATGAAAGGCTGAGAGTTGATATTTTCGTCGTCTTTGGTGAAGTCTAGACCACCGCGCAAGCACTCGTATACAGCCCGACCGTAGTTTTTCGCCGATAGACCGAGTTTGGGCTTAATCGTACAACCTAACAACGGACGACCGTACTTGTTTAGTTTGTCGCGCTCAACTTGAATCCCGTGGGGAGGTCCTTGGAATGTCTTCAGGTAGGCGACAGGAATTCTCATGTCTTCCAGACGCAGCGCTTTGAGGGCTTTGAAACCAAATACGTTACCTACAATCGAGGTCAACATATTAGTGACGGAGCCTTCCTCAAACAAGTCGAGAGGATAAGCCACAAAGCAGAAGAACTGGTTATCTTCACCTGGTACTGGCTCGATGTAATAACAACGACCTTTGTAGCGGTCTAGGTCGGTTAACAAATCCGTCCACACAGTCGTCCACGTACCAGTGGAGGATTCAGCAGCTACAGCCGCGCCAGCCTCTTCTGGAGGGACTCCAGGCTGAGGTGAGACACGGAAACAAGCCAGAACGTCTGTATCTTTGGGAGTGTAATCGGGGGTGTAATAAGTCAGTCGGTAATCTTTAACCCCTGCCTGGTAGCCCGATTTGGTCTGGGTTCTCGTTTGCGCGTAAGACATATTTTTCTTCCAAGAGTCAGTCTCTTCCACTCGCCAGTTGGCAAGTCTATTTCTTGCCAACTAGCTTCGGTTTTTAACAATATATCAAGAATTGAATTAGTTAAAATTTAAATGTACTGTACACATTTATAAAAATTTATTATTAAACTTGTATTTTATTAATTTTTGTTACAAATACTGCTGAATATATCTGAATCAGTTACTAGCTATCAGTTATGAGTGAAGAAGGGGAGTCGGGAGTCGAAGTCGTGAAGAATTTACCTCTTTTCACGCACCAGATTAAGATCGCGCACTACGTACCACTCTCTTACCAACAGCCAACAACTACTAATTACCCATTACCTATTACCTATTACCACTCATTTATGCCAATCACTACCCAGCAATTAATTCAATGGAAACAACAGGGGCGCAAAATAGTTGCTCTAACAGCTTGGGATTATATTACGGGGCGGTTGTTGGATTCAGCTGGAGTAGATTTGATTTTAGTTGGGGATACTTTAGCGATCGCACTTGGTTACGAAACAACGCTACCAGTGACGCTAGAAGAGATGTTACACCACGCTAAGGCAGTGCGCCGAGGCGTGAAACGCGCGTTGGTAGTATTCGATTTGCCGTTTTTGTCGTATCAGGAAAGCTTTCAGCAGGCTATGCATTCGGCGGGAAGGGCGCTGAAAGAAGCAGAGGCGCAGGCGGTGAAAATTGAGGGCGGGCATCCGGCAATTATAGAAACCGTGACACGGTTGGTACAAGCAGGAGTTCCAGTGATGGGACATATTGGTTTGACACCGCAATCGATCCATCAGTTGGGATTGAAGCAACAGGGGAAAACAGCCACAGATGGAGAAAGACTTATGGCTGAGGCGATCGCTCTCGAAGCAGCAGGAGCCTTTAGTATTGTCTTAGAACACATTCCATCAGACTTAGCGGCTCAGATTAGCCAAAAATTAACGATTCCTACTATAGGTATTGGTGCTGGTTCTAAGTGTGACGGGCAAGTATTAGTCACTGCCGATGTGTTGGGTTTGTCTGAACGGCAACCGCCCTTTGCCAAAGTGTATGTAAACTTAAGTGAAGCGATCGCTCGGGTAGTGCAAGATTATGCTGCTGAGGTACGAGAGCATAAGTTTCCGTAGTAGGGTGCGTTAAATAACGCACCCTACCAAATGTTGGCGATCGCAATATATTCCAATATATTCTTAGTTGCGATCGACTAAGTTTCTTATAGTAAGAAATCATTATTATTCATTTTTATTCATGTATTATTCTCTTACTTAGTAGTATTTTCAGCCATAGTAGGAGTAGTATTTGGCTTAACTGCTCTTGCAACTCAAAAGTCTAGAAAAGCTGGATTTTTATTATTTATATGGTCATTCTTTGGCGGGATACTCGGTTCGATAGTGAGTTTTCTACCAGCAGGTTTTTGAACTCATCAAGCTGTAATAATGAATAACCCCACCTTGAAAAACCCCAATCTAAGCGGTTTGGCTCAGGGAATGGCAGTAGGCGCTATGGTTGGTATTTGGTTTACTTTATTACTACTTAGCTCGATTTCAGGTGCAATGTTAGGTGCATCTTTTGGGTTAAAGTTTTACCATCGTCGTTCTAGATCTCGGTAAAAAAGAGAATTTTTTGTAAGTTAGCAGAGAGAGCATAAATTCCCATAGGGTGCGTTAAATAACGCACCCTACTACGGAACTCGGATTCATTCCCATAAATCGCCTCATATTGTCTCACCAATAAGCTAACGTCATATAGTGAGCTGAGATTGGTTACTGCAAAATTATGGTTAATAGTAATACTGACAAGAGACAAGGGAGACAAGGGGGACAAGGGGGACAAGGGAGACAAGGGAGACAAGGGGGACAAGGGAGACAAGGGGGACAAGGGAGACAAGGAAGCAATTCTAGCCACCAGCCACTAGCCACTAGTCACTCACCCGACTCCCGACTCCCGACTCCCGACTCCCCATTATTAGGTTTAAACCAAGCACAACTAACCGCTTGGGTACAAGCACAAGGACAGCCAGCATATCGCGGCAAGCAGCTATACGATTGGATTTACCACAAAGGAGCGCGATCGCTATCTGAAATCTCAGTGTTTCCGAAACAATGGCGTAGTAGTGTAGAAAATGTTTCGATTGGGCGATCGCAAATTCATCATCGCACTGTAGCCCCTGATGAGACTGTCAAATACTTACTTCAACTTGCAGACAATCAAATCGTTGAAACTGTAGGTATCCCAACTGACAAGCGCCTTACCGTATGCGTCTCGACTCAAGTAGGGTGTCCGATGGCTTGCGATTTCTGCGCCACGGGTAAAGGGGGCTTTCGTCGCAACCTCGCCCCTCATGAAATTATCGATCAAGTTCTGACAGTCCAATCCGACTTTCAACGGCGCGTCAGCCACATTGTTTTTATGGGTATGGGCGAACCCTTGCTAAATACAGAAAATGTCGTGGCGGCGATTCAATCTCTGAACCAAGATGTGGGTATCGGACAGCGTTGCATGACTCTTTCAACTGTGGGAATTCCAGGGCGAATTCTTAAACTTGCCAAATATCAACTACAAGTTACCTTGGCGGTTAGCCTTCACGCTTCTAACCAAGCTACGAGGGAAAAACTGATTCCCAGCGCTCAAAAGTACTCTCTTCACGATCTACTTTCAGAATGTCGCGAGTACGTGCGTTTAACGGGTCGCCGCGTCACATTTGAATATGTCTTACTCGCTGGGGTAAATGACGGCATAAAACAAGCAGCTGAGCTAGCTCAGCTGCTGCGAGGTTTTCAAAGTCACGTCAATCTAATTCCTTACAATCCCATTCGAGAAGCAGATTATCAGCGACCGAGTTCAAGTCAAATTCAGGCTTTTGTCAACGTCCTGAAGCAGCAACAGATCGCCGTGAGCGTCCGTTATTCCCGTGGATTGGAAGCAGAGGCGGCTTGCGGTCAACTACGGGCGCAGCAGCTACAGCCTTCATTGGGTTAATACCCGGCGCATATGCTTCTATAACTTTTCCTGTACGAGCGCACGTCACCATGAGATAGTCACAGCTATTGCATTGCGTGCGTGTTAGTTCGCTACTTAATACATAAAATCTTTCTGCTTCGCTGCCACAGTTGGAGCATCTAATCTGTTGTTTTATTTGCATTTGACAAACCTTTTGAGCCTAAGAATTTTTAAGAAAGAAGAAATAAAAACTGGAAGGTCAATCGAATATATAGTTTGGAACGCGATTGTTGAAATCTAGCTAGTCGCTCCAGCTAGGTTTTGTCCAAGACGGTCATCTTTTTTTCATTCCTATCTATATTCTCGCAAGATTTCAGCTCAGTATCCATGCCACTTTTGGTAGAAAATATAAAAAGTTTTCGTGGACACTACTTCGATTTGCTGCGATCCCCATGGTGAATCCTTTGATTTTGTAGCTTAGATAACAGTGTAAACAGACTTTCTAATGGCAGTGAGCGTTGACTTACTACTAAGACAATCGATCGACCGATCCCCGAGTCCAATCAATAATTTGACTCACGATCGGGTTTTCTCCTATCAATTTTTAACCATTTATTAAGGTTTGGTTTCCATCGAGGGTTAGATTGCTTGGATACGATCCCCAAGCGAAACAGATAGAAAAACGCCGAGCGCTTTTCTATCTACAAATTGTCAATTTATGTCAAATTAAATAGAAAAATTGCTCAATTTATGCTTTGAGGTGGGTGAAAATAGTTGTAAATTTCCCCTGCCAAGCGAGAACCGATACCATCTACTGTTGCCAGTTGCTCGATACTAGCTTGGCGAATGTAGTCGATCGAGTGAAAATGCGCTAAGAGTTGTTTCTGGCGATGGTAGCCCAAACCAGGAATTTCTTCTAGACGCGATCGCCTCATCTTGTCACTACGCTGCTGACGGTGGAAACTGACAGCAAAGCGATGTGCTTCATCTCTCAGTCGCCTAAGTAATTGTACTCCCGATTGTTCCGCATCTGTCGCCAAAGGTTGAGATTCGCCTGGTAAAAAAATTTCTTCCCGCTGCTTGGCTAAGCTGACAACTCGCAAGTCTTCCATCAAATTCATCTCTTGCAGCACAGCTACAACAGAAGATAATTGCCCCTTACCGCCATCAATCATCACCAAATCGGGCCAGTCAGGGTTTCCCACCCGCTGCATTTGCGGGTCTTCCACGTATTTACGAAAGCGGCGTTGAATCACTTCTGCTAAACTGGCAAAGTCATCGGAATGACCAGCCGTAACCGTAGGATTTTTAATCTTGTAGTGACGATAGTATTGTTTGGCGGGTAAGCCTTCAATAAACACTACTTGGGATGCAACCGCATTGGAACCCTGAATGTGAGAAATATCGTAGCCTTCAATTCGATGGGGTAAGTCGGGTAAGTCGAGAATGGCGGCTAGATCTTCCATAGCCTGGGAGTTGCGATCGCTCAATTTTTGCGTTCGTGCCAGTTCGTACTCCGCATTTCGTTCTACCATCTCGATCAATTCTGCTTTCAACGCCCTTTGGGGATTCACAATCGTGACTTTTCGCCCCTTACGTTGGCTTAATGCTGTCGCCAGCATCTCTGCTTCTGGTAATTCGTGCTGTACCAGAATTTCTGTAGGAATTTCTACATCGTCAGCAGTTTCATAATGTTGTTCTAAGACACGCTGTAAGATTGCCCCTGGTTCAAATGCGGGAGTCGGGAGTCGGGAATCGGGAGTCGGGGAAGAAATTTTTAATTGGGGATTTGTAGGGGCGGGTTTAACTGAATCATCTCTTGATTCCTCGCTAGCCTGTTTAACAAACCCGCCCGTACCAGATTCAGGTGCGAGTAGGGGCGCATGGCTATGCGCCCCTACTTCGGCGACAAAACCGAGGCGACCGACAAGTTGTCCGGCACGAATTTGAAATAACTGAATGCAGGCGTGCTTTTCATCTGCTGCCAGGGCGATCGCATCTCGCGAGATCGTATCATCTGGTAGCGATACCTTTTGATCGGCACCCAGCGATTTTAACCCAGCGATTTGGTCGCGAATTCGCGCTGCTGATTCAAAATTTAACGCCTCGGCGCTAGCTTGCATTTGTGCGGTCAGGACATCGATCAATTCCTGCGTTCGTCCTTGAAAGACCATCGCTACCTTTTGCACGGTTTTGCGATATTCTTCTGGTGAAATTAGTTTTTGACATACCCCTGGACAGCGCCCTAAGTCATAATTGAGACACGGACGGTCTTTAAATAACGGTTGCGGGCGTTGCCGCAGAGCAAAGATTCGCTTTGATAGCCGTAGAATCGTTCGCAGTAAGTGAGCGTCAGTGTATGGTCCGTAAAATTTGTCTTCTTTTTTACCTTGGCGACGATTGCGCGTGATAAAGATACGGGGATATTGCTCCGACCAGGTAATACAGACGTAAGGATATTTTTTGTCGTCTTTGAGTAGAACGTTGAAGTAAGGCTGATTTTGCTTGATGAGATTAGCTTCTAAAGCAAGGGCTTCTGCTTCTGTATCGGTGACGATAAATTCAATATCAGCGACCTGTCGCACCATTATGGCGATACGATCGCTCAGTTGCTTAGGGTCGCGAAAATACGAACGTACCCGCGATCGCAGTTTACGCGACTTGCCGATGTAAATAATGCGATCGCTGCTGTCGCGCATGAAATAAACCCCTGGTTCGGGAGGAATTTCTTTCAGCCGACTTTCTAAACGCTCTGGATCTCTTACCAGTGGCAATGTCTTCGATGCTGTCACTACCCTCTAAACCCGCTTGCCTTCAATCCCTTCCTCTGTCATCCTATCAAACTGCACGCAGAAGGGTTGAGGGTTAGGGGCTGCAGGTTACAGACTTTAGTTCTACTCTCTATACTGAGGGTTAAAATCTCACTTCTCATTCCCAGACTTCGACTTGCTTCCTAATACCTACTACTAGTCAGAGAAGCTTTGTTTATTCCTTACCGCTCTTCTTACCTATTGATTTGCACCAAATTAATTCTAAAAAGAATATACTGATCGAATAAATTGTCTGCCTTAGCCGAGTTATTTATATTTCTATAATAGTAAATATACTCTTTTTTTTTCTAAAAGCGTGATAAATTATACACCAACTATAAAGTATAAATTAAATTTTGGTTGCCAAAGATGAAATTCTCACAGATCGGCTAAATTCTACATTAGCTGAGATTAAATTGGTTCTAGAAGTCAAAAACGATAAGTTATTTGAGGAGCTTGCTGCAATAGGCTGAGTTATGAATATAGAAGAATTTGAACTGAACTATCGAAACGGTATTGATGACACGCTCAACCAGCTTCAGACAGCTGTGTTGTTATTAGCACAGCTCGAAGATCGAATCACAGTTATTGGTCAGGACTTACAAAATCTCAGCCAGACAGTAGAGGAGTTTGTGACGCAACAGCGCGATGAATAATTTCAGAAGAGGTTCTACGATCGCTGTAGTTCTTCTTCTATTGCCTGTTTCAAATCTCTCAAACTGACTGGCTTGACAAAATAACGCTTTGCACCTAACTTCAAAGCTCGCTGCTGGTCGGCTTTGAAAGCAAAAGCAGAAACCACAATAACTGGAATACTTTGATAGTCTTGTCTGTAACTCCTTTGTTCGAGTAAAGTATAACCGTCAATACCTGGTAACTTTAAGTCTAATAAAATTAGTTCGGGTCGAAAGTCAGCCAAAGCTTGAAAAAATCCAGTGCCATCCGCTAAACCCAAAACCTGGTATCCACAAAAAACTAGATAATCTTCCAACATCTGTCGATTGAGATAGTTATCTTCAACCAATAAAATTCGTTTTGGAATAGGGTTGGCTGGTGCAACCGATCCAGCGTTGCTCACTTGTGTAATTAAATAACTGTTGTTGCTTGTATCACACTTCAAAGTCTTATATTGAAGACCAATTTAAAACAAAACTGAATTTATATTTGCGACTAGTTGTCACTTAGCTAGTTATCATTCATATTAGTCAAGCACAAGTATAATGGCAAATTGTCACCGAGCGAGCAGGTAGCAAGAGTCAGAAGCAACTGAAGGCGAAATTACCAAAATTTTCTAATCTTTACTCTAATCATTTAAGAATTGAGCGATCCGATCCACAACCGTTTCTAAAACATCAGGCGATTGAACCAGAGCAAAACGAACGTATCCTTCACCAGATTTACCAAAACCAGCACCAGGAGAAACTGCAACTCCAGTCGCTTCTACTAATTGAGTGCAAAAGCTGACAGAATCTTTATCCCAAGGTGGAGGTAATTTTGCCCAGATATACATGGTTGCTTCAGGGATGGGAACTTGCCAGCCAATACGATGCAAAGCACTCACAAAGCGATCGCGGCGTTGGCGAAAAGTTTCTACCATTCTTTGCACTCCAGTTTGGTCGCCACTCAAAGCAGCGATCGCCCCATTTAATATGCCTCGATATTGATTAAAATCGACTGCGGCTTTCACCTGGCGCAAAGCTGCAATCAGTTTGGCATTACCGATCGCATAGCCAACGCGGAAGCCTCCCATGTTATATGACTTAGAAAGGGTAAAAAACTCAATCGAAACGCTTTTCTCTGGATCGGCTTGCAAGATAGAAGGAGCCAGGAGCGAATTCGGAATTCCGAATTCCGAATTCCGAATTCGGGAGTTACTGCTCTCTGCTCCCTGCTCCCTGCTCCCTAAGTCCTCAAACACCAAATCGACATAGGGGAAATCGTGGACTAAAACTAAATCGTGTTGTTGGCAAAAAGCGACTGCCTCACGGAAGAAGGAAAGAGGTGCGACGGCGGTGGTGGGGTTGTGAGGATAACTCAGTACCATCATCCGCGCCTGTGCTAATATCGGGGCAGGAATGTCGGCTAAAACAGGTAAAAAATTATTTTCTGCCAGCAGGGGCATGGGATAAATTTGACCGCTAGCGAGGTAAACTCCGCCAGCATGGGAAGGATAGCCAGGATCGAGGAGTAAAGCAAAGTCTCCTGGGTTGAGTATGGCTAGAGGTAGATGGGCTGTCCCTTCTTGAGAGCCAATTAAGGGCAGAACTTCAGTTTGTGGATCGACAGCAATACCGAATTTTTGCTCGTACCAGCGGGCTGCGGCTTGGCGAAAGTTTTGAGTGCCGTGAAAAAGTAAGTATCCGTGGGTTTTGGGGTCGTGGAGAGATTGGGCGATCGCTTCTGTAACGTGCGCTTCTGTGGATAGATCGGCAGAACCCAGGGACAGGTCGATCGCATCTCGCCCAGCTAATATTGCTCTTGCCTTTGCCCGATCCATATCGGCAAAAACATTTGCTTTCAAGCACTCTAAACGATTGGCAAACTGCATATTTTTGTCCTTTGTTATTTGTCATTCGTCATTTGTTAAGAAAACAACGAATGACTAATGACCAATGACTAATGACTATTTAAGTACGTATCTAACATATCGGTGATTTTTTGTTTGCTCAGCGCTCCTTCGGAAGCAGCAATGACCTCCGTACCGCGAATTAAGCGCAGGGCAGGGACTCCTTCTACTTTGTACAGCTTGACTGTAGCAGGGTTAGGATCGACTTCCATTTTCACGACCTTAAGGCGATCGCTATAGTTCTCAGCTACCCAATCAAGAGCAGGTGACATCAATCGGCAAGGACCACACCAAGAAGCCCAGAAGTAGATCAATACTGGTCGGTCAGCTTTTACAACTTCTGTTTCAAACTCTTTGTCTGCGATCTGAATTGCGTTGCTCATGTGACTATTCCTTAACAGCCTCTTTTACCACTCAACTATTATCAGTTATCAGTTATCAGTGTAGAGACGTTACATGTAACGTCTCTACAAAGTTATCAGTTATCAGTTATCAATAACCGATGACTAATGACCAAACTGGTTTAAACATAAATGCCCAGTTTTCCCAAAATTCATCAGTTGCAGGTGTAGTACTCATAGTATTCTATCTAGCCCTTTGAATTGTCTTGGCGATCGACAGTGATTCCAGAGGATTTGTATGAGTTTTACTGCTATGCGACGAAAATGGGTTATGACTGCGTTAGCGATCGCGATTTTTGCGGGTGTAGGCAAAACTAGCAGCGCTCGAACTACAACACCAGCACCTTTATTCGAGCGAGTTGCCAGTTACAGTACGACGATCGCGGCGAATCAAAATCCAGCAGACATATATTATCCCCAACAGCCTCCTAAAGAGCAGGGGCGACAGCGATTTCCCATTGCCTTACTGCTGCCAGGAGCAAATGTTGATAAGTCTAGTTATAGCGATTTCGCCAGAATTGTCGCTAGTTACGGGTTTGTTGTAGTCGTTCCCATTCAACAGCGATCGCTACCTCAATTTGGATTTACGGGGCTGCTACCGGATACTTCCCAAATCGACGCAGTTTTAAACCAAATTAAAACGGAAAAATCTAATTCTACTCCAATTGCGAAGATTGTCGATCCTCAAAAACTCACATTACTCGGTCACTCTGCTGGTGGTGCTGTCGGTTTATCGGCGATCGGCAACTTGTGTATTATTCCTGTTACGTGTGAGGGTTCCTTCAAACGTCCTAAAGAGCTTGTAGGTGGGGCATTTTTTGGCACAAGTCTGCGCGACCCAGCAACTCAAGAGTATATTCCCATCAAAAATGCTGGTATTCCTATTGCTCTGATTCAAGGCGATCGCGACAGCATTGCTTTACCCAAAAGAGCGCAAGCTACTTATGCCAATATCCAATCTCCGCCCAAAGCTCTAATTACCGTTTCAGGCGCAAATCATTACGGCATCACGAATACCAATAATCCACCAGGTCCAATCCCTGACTCTAACAAACCACAAATCGAGCAATCGCGGGCAGTAGAAACTGTAGCGCGTTGGAGTGCGCTGTTTTTACGAGCGGAGGTATTGGGCGATCGTCAAGCTTTCGATTACATCTACAAAACGGGAGACGCTCGCGATCGCCGCGTCAGCGTTACTAGCCAACAGTGAATAGTTATCAGTTATCAGGAGTCGTAGGGGCGGGTGCGCGCAAATAGATGGATAGCTTCAGCCAAAAATCTAGGCTCAAAACCCGCCCGTACAGGAGCCAGGAGTAATTTTAAATTTTGAATTTTGAATGCGCGAATTTTGAATTTTGAATTCTCCCCTTGTCTCCCTTGTCCTTCGTTGCCAGAATTTACAATTGATCCAACTGTTTTTTCAAGTCTTCTAACTCTGCATCCACAACTGGACTTTTGGCAGCAGTTGACTGCTCGTTTGCTTGTGGTAGAGAAGGTTGATTTGATGATGTTGCTGGACCTAGAGACATTTGAGCTTTTAATTGTGCTAGTTCGTCATCGACATCGCTACCAGCTTCTAATGCAGCAAATTGGCTTTCTAGATCGTTCCCAGCTAGTTCTCCAACCGCTTGCGCCCGGGCTTCTTGCATCATGACTTTTTCTTCCATCCGCTCGAAGGCTGCCATAGCACTGCTAGTACCTAAGCGTCCAACTGTGCCTTGTAGTTGTTCCTGCGCTTTAGCAGCAGAACTACGTGCTTTGAGCATATCTTTTTTCGTCTTCGCCTCAGAAATTTTACTTTCCAAAGCAATCAGGTTGCGCTTGAGGGTATCAATTTGAGTGACTTGCCCATCTAAAGTAGCTTTGAGCGTATTTGCTGTTTCAAGATAATTTTTCTTACGCTCTAGGGCTTGCCGAGCTAAGTTTTCATCGCCTTTTTGCAAAGCTAGACGGGCGTTACGATCCCACTTTTCTGATTCATTTTGGTTTTGTTTGTATTGCTGTTCGGTACGTTTTTGGGCAGCGATCGCTTGAGCAACACCTTGCCGCAACTGGATTAAATCTTCCTGCATTTCTAGAAGCGCTTGCTCTAGAATTTTTTCTGGATCTTCTGCCTTGCTGACTAAATCGTTGAGGTTAGATTTGACAACCCTGCTAATCCGGTCAAATAATCCCATAATTGTGCTTTTCCTTCGGGGTTCACGGTTTAAGAGTAGGTAGCGAGTGCTGGCGCAGCACGAATGATTTATGTTTGCTCAAAGCAAAGTTAATTCATCTCTGCTTTTATTCTTAACATATGCCGAATTAGGGAGCAGGGAGCAGGGACGAGCTGGGAGCAGAGGGAGAAGTCGTAAGTCGTAAGTCGTAAGTCGTAAGTATTTCACGCACCACTCACCACTCATCACTCCCTACTCCCCTTTTGGTAGTTGCGGCGGGGGTGTTTGTCCTGAAAGTTGTGCTTTCATACTGGCAAGTTCAGAATCGATGTCGCTGCTGGCTTCTAGGGCGGCAAATTGTTTTTGCAAGTCGTCGCTACTTAATTCGGCGATCGCCTCTGATTGAGCTTCTAGCTGCAAAACTTTTTCTTCCATCCGCTCAAACGCACCCAGGGAACTAGTTGTATTTACACCCCCTAGCACTTCATTCAGTCTTTGAGTAGCTTGCGCCGATCGCGCCCTAGCGATATACATATCTTTCTTTGTACGCGCTTCAGAAATTTTGCTCTCCAGTGTTTGCAAATCTTTCTTCAGCCTGACAACGATATTATTTTGCTGTTCGATTTGGGCTGTGAGGGCAGTAGCCGTATCTTGATAGGATTTGCGGCGCGTCAGTGCTTCCCGTGCTAACACGTCGTTCCCTTGCTGTAGGGCAAGTTGAGCGCGACGATACCATTCTTCAGAGTTAGATTGAGCTTGGTGAGCCTGTCTTTCGGTGCGCTTTTGGGTAGCGATCGCCTGTGCTACAGCCTGTCGCAGTTGAACTAAATCTTCCTGCATATCCATGACCGTTTGCTCCAGAATTTTTTCTGGATCTTCCGCTTGCCCAACCAAGGCATTAAAATTAGCGCGAATAACTCTGAGGATGCGGTCAATCAATCCCATGACAGCTCTCCATTCTGATGAACGATTTAATTAGTGTTGTTCTGACTTAAAGCTAAATCTCTCCAACCCGTCACTGGCAAAAGCTAAATTGCTCAACAACTAATTTAGTTAGAGTATTAAACACATGGTATCTTACCTGAGATTCAGTTATTCAGTTGTCAGTAAAGAGTGGTAATGGGTAATTGGTAATTGGTAATTGGTTGTTGGTTGGTAGTTGTTGGTTGACAGTTATTGCACCTGAAGCTCCCCTGCACCTGAAACCCCTCTGCTCCCTTGTCCTCCTTGTCCCCCTTGTCCCAATGCGTGAATTTTGAATTTTGAATTTTGAATTTTGTCCCCGACTCCCCATGTCCTTAAATTCTTTAGGAAACATATTAGATACTGTCAAACAGGAAAGTCGCTGGCAAGAGCAGCCGCTTCAAAGGGTATTACAGTGCTGGGTTGAGGCTGTTGGGGCAATGGTAGCTACTCATACTCGCCCAGTTTCCATTCAAAGACAAGTTCTCTGGGTCGCGACTTCTAGTGCTGTCTGGGCGCAAGAACTCGCTTTCAGACGACAGCGGATTTTGGAGAAGTTAAATGCTCAATTACCGCAACCTTTGCTAGATATTCGCTTTTCTAGCGCTCAGTGGCAGCAGCTGGCAAAACAGGATTTATTAATTGGCGATCGCACTTCTTCTAGTTCTGGGTTGGGGCGCGCTCATCCGAGTTGGGTTGGCAACGATTCAGCCGCAAAGGGCGATCGCCAGTTGCGCTTTCGCCATCCTCAAGCAGCGTTTAGACACTGGACTGAAGTTACACAAACGCGATCGCGTCACTTACCCTTATGCCCCCAGTGTCACTGTCATACCCCTGTAGGCGAACTGGAGCGATGGGGAGTTTGTTCGATTTGTGCTGCTAAGCAGTGGTAGGAATTGCTGCTGGTATTTCATCAAAAGCTACTTTTATTAGGATCTTCTTTCAGTATTTATTTAAGTCCAAAAATACTTCTAGCGATAGAGGCGAGATGATTTGTAGTAAATTTACTGTTGGCTAAAATTCCCTCTTCAGTTTCGCGCTTTTAGAGCATTTTTCTTTGTGAAAGTCAATGTAAGTTTTACGAGCTTAAGATTTTCTTCCAATTGATCCCCAATTGTTTTGGCTTGAATTTAAGTAGTTATTATTTGAGCCTGCTAGGACAAGTCTAAATAAATTCTAAAATTATTTTTAGCTTTGAGAGCGCTAGAACCTAGAGTGATTCTTCAGTTGATGCCTCTGAATCCCTAAAACCCTAGAGGCAAAATAAATGCTGTAGACCCATCCACAACAGCTACTTATATGACCAGCTGCAATCCTGCAACTTCTGCCTGTCGTTATTGTCAGCACTACCAGCCAGAAGGACGACGAGGAGGTAAGTGTCAGATTCTCGAAGTGCCAGTTCAGGGCAATTGGAAAGCTTGTAGTTTAGCTGTAACTGCTTTTGCTTCTAATTGGGAAAGTTTAGTAGAAGAAATGATGTCTTTGACTTCTGCTTCAGTGCTTGCTGCGGCTCCTGTCGCAACTACTCTCAAACTGCCTGAGCCTGAGTTATTAGAAACAGAGTTCAGTCACGTTCGGATTCAGAGACAGCAACAGGCGTTACTAGCATAGCTGTATCTTTACGTAACGATCTTTCCGCTCCGGCTGAATACACCAAAGACGTAATTTAAACCTAATTTAATTTAAAAAAATTCAATTAATCATTTTAAAGCCTACATCGCATCCCAATTTCAGTGGTGCGATTTTTTTATTGAACTAGATTAAAAGTTGTAGAGACATAGTTATGGTGCGTCTCTACAACTTAAGATTAAGGCAACCAAGGATATTGGCGAAAATCTGGTTGGCGCTTTTCTAAAAATGCCTGCTTGCCTTCGGTTCCTTCTTCTGTCATGTAGTAGAGTAAAGTGGCGTTACCAGCCAGTTCTTGTAAGCCTGCTTGTCCGTCACAATCGGCATTAAAAGCAGCTTTGAGACAGCGGATTGCCAAGGGACTTTTTTGTAAAATTTCACTTGCCCATTGAATTCCTTCTGTTTCTAGTTGTTCGACGGGAACGACGCAGTTAACTAAACCCATTTCTAAGGCTTCGGTAGCATTATATTGACGGCAAAGAAACCAAATTTCTCGCGCTTTTTTCTGTCCGACAATTCGCGCCAGATAGCTAGCCCCAAACCCACCATCAAAACTCCCAACTTTGGGACCTGTCTGTCCGAATATGGCATTATCAGCGGCGATAGTGAGGTCGCAAACGACGTGCAGGACGTGTCCCCCCCCAATCGCATATCCCGCTACCAAAGCAATGACAACTTTGGGCATGGAACGAATTAGGCGTTGCAAATCTAAGACATTTAAGCGGGGAGTTCCTTCATCATCGACATAGCCAGCTTTACCCCTAACGCTTTGGTCGCCGCCCGCACAGAAGGCATATTTACCATCTGTATGAGGTCCAGCACCCATGAGCAAAATAACGCCGATGTTCCTGTCTTCCCGCGCATCGCAAAATGCATCGTACATTTCAAAGATGGTTTTGGGACGAAAGGCATTGCGTTTATGGGGACGGTTGATGGTGATTTTGGCAATTCCGTCTGTTTTGTGATAGAGGATATCTTCGTAGGTTTTGGCAGTTTGCCAGTTAACTTGCATGGGTTTAAGGTGCGATCGCATTTTATCGCTTGAACTATGGCTTGAAAATTTTATCTTAGTATCTGGCGTTAGCGGAGCTAAACGAAGTTAGGCTGCTTCAGGTTACTGCCCAGACAGTACTTGGAGGTTATTAGGTGAGGCGATCGCTCTCTAACTGCCTCGCATATCATCACGATTTGACTCCCTTTGTGTCGTTTTCCGTGCCAAGCCCAGAAATGCTCTTACTGCTGGAGAGGAATCATGCTGCCGCCAAGCCAGATAAAGTCCGGTTTTAGGGATCTGTTCCTGCAAGGGTCTGTAAATGACTCCGCTTCTGTGGAAGTTTTGCAAGGAGGCGGGAACGATCGCAATGCCCAGTCCTGCTGCAACTAAGCCGACGATAGTTTGCATCTGAACTGCCTCTTGAGCCACTTGCGGACGAAATCCAGCTTGTTGACACATGTTAATAATCTGCTCGTAAAAGACGGGTCCCATTTTGGCAGGAAATAGAATAAATGATTCCGAAGCCAATGTGGAGAGAGACAATTGAGTCTGGGCAGACAACGGATGGGTTTGTGGCAACGCCAAGACCAATGATTCTGGCAAAAAGCACTCCACACTCAAACCTGGCTCGCTGATGGCAGAACGAACAATGCCGATATCAACCTGTTTGTGATGCAGAGCTTGAATTTGCTCTTGCGTCGTCAGTTCATGCAATTGTAGTTCTACAGCCGGAAACTGTTCTCGAAAGACCCTTAAAATCTCTGGTAGTAACGTATACATTGCAGAGTCAACAAAGCCGATCGCTAACCGTCCAATCTCACCCCGCCCGATCCGTTGTGTCACTGCGATCGCCTGGTCGAGTTGCGCTAACACTCCATAGGAGCGCTCTAAAAACACTTTGCCTGCTTCAGTCAGATGCACTTGCCGCTTCGTTCTCTCAAATAGCTTGACTCCTAGTTCATCTTCCAAACCGCGAATCTGCTGACTTAAGGGGGGTTGGGAAATGCACAACCGCTGGGCTGCTCGACTAAAATGCAGCTCCTCAGCCACCGCGATGAAGTAGTGCAGATGCCGTAGTTCTATCACACTTATATGTCTAACCTATTAATCTTAGTCAAATATATATTGGACAGTCACATGAGTGTCTCCTATCGTAAGAAATATGAGGCGCGTCTCATCATTTTTGTATTAGGGAAAACAAATGAACTGGGACAAGAATCCTGTCGCTCCTAAAGTTTGGTTGATTACAGGACATACACCCACTAAAGCTCAAGATTTCAGTCAGGAGAGAGGCAAATGATTCGACTCGACGATCGAGTAGCCATTATCACGGGCAGTGGACGCGGTTTAGGAGCAGCCTATGCCCGTTTGCTGGCAGCAAGAGGGGCGCGAGTCGTGGTTCACGACGCAGGCGTTAACAAAGAGGGGACGGGTTCCGATCCAACGGTGGCAGCTGATATCGCCAACAACATTCGAGAAATAGGTGGAGTGGCGATCGCCAGTGACGTACTCCTGAATAGTCGAGACGACTGCCGCAGCCTAGTAGAAATGACAATAGAAAAGTTCGATCGCCTCGATATCTTAATCCACAATGCTGGATGGGTTGCTTATCAGTCAATCCAAGACCTGTCACCTGATTTTCTAGAACGCGCCATCAACATCAACATAGAAGCACCAACTTGGTTGTCTCAAGCTGCCTTTCCCAGGATGAAGCAACAACACTATGGACGGATTGTGTTGACGACTTCGGATCGAGCGATTTATCAGCAATATGCTCTGGGCGGTCTTGCAGCTTACGCGATGGGAAAAATGGCACAGATAGGTCTAATGAACGTGCTGGCGGTTGAAGGCAAAGAGCATGGCATTCTGGTGAATGCGATTTCGCCAGTTGCCAAAACGCGGATGTGGAATGTCCAGGATGAACCAGAAGATTTACGACCAGAGCAAGTGGCTCCAGGAGTTTTATATCTCGCTTCTGGTGAATGCCGAGAGTCTGGATTTATCTTAAGGGCAAGCAATGGTCAATTCACAGCCGTGCGCCCCATTGAGCGATCCAACGTGAACTATCCATTCAACCTTGCCGCTGTTGAAAGTTTTACTGCGGAGGATTTGGCTACTCGCTGGCAGGAGATTGCTGCGGATGTTGCGTTTTAAGGAGGAGGCTTGTACTTCGAGATGGGATGTAGGGAAACAATCGAGATGATTGGTAGGGGCGTAGTTGAAAGGATGTGGGGAAGGGGCGATCGCTTCTTTTAAGGGGAATTATAAGAGTCTACGTTTTAAAAGTCCCCCTTGTTAAGGGGGATTTAGGGGGATCGTTAATCTTGTTTCATCCAGCTGAACATGGCGCGTAAATCTTTGCCAACTTCCTCAATTGGATGTTCGGCTTCTTGACGGCGCGTGGCAGTAAATCCAGGTTTACCAGCTTGGTTTTCTAACACGAATTCCCGTGCAAATTGACCAGATTGAATTTCTTGCAGCACTTTCTTCATTTCTGCTTTCGTCTGGTCGGTGACGATACGGGGACCGCGAGTATAATCGCCATATTCGGCAGTGTTGGAAATGCTATCGCGCATTTTTGCCAAACCACCTTCGACAATCAAGTCAACAATTAACTTGACTTCATGCAGACATTCAAAATATGCCAATTCTGGTTGATAACCAGCATCAACTAAAGTTTCAAAACCTGCTTTAATTAGCGCACTCAAACCACCACACAATACTGCTTGTTCGCCAAATAAATCGGTTTCCGTCTCTTCTCTAAATGTGGTTTCGAGAATCCCAGCGCGAGTCCCACCGATACCTTTAGCATATGCCATAGCGCGATCGCGGGCTTGTCCGCTAGCATCCTGATATACGGCAAACAAACAGGGTACGCCTTGTCCTTGTTCGTATGTCCGCCGTACCAAATGCCCTGGTCCCTTCGGTGCAATCATGACGACATCTACATCCGTAGGAGGCACGACCTGAGCAAAATGAATGTTGAATCCGTGGGCAAAAGCTAAGACTTTACCTTCTTTCAGATGCGGTTCAATTTCTTGCTTGTAGACGCTTTTTTGCACTTCGTCCGGCAGCAGAATCATAATTAAGTCTGCTTTTTGTGCTGCCTCAGCCACTGGATATACTGTTAAGCCCGCAGCTTTTGCCTTTTCTGCTGACTTGCTGCCAGGATACAGTCCAACTATGACATTTATACCACTATCTTTGAGATTGAGGGCGTGGGCATGACCTTGAGAGCCGTAGCCGATGATTGCAACTGTTTTTTGCGCTAATAAATCTAAATTGGCATCTGTGTCATAGTACATCCGAGCCATAACAACAACTCTCCTTGGGGGCAAGCATCTAAAGTCTGCAAACTTTCTATGATACCTGAAAAGGGGTAATTGGTAATGGGTAATTGGTAATTGGTAATAAATTTGACTTTTGTACGGGCGGGTTTTGCCAAAAAATCTTTTGGAATTGATAGAAAACTCAGCTAAACCCGCCCGTACCAATTTTTAACTTTTGACTTTTTATCCCTTACCCCTTGGTTGATGATGTTCGTGCCAGTGACGGGCAATGTCGATGCGGCGACAGAGCCAAACGCGATCGCGCTGCTGAATATAATCGAGAAAACGTGCTAAAGCCGCAGTCCTACCAGGTCTACCAACAAGGCGACAATGCAACCCAATACTCATCATTTTGGGGGCTGTTTCTCCCTCGGCGTACAAAACATCAAAAGCATCGCGCAGATAGGCAAAGAATTGATCGCCTGAATTAAACCCTTGCGCCGTCGCAAAACGCATGTCGTTGTTGTCTAAAGTATAAGGAATGACGAGATGGGGTTTGCCATAGTCATGCACCCAGTAAGGCAAATCGTCGGCATAACTGTCGGAGTCGTAGAGAAACCCGCCCTCTTCTACTACCAACTTGCGAGTATGGGGGCTATTGCGTCCCGTATACCAGCCGAGGGGACGGCTTCCCGTTGCTTGGGTATGAATGGCGATCGCTTTTTGTAAATGTTCTCGTTCTAAATCCTCGCCAAAATATTTATAGTCAATCCAGCGATAGCCGTGACTGGCAATTTCCCAATCTGCTTCTTGCATGGCGGCTACTGCTTCGGGGTTGCGTTCTAACGCCATCGCTACCCCATATACCGTAACGGGAATGCCTCGTTGCGTAAACAGCCGATACAGCCGCCAAAACCCCGCCCGACTGCCATATTCATACATCGACTCAATATTCATGTGCCGCGCCCCTGCTAAAGGTTCTGCGCCAATAATTTCTGACAGAAAGGCTTCAGAAGCCATATCTCCATGTAGAATGCAGTTCTCTCCACCTTCTTCGTAGTTAATCACAAATTGAACCGCTACGCGGGCTTGTCCTTGCCATTTGGGATCGGGAGGGGTACGACCGTAACCAATTAAATCGCGGGGATATGGTGTAGGCATTGTGTCTGTGTACTCATACGAGAAATTTCAGCGGAAGCGATCGTCCTTATTTTCAACGATAGTACTCGCGACCTAGAGAAAAAAATCGGCAAAATAGAGGGAGCAACGATTTACACCAAACCAAAAAATACTAAACAAACAACCGCCAAATGAATGTTACCCCCACACCGCTAGAACCAGATGCACTAGAACCAGCTACATTCAGCCACGTTCCTGTATTGAGCCGAGAGTTAATCGCTGGTTTGGCGGTGCGAGCGGGGGGACACTATTTAGATGCTACCGTCGGAGGTGGGGGTCATAGTCGGCTAATTTTGCAAGCTGCACCAGATGTGAAGCTAACAGCACTCGATCGCGATGCAGCCGCGATCGCCGCAGCCCAATCTCAACTAGCAGAATTTGGCGATCGAGTACAATTTTTACGGAGTAATTTCGCGACTTACACCCCTCAAACCGCAACTTTTGATGGTATTATCGCCGATTTAGGTGTAAGTTCATACCAATTTGATACAGCGGCAAGAGGCTTTAGTTTTCGCCATGATGCGCCTCTAGATATGCGTATGGACGATCGCCAATCGCTGACAGCGGCGGCAGCGATTAACACCTGGGATGAAAAAAAACTAGCAGATATTTTCTTTCATTACGGCGAGGAAAGATTTTCACGCCGGATTGCGCGGCGGATTGTGGAAAAACGCCCGTTTCATACGACGACAGAACTAGCTGCTGCGATCGCCTCTGCTGTTCCTGGTGCATATCGTCATGGAAGGATCCACCCTGCTACCCGCGTGTTTCAAGCATTGCGAATTGCTATAAATGACGAACTAACCTCCCTTGAACATTTCCTGCAACTAGCACCAACTTGGCTCAAACCAGGGGGAAGTCTTATCGTTATTAGTTTTCACAGTTTAGAAGATCGGATTGTCAAAAATGCCTTCCGAGCGTCCGAGCTATTACAAATTATTACTAAAAAACCACTCATTGCCCAAACAGATGAACTAGCCCAAAATCCTCGCTCTCGCTCAGCTAAGTTACGAATAGCAACAAGAAGAGATGGTAATGGGTAATGGGTAGTTGGTAGTTGATTGTCAGTCGTCAGTTGTCAGTGAAGAAAGGATGTGGGGTGTGGGGTGTAAAGATTTTAAATTTCTTTCTCCCTCAGCTTCCTCAGCTCCCAATCGCTCCCTCAGCTCTCTTTTCCCTTAGCTTGATTTTCGATGCGATCGTTCACAAATCCTTCACATCTTTTGCCTAAGCTCTAAACTAATTGGACTCAAGAGCTACAAAATGCAGGTTTGATGAGGGATATTCAAACTCCGCGATCGCATACAAAGGAAAACAAGTCATATGGATTCAGGCTGGAAACATAAAACTAAATTTCCGCTTCGTTTATATCTCAAACAACTATTTTTTGGTTCTCTAGATAAAGTTATTCTCAGCCCTACTGCTTTTTGGTATGCGTACCAGATCGAGCTTTTAGAGAAATGTTGGCTACAAGATATAAGCCAGCAATTAGAAGACTATTTATATGATAATTGGGACTTCTTTTTAATTGAAAACCACTGGGACTTTTATTGGATGTATCAAGTAGAACGCTGTTGGGAACGAGATTGCATAGAATTTTTAGAAAATTGTTGGCTGCAAGAAGAATAAAGTCAAAAGTTAAAAGTCACAAGTCAAAATCGAGGAGACAGGCGACAAAAGACAGAAGTTATGACTAACCACCGATCGTTGGTCACCGAGCGCTACTCACTTCCCAATAACTACAAATTGCCCAAAAGGAATGAATTAGAATGAGAATTCTCAAAGTTCAAACATTGCGGGGTCCAAACTACTGGAGCATTCGCCGCCATCAACTAGTTGCCATGCAACTAGACTTGCAAGAATTGGCAGAAAAACCATCTAATGAAATTCCAGGTTTTTACAAGGGTTTAGTTGAAGCACTACCCAGCTTAGAGGGACATTTCTGTTCTCCTGGGTGTCGCGGCGGCTTCCTAATGCGGCTACGAGAAGGCACGATGATGGGTCATGTAGTCGAACACGTAGCCTTAGAACTACAAGAACTAGCAGGAATGCCAGCAGGCTTCGGACGTACCCGCGAGACGGCTACTGCTGGGGTTTATCACGTTGTATTTGAGTACGCAAACGAACAAGCCGGACGCTATGCAGCCCGTGCCGCTGTAAGGCTGTGTCAAAGTATTGTGGATCTGGGATACTATCCCAAATCGGAACTAGAACGAGATCTTCAAGATCTCAAAGCACTTCACCAAGATGCGGCTTTGGGTCCTAGCACAGAAGCAATTATTCAAGCAGCAGAGGCGCGAGATATTCCTTGGATGCAACTCGGGGCGCGTTATTTAATTCAACTCGGCTATGGCAAACGGCAGAAGCGCATACAGGCAACTTTAAGCGGCAACACGGGTCTTTTAGGTGTCGAACTTGCCTCTGATAAAGAAGCTACTAAATATATTCTCAGCAATGCTGGCGTACCCGTTCCTAGAGGTACGGCGATCGATTATTTTGACGAACTAGAAGATGCGATCGCCTCTGTTGGTGGTTATCCCATCGTTATCAAACCGCTAGACGGCAACCACGGTAGAGGCATTACACTCGATATTCAAACCTGGGAAGCCGCAGAAGCCGCCTATGATGCAGCCAAAGCAGTTTCTCGCTCCATTATTGTCGAGCGCTACTATCAAGGGCGCGACCATCGCGTAGTTGTAGTTGATGGTAAAGTTGTTGCGGTTGCCGAACGCATTCCCGCTCATGTTGTGGGAGATGGTAGGAGTACGATTGAGGAATTAATCGAAATTATCAATCAAGACCCCGATCGCGGCGACGGACACGATAATATCCTCACCCGCATTCAGCTCGATCGCAATAGCGATCGCCTCTTAGCACAACAGGGCTACAGCTTAGATAGTATTCTAGACCGAGATGAAATTTGCTATCTACGAGCTACAGCAAACCTTAGCACTGGTGGTATTGCTGGCGATCGCACTGATGAAATTCACCCCGAAAACATTTGGCTAGCGCAACGTGTAGCAAAAATTATCGGTCTAGATATTGCCGGAATCGATATTGTTACCCCAGATATCAGCCGTCCTTTGCGAGAAGTGGGTGGCGTAGTGGTAGAAGTGAATGCCGCGCCTGGTTTTCGGATGCATACCCATCCCAGCCAGGGTAAGCCTCGCGATGTTGCAGGGGCAGTTGTCAATATGCTGTTTCCTCCAGGTAAATCCAGCCGCGTTCCCATCCTTGCTGTCACCGGAACTAATGGCAAAACCACAACCACGCGCTTACTTGCCCACATCGTCAAACAAACTGGTAAAACTGTTGGTTACACCACAACCGACGGGACGTATATCGGCGATTGTTTAGTCGATCGAGGCGATAATACAGGTCCTCAAAGCGCCCAGTTAATTCTACAAGACCCCACGGTAGAAGTTGCTGTATTAGAAGCAGCACGAGGCGGAATTTTGCGCTCTGGTTTGGGATTCAATGCCTGTGATGTCGGAATTATTTTGAACGTAGCTGCCGATCATTTAGGAATTGGCGATATTAATACAGTCGAGCAACTAGCTCACCTCAAGAGTGTAGTTGCAGAAACCGTATTTCCCCACGGCTATGCTATTCTCAACGCTGACGATCCTTTAGTTGCAGCAATGGCAAAACGGGTGAAAGCTCAAATAGCCTACTTTTCACTCAACCCAAATAATCCCATCGTGCGAGAACACGCTCGACATGGCGGCTTAGCGGCAGTCCATGAAGACGGTTATTTGTCAATATTGCAAGGAGAAATCAAACTACGACTCGAACAAGCAGTCAACGTACCGCTAACGATGGGCGGACGCGCCAACTTTGCGATCGCCAATGCCTTAGCTGCGAGTTTGGCAGCATTTACCCAAAAAATCCCCTTGGGACAGATTAAAGCTGGATTGCAGACATTTCAACCATCTGCCAGCCAAACCCCAGGTAGGATGAATTTATTTGAGTTAGGCGATTATCACGCATTAGTTGACTACGCCCACAACCCCCATAGTTACGAAGCATTGGGTAGCTTTGTCCGCAACTGGCAAGGAGAACGGATCGGCGTAGTTGGTGGACCTGGCGATCGCCGCGACGAAGACTTCATCACCTTGGGCAAACTCGCTGCCGAAATGTTTGACTTTATTATCGTCAAAGAAGACGACGATACGCGCGGTCGTCCCCGTGGCGATGCCGCAGACTTAATCGAAAAAGGCATCCGTCAAGCCAATTCCAACTGTCGCTATGAATCCATTTTGGCAGAGACAAGAGCTATTAACACCGCTCTTGACATGGCTTCCCGTGGTAGTTTAGTAGTCGTCCTCCCCGAAAGCGTCAGTCGTGCCATTCATTTGATTGAAGCGCGAAAGAGTGGCTAGTGACTAGTGGCTAGTGGCTACCGACCTCTTTTCACGCACCACGCACCACTCACTACACCCTACACCCTACACCCCACACCCCACACCCCAAGTTATGACCCCTCAACCCGCCCTTCTCGTTCTTGCCGATGGTACTGCTTATCATGGTTTATCTTTCGGTGCTACTGGTACTACTGTTGGCGAAGTCGTGTTTAATACTGGCATGACTGGGTATCAAGAAGTCTTAACCGATCCCAGTTATCGCGGTCAGATCGTCACGTTTACCTACCCCGAATTGGGAAATACGGGCGTGAATACAGATGATGAAGAATCAGATCGCCCGCAAGTGAAAGGTGCGATCGCCAAAAATGTCTGTTACCGTCCTAGCAATTGGCGCTCTACTGGCAGTTTGCCTGACTACCTCAAACAGCACAACATCCCTGGAATTTACGGCATCGATACCCGCGCCTTAGTCCGCAAGATCCGCGAAGTAGGATCGATGAATGGCGCTATTTCTACAGAAATTCTTGACGAAGCAGAGTTATTGCAACTCGTCCTCGCTGCCCCCAGTATGGCAGGATTAAACTTGGTCAGTGAAGTTACCACATCCACTGCTTATGAGTGGGCTGGAACTACTGATTCTGTATGGGAATTTAAACCAGTATCCCCAGATGGCGAGACTCTCACCGTTGTTGCCATTGACTTTGGCATCAAACGCAATATTCTGCGGCGACTAGCGAGTTATGGCTGTCGCGTCATTGTCGTTCCTGCTAATACGCCACCAGAAGAAATTCTGAAATACAATCCCGACGGCATCTTTCTTTCCAATGGACCTGGTGACCCCGCCGCCGTTGCCGAAGGACTTGAAACGACAAAAGCCCTTCTTTCAGCCCAGAAACCAATATTTGGTATTTGCATGGGACATCAAATACTAGGTCGGGCGTTAGGGGCAGAAACCTTCAAGCTAAAATTCGGTCATCGCGGTTTGAATCAACCTGCTGGCTTACAAAGGCAAGTCGAAATTACCAGTCAAAATCACGGCTTTGCGATTGATGTGGATTCCATTCCCGCAGATGTCGAAATTACTCATCTCAATTTAAACGATCGCACCGTAGCAGGGTTGCGCCACAAATCCCTACCTCTATTCTCAGTCCAATACCACCCTGAAGCTAGCCCTGGTCCCCACGACGCAGATTACTTATTTGCCAATTTCGTCGAATCCATGCGCCAGTCACGCACTGTAGGAGTGTAAAAGTCAAAAGTTAAAAGTCAAAAGTTAAAAGTCAAAAATCAGAAGTGTTTCACTAGTTGTTAACACTGATAACTGTTAACTGATTCTTGATTGGAGTAGCTAAATACTTAGCGATCGCACTTACCATAGTCCGAGGACACTGGGGAGGCATAGTTTGCCGAAACGACTGATAATAATCTTGACGCGATTCTTCAAATAGACACCGCAGTTCCACCAACGGATTCTCATGGCGATCGACACGCAAATCCAGATAGGGATAAACATCTTGATGCACCACATACAGCGCTGCCGATTGCCGTCCTCGCTTATCTCCCCCAGCCGCCTCGCCAGCCTCCAAAGCATGTAACAGGCGATCGCAAAACTCCATTTCCGCTTTGGCTTGATAGGCATCTGCCATCGCTATCAAAACTTGTTCGCCTACCAGCATATTTCCGGCTACAGAAAAGTAGGGATATGTCAAGTGTCCCGCCCAACCAACGCAATCTTCACCCGTCCAAGCTGCCGTATGACCTTGGCGATCTACCAAATGTAGCTGACGCTGGTGACAATTGAGATCGTCTTGCAGCAAAAGCTGTAATGTATCTTCAGCCGAAACTCCATGTTCTAGCAATTGCAGGCTGCAAATTCCCAACAACGGGTTAGTTTGACCTTGAGTCGCGATCGCCCCTATAGTTGCCTTAGCATGAGGTACGAGCGCCCCTACAGCCAGATGCTTAGTTGCCACTGCTACCCCAGTCATTTGCGTTGCTGCATCCCAAGCCACAATTGAGAAGGTCATAATTCCAGAGCGCCCGCTAGTCAAGTCACGTACATGAATGTTATTCCCAAATAACATTTATTTGCGATCGCTTACTGTTTTGGATTTAACAATTTTTAGGAAATAGTAACTATATGACTTTATCCATAACTTTGCCGCAGTGGGATGGATATGGATCTAGAGAGAGGCAACGGTATAAGTTTAGTTTTTTTTGGCTCGGCGATTGGTGAGAGCACATCTGTCTGGTGAGAGCATATCTATCTAATTATGTATTCGTGCTTGTGTTACTAAACATAAGGTTGAGCTTTTCTTCCCCAAATTTAGGGCAAATCTTTTAAGTGGTTGGGCAACAGGATACTGTCACGTTGCAAGATACTCTTAACGTAAGTATCAAGATCGTATGGCTGTAGTTTTGTCTGGGTTCTAATATAAAGTGGATGTCGAGGCGAACCGTCAATGTTTTGTACCCAAGTCATGAGGGGTCCCGTCCAGAGTTTTAGGCGACAAGATGCTTCAACTAACGCAGGCAGAAAGTGAAGCAAGTGACGACGATCCTTTGGTGTACGCCCCCAAGCTACACATACACTATCTCGCTCTGGAATCAGTTCTTCTTTTAGTACCTTGTCCCACGTTTGATAATTATCTACACCTAAAGGGTTTTCATGCACCCAAATATCAGAAGGGTTAGTAGCACGAACAGCTAGAAGATTTAAAACCAAAAGCCGACCGTATTCTTCATTTTCGGCAAGACGACATACACGCGAAATAGTTGGATCGTTTTTTTCCTCATCCGCTGTTGATGGATTTAGCATACAGACCAATAGGATGCGGCTGTTTGGTGCTGCGGTATCCCGTGAAAGCAGATAACGATAGCTTGTATTCATTTCACACACTCAAACTTGTTGAAATGTTTACTTCCGTTTGCCTGAATCCTCCTTGGGGTTATAACCTGGTTGAGGAGGTGAGAGCGTTTTAGCAGGCTGAGTATTATTAATATTTGAAGGGAGATACCTATCTAACAAATATGTTATGGCAGATGGAACCAATGGAATAAGAGCAACGCCAATCGCTATAACAACACTAAAATAAACAGCCTGCTGAACTTTGTGATTCTCCATTTTGCTCTCTACATTATCTAGGCGTTTTACGAGATTAGGAATGGATGACACTAAATCAGGAGCATTCATGAAGTCACTTGGAATTGAATTAAAACCATCTCCTTTATAAGGCTTGTCGTCATCTTCATCCAAATCTGCATACCATATAGAAAAAAATCGGTCACCTTTTTTCACGCGAAAGTGAAGAGGTCCAGCATTATACACAGCGAAAATTAGCTTACCCTTGTATCCAGGATCGACGTGAAAACCGGAAACATTAATTAACCCATGTTTTTTTACTTTAAACTTGATTGAAATAAATGCAATTGCATCGTGAGGAACTTCGACTGTTTCAGCAGTTATAAGAAATGCAAACTGCCCTGGAGGAATATTAGTTCCTGCATCTTTAAGACTAATTACTTGTCGATCTTTCAGAGGTGTATCGGGAAGTGTTGAAATATAAACTTCTTCACCTAAGCATAGTTGGTACGAAGCCGACTCAACTTGAGCCTCGTTAAATGGTTGAATCAAACCAGGAAGACGAGACTTCAGGGTTTGTGATGACCAAAAGCTCATTCTTCTTCCCGCAAAATATTATCGAGTGGATGCTTTTTCTCGACAGAGGCTAGGCGGTGAGTAGCTTCTTCTAAAAGAGAAATGTTACGCAAACTAGCTTCGCGCACCAGAAGAGAAAAAAACTTTTGTATAGTCTTATTCCAAGTTGCCCGAATCGGATAGTCTTCTTGGTGATCTGTCGCTTCGCATCCCTTAGCTAATTCAGCAAGAAGCTGGATATACGTATTAATAAAGGTGGCGCTAGTATTGCCTAGATCGTCAATTACTAAATCGATTGATAAGGGGATTCCTAGAAGGTTGCTTGCAGAGGCAACCATGATAAATGCATCAATGAATGCTCTTTGATTTTCTGGTGCTGAAAGGGGTAACGAGAAAAGAGGATAAAGATATTTGGCAAGATGTAGGGCAATATGATTCATTCGCCGAGAAATATCAAGTACAAAAATTTCATGATGATAAGTTTTATCATGTTCCATTTGTAGCCGTTGATAGGCATTTAATTTCTCGGTTGAAATTAGCTGTTTTAGCATGACATTTACAATAATCTCACTCTCTAAATACAGCCTGTCTTCTTGAATTAAATCAATTGGGCAGGCAATAGGGTTATGAAACAATTTTATATAGACAACTAATATTTAACCACATGGATTGTTATAGTGATAAGCTAACTTGCATCGAATCACGATTCAATGCTCTACTTGACGTAAGGCTTACGCTCGGTACTCCCAGTCACCTTATCCTTCCTCTAACCAAACCTAGCAATCTTATGCTTTCACTAGCTAGGATATAACTCGACACCCTAACGATAGAATCATCCCTAAAACTCCTCCTACGCCAAGATTACGAGTTTTAGAGCGGCAAAGTTATCGGAAGAATCGTAAATTAAGTGGTAAGTGGTGCGTGAAAAGAGATAAAAGCTGAAGTTCTGCCCCACTCACTACTCACCTATGAAAAATCAAATCCAACCTTTGCTGTGCGGCTTGTAACGCCTCGGTAGGGGTGCTTTTCCCCAATAAAACAGCTTCTAACGCCCTACCTAAATTTTCTGACAAGCGACTGTAACCGGGAAAAATCGGACGCGATCGCCCGTATTTTGCTTGTGCTAAAAACACTTCTACGGCAGGCTGTTTTTTGATGAAATCTTGATATTTCTGGCTTTCCCTTGACTTCATATTGACGGGTAAATATCCCGTACCAATTGCCCAATCAGTTTGAAATGCTTCACTGACAACATACTCGGCAAACTTTAATGCAGCTCGTTCGCGTTCGGGCGTAGACTTGAATACAAATAGGTTTTCTCCACCAATTGCAGTTGCTTGGCGATCGCCTTTGGGAATCGGAAACACGCCAAAATCTATTCCTGTGGTTTGGAACTGTCCCAGCGTCCAGGGTCCAGTCAATTGCATCGCGACTTTTCCAGCTAAGAAAGCATCGATTTCAAATCCTCTTTCTGGTAAAGATAGAACGACAGAACCATCATCGACTAAATCGCGCCACAATCCCAGCGAGGCGATCGCCCCCTTGTCGTCTGCTATATTTACATTTGCTGGTTGTTGGGGATTGTTACTTGCCAACTCGCCGCCACCACTCCACAGAAAGGGTAGCCACAGAAAGACGCTAAATTCTCCTTTCCCTAACGGCAAAAACATTCCGTGTTGGTCGATCCGCTTGTCTCCGTCTTTGTCGATGGTTAATTGACGCGCAACTTGACGCAATTCTTCCCAAGTTTGCGGTAGCTGAGTAATTCCTGCGGCTTTCAATAAACTGGGACGGTAAAATACACCTACATTGTTTACCCCAAAAGGCACAGACCAAGTATGCCCTTGATACTCCATCGTCGCAAACAGGCTAGGATCGATTTCATCCTTGACGGGAGAAGTTTGCAGCAGATCGTCCAAAGGACGAATTGCATCGAGTTCCACCAACTGTCCGGTTAGCGTCGCATTAAACCACAGTAAATCTGGCGGTGCATTTCCTACTACTGCTGCCAAAATTTTCGGTAATTGTTGTTCTGCTTGCCCAACATACAAAGATTCTACTTGAATGTCAGAATGCTCTCGATTGAAGCGATCTACCAGCGTTTGCAAAACATCTCGATTGGGTGGTGGATTGACTCCTTGCCACAGCGTAATTTTGGTGACTCTAGAATTACCAGGTGTCGCCTGACATCCTACTAAAGTTAGGGTTACTACGAGTAAGAGGAGAAGAAATTTAGTTTTGACTAGATAGCGATTGAGCAACTTCACTAGTTTTTTCAATTGACTTTTAAGTTTTATTGTCAAAATTTTAGTCTAAAATTGCCTTCTGTAGATAAACGCGGGTAAATAGGTATTTTTGATATATTGTTAGATATATTCTGAGTATATTTTTAAGAAAAATCATTGCGAATATAGGTGTAAGCCTTGCCAAAGGATATGCGAATGAATGCAAAGCGAAAGATATCTTTTATCCCAATTTTATATGCAATTTTGATTGTCTATGCGATCGCGACTTTTTTACCCTTTGCTTGGGCGCTTTCTGCTTCATTTAAACCCTTATCTGAAATTATTGCTGGCGGCTTGAACTTGATTCCGCAAAACTTTACTTTAGAAAATTATCAGAAGATTTTTCTAGAAGAACCATTATTTGGTCGTTGGCTGTTTAATAGTGTTGTAGTTGCTAGCACTGTCACTATTTTTAATCTTTTATTTAACTCAATGGCTGGTTATGCTCTTGCGCGTATTCCATTTAAGGGAAATCAGATCCTATTTTTCAGTATCTTAGCAGTTTTAATGGTTCCAGCTCAAGTGACGCTAATTCCTAGTTTCTTAATTCTCAAATCTCTAGGTTGGCTAAACTCATATCAGGGGTTAATTGTTCCGAATATTGTCAATGCGACTTTCATCTTTATGATGCGACAGTTTTTCGTGAACTTTCCCAAAGAATTGGAAGAAGCTGCTGCCTTAGATGGTTTGGGATACTTAGAAACTTTCTTTCAGATTGTTTTACCTTTAGCTAGACCAGCTTTAGCAGCCCAAACTATATTTATCTTTTTAGGCTCGTGGAATAACTTTTTAATGCCGTTAATGATTGTTTCTACTTCAGAAATGTTTACTTTACCTTTAGGGTTGAATACATTTAAAGGACAATACATTAGTTATTGGAACTATATCATGGCTGCGTCTATGGTATTCACTTTACCCGCCTTGCTAATTTATGCCTTTTTCAATCGCTACTTTATTCAAGGGGTAACTTTCACGGGTGGAAAGTAAGTAGGGTACGTTAATTAACGCACCCTACCATATACATATCTTTCTGCTACTTTCCAATAGCGAGAAAACCGCTTTAGATCGATGTAACCATCGTATTCAAAAAATAGCTCGGTTTCGAGAACTTCAAGTTTTAGCGATCGCTCAATTTCATCACAAATTATTTCAAATCTGGGACTAGGACTATCGGCTGTCACGACTAAATTAGCATCATGTTCTTTGGCAAAAGCTAACACTTCTTTCGCCACATCACCTCGTCTAATCACCACGGGTAACTCCAGCAAGCATTCATAGATAAAAGCAATCCGTTTCAAACTTAACTGCCACTCTTCAATCAAAGCCTCATCCCAAACCCAAATTGCAGGCGAATTGGCATATTCTTGCAGTGCAGGATTTTTCGGACTCAGACAATCTCCGTGTATCCAGATAATCGGTTGGTTCATGGTAATGGGTAATGTGTAATGGGTAATGGGTAATGGGTAATGGGTAGTTGGTGGTTGTAGTTATCCTCCTTGTCCCCCTCGTCCCCCTCGTCCCCCTCGTCCCCCTTGTCCCTTCCCGCGCTGCCAACTTTGACTGTTGGGTTGTTTGTTAAATTCTGCCTTGGGAAACAATCGCTGTTCTATTTGTTCGTAACTGCCTTCAAAGTCACAATGTCCGTAGAGGGGACATTCGCGACAGTAAACACCATTCGTATAACGTTCCAAGTTTTCGCGGTTAAAGAAATAGGGTTTGTGGCTAAACGTACTCGCTACCCATTGCCAAGACATATTGTTACTCGCCGGATCTCCATCTAATAAGTGTTCGAGAAACCATATTCCCCCGACTTGCCAGCGGATACGTCGCCAATGCACCATATAAGCAGCCATCCACATCCGGGCGTGATTGTGTAAATATCCGGTTTGACGCATTTGTTGACTAAAACTGTCGATACAAACTAGCCCCGTCGTCCCTGTGGCGATGTCTTCTGGTAGTTCAGGGGCGTATTCTTTGGCAGTGTAACCAGTTTTATATTCTTCTCGATCTTCCCAAATTCCATTTCCTAATTTGACATATAGGCGTTGCCAATAGTCGCGCCAGCCGAGTTCGTTAATTAACTTGGTTGCTTCATCTGGCTGCTGAATTTTGTTCAGGACATATTTCTTAACATCAGCGAGACTCAAAACTCCATAACGGAGATAGGGTGAGAGACGAGTTACCGCACCCGTGAGAAAATTGCGAGTTTTGGCGTAACCTGCCGGATCTACTGTTTGTAAAGCTTCTTCAGCGGCTTTGCGCCCCCCGACAGTCTCGCTAATCGAGTCATCTCGGCTAGCAGCAGTAGGAAATTGTTCTTTTAAGTAGGCTACCAGTTCTTCACGACTGGTAAATTCGCGTTGCATATCCTTCATATCAGTTGTCGGTTATCAGGAAATCGTAGGGGCGGGTTTAGCAAGAGATTCACGGCTGGCGGCGAGAAATTTTTGGTCAAAACCCGTCCGTACAGCAGTAGTTGCGAATTGCGTAACGCTCCGCTTCGCCTTTGGCTAACACGTAGCGAGGCGATCCCGTAGGGGTAGTGTAGCGCAGCGTAAGAGTGTAAATCGCGCATTGAATTGTCTCCCCGATCCAAAACTCAGGTAGGGTAAACCGAATTAGGGTTGGGGGGAATCTTTAGTTAAGTAAAGAGCGATCGCGTGGTTTAAGCCATTAAGATCCTGATTAAAGAACATTTCACCACAACACTGATTTAGTATGCGGGAACAAGGCACAATCAGCATCCACACTGAGAATATTTTCCCCATTATTAAGAAATCTCTCTACTCCGACCATGAGGTTTTCTTGCGGGAATTGATCTCTAACGCAGTTGATGCTATCCAAAAGCTGAAAATGGTATCCCGTGCTGGAGAGTATTCCGGCGAGATAGGCGAACCAGAAATTCAAATTGCTATAGACAAAGATCGCAAAACCCTGTCCATCTCCGACAACGGTATCGGGATGACGGCGGAGGAAGTGAAGAAATACATCAACCAAGTGGCTTTCTCTAGTGCAGAAGAATTTATTCACAAGTATGAGGGGAAAGACCAACAGATTATCGGTCATTTCGGCTTGGGTTTCTACTCTTCCTTTATGGTGGCGCAAAAAGTTGAAATCGATACCCTGTCTTATCAAGCAGGTGCGCCAGCCGTCCACTGGAGTTGCGACGGTTCCCCAGAGTTTATTTTAGAAGACTCATCCCGTAGCGATCGCGGTACGACGATTACCCTGCACTTAATGGAAGACGAGCAGGAGTACGTAGAAGATGCACGCATCAAGCAACTTGTCAAGACTTATTGCGATTTTCTGCCTGTTCCCATCAAATTGAATGGCGAGGTTATCAACCAGCAGAAAGCACCTTGGCGAGAGTCGGCGAATAATCTCACCAAAGAAGATTATTTAGAATTTTACCGCTACCTCTATCCTTTTCAGGAAGAACCCCTGTTGTGGGTACATCTCAACACCGACTATCCTTTCATCCTCAACGGGATTTTGTATTTTCCCAAACTCAGACCGGATGTGGATGTCACTCAAGGACAGATCAAACTATTCTGCAATCAAGTCTTTGTTAGCGACCATTGCGAAGAAATTATCCCGCGATTCTTGCTACCCATGCGGGGAGTGATTGACAGTACAGATATTCCCCTTAACGTTTCTCGTAGCGCTTTGCAAACAGACCGGACAGTCAGGAAAATTGCCGATTATATTTCTCGTAAAGTTGGCGATCGCCTGAAAGAACTTTATCGCAATAGCCGCGAAGAATATATCAAAGTTTGGCAAGATGTAGGTACGTTTGTCAAATTTGGTTCCCTCAACGACGAGAAATTCAAAAAACAAGTCGAAGATATCGTCATCTACCGCACAACCTATGAAACGCCTGTAGAGGCTGCGTCCTCACCTGCGACAGAAACACCAGTCGTCCAAGTGCAAGCAGAAGAGGGAGACGCATGGCAAGACGTACAACCAGCAGAATCTACTCCCGACTCTGGTACGGGCGTGCAGCAGAACACCCCTACAACTTCCCCATACACCACGCTGAAAGAATACCTAGAACGTAACAAAGAACGTCACGAGAATCGCGTTTACTATTGCACCGATGAAGTTACTCAAGCAACTTATGTAGAACTGCATAAGAAGCAAAGTTTAGAAGTCCTGTTCATGGATTCCTTCATCGACACGCACTTTATTTCTTTCCTAGAAAGAGAGTATTCAGACGTTAAATTCTCTCGCGTTGATTCCGATTTGGATCAAACCTTACTAGACAAAGATAAAGCTGGAGAAATTGTCGATCCGAATACGAACAAAACCCGCAGCGAACTCATCAAGGAATTGTTTGAAAAAGCCTTGAATAAACCCAAACTCAACATTCGTACTGAAGCATTAAAATCTGACGATCCGCAAGGTACACCCCCAGCAATGGTGTTGTTACCTGAATATATGCGCCGCATTCAAGAAATGAGTGCTTTTGTCCAGCAGCAAACAGCACAGTATCCTGACGATCATATCTTGCTAGTTAATACCGCGCATCCGCTGATTCAAAACTTAGTCAGCCTCAGCCAAGGTAGTATTATCCAAGGTGAAGGGCAGTCGCCAAGTGCCGAATTAGCTAATTCAATTTGTCAACACGTTTATGACTTGGCATTGATGGCACAAAAAGGATTTAATGCTGAAGGAATGAAATCTTTTGTCGAGCGTTCTAATCAGGTATTAACTCGTCTGACAGATCGCGCTACTAGCGCTTAGGGCAACTCATAGTCGCCTTGCCCAAATTTGGCGAAGCTTGTAGTAAGGTGCGTTTTGAAAACGCACCTTACTACTATAGACGGGAAAACTTCTTTGCCTCTGAATTTTACTATACACGTATCCACCATTTTCGCCTGCTTCAAACTCCAAAACAGACATGTTTAGTAAACCCGCCCTTACGGGATATATAGTCAATCAAATAGATTTGGTATGATTACCGATATTTATACTGTCATCTGGAAAGAGTGGCGCGAACTACTATTTCAACGCGGTAGTATTAAAACAACAATTCTAAGTTGGCTACCTTTAATCTTAATATTTGGCTTGCTCATGCCCATTCAAATTGGTACATTTTGGGTAGAATCTCCCTTTACAATTGCTTATTGGGGATGGCTACCAACTCTACCAGTTATGGCGCTAATTGCTGATAGTTTTGCTGGAGAAAGAGAAAGAAACACTTTAGAAACTTTATTAGCAAGTCCTCTCTCAGAAGTAGCAATCCTATTCGGTAAAATTATTACAGTTGCAATCTATGGTTTATTATTAACGTTAATAGTTTTAATAACAGGTTTGATCTCTGTTAATTTAACTCATAACACGGGAGAAATCTTACTCTACCCAATAGGAATAACTTTAACTGGAATTGGATTGGGAATTTTGACAGCTACAGCTATGGCAAGTATAGGTGTCATTGTCTCTCTCCGCAGTCCTACAGTCAAACAAGCAGCCCAACAATTAGCTTTTGTTTCTATTGCCTTAACTTGGATTCCACTTTTGAGTTTGAGCCTTATTCCAACTCAATTACAAACAAGTCTTTTAAAAGCTGCCAGAAATACTAATATGACTCAAATAATTTTGATAGTATTAATTATTTTAGCAGCAATTGACGCGGGATTATTGTTAATAGCAATCAAAAGATTCAAGCGATCGCGCTTAATTCTCGATTAGATAGGATGCGTTAATTAACGCATCCTACGGTTTAACTAAGGTTGGCAGATTTACGCGCAGTTTCTTGAACATTGCTTCCCTCGCTTGATTAGCTAAAGTATCATCTAAAGGTGCAAGTGCAATTGATTCTTGATATTTTTGTTTCAAGGCAGTTTGAATCAACCAATCAGCTAAAAATGGATTTTTAGGTAACAGGGGACCATGCGAATAAGTCGCGATCGCATTTTGATAAAATGCGCCTTCTGTACCATCTTCGCCATTATTTCCTAACCCATATACTACCCGTCCCAACGCCTCTACTTGACTTAACTTTGTCCGTCCGCCATGATTTTCAAAACCAATCAAGTAGGGTGGCAAACCTGTCATTGCTACTAATTCCTGCGCTAACTTTTTAGCCGTAACTTCAATAACTAAATTACCGATACAACGACGCGCATTTAATCCAGGATGGATAGAAACAAAATCAAATAATCCCAGTCCCTCAATTCGCTGTCCTTCACCTGGTTCGTAGTAATGTCCTAATAATTGTGGCGCACCACAAGTAAAAATTCCTGGCGTACCGTTTTCAATTTTTTCTCGTAACGCCTCAGCTTTAGCACCGCGCAAATCGCGCATGACAATTTCTTGCTGTCTATCTTGCGCGCCACCACCAACAAGTATATCGACTTGGGAAAAATCTTGAGCCGTAGAATCCCGATCCAAAGGTAATATTTTCACTGTATAATTGCGCCATTCACAGCGGCGCTGAATACAAATAACATTACCGCGATCGCCATACGTACTCATTAAAGTTGGATACAACCAGCCAATTGTAATTTCCATTTCCAGATTCATATATATTTCTTGCTCAATTCCAGGTTAAATAAAGACTTTTATACTTCTCGATCTTGCTTGCAACTAGCTGAGTATTTTGGAGATCGGGACAAAATTCAGCTACTTCTTTAGCAAATTTTTCAATATCTGTAGGTGGTCGTACAAATTCTAGGCTCAAGCTACTTTTACTAGCAAATATAATTTCAAATTCACTTACTTCTTGCCATGATTTTAATTTATTAATTATGTCTTTAGGAGATATATCATAATTCCACCCATTAGTCTGATGAATCTTAATAATATCCCAAGGTTCTTCACCCTTAAAAACTGCAATTCTTAACTCTGCTTGTGTGACATAATTTAAAACTCTAGAAATGTATTGGTTTAACCTGTTTTTCTCTGGAGTCAACCCAACTCGATTTTCGCAGCTTGTCAGATAGCCGTGTGGATTCAATAGTTGTTTTAGCTTGACAAAAATATCCCGGTAATCTATATAAGATGGGATGATAATAGACAAGCCTTCTACTAAAAGATTGCCTCCATAGTTGTAGACTCCGTAAACATCTTGCTCAAATTCGAGATAGTAAGCTGGCAAAATTTCATTTACACAACTCAATTCGCTATCTTTGAGATACACCTCTTGTTTTAAAAGAATTTTCTGCATTTTGACTTGACACTCTTGCTGAATTGCCTCTAAAACAAACTCATCATAATCAAGCTCGGCAGCTAAATCTTTTTCCGATTGAGATAAAAGCATAGTCAGTTATCAGTTATCAGTTATCAGTTGTCAATCACCCATTACCACCCCTTACAAAATCTTCCTTCCCGTCAAAATCTCCCGCACTTCCAACATGGCAGAATATGTAGGCAAAATGTGTAAAGTCTCATTTGCTGGAGTTTGTGCTAAAGCAGTGGCGATCGCCTCTTTTAAATCTTCCTTCACAACCAAATTCATTTTGCTATCTATCTCCGGCTGACTGTAACGCAAACGCAAAGCCATATCGTAAACGCGATCGCCACTGACTATTAAAGTCCCTCCTCGTTCGACTAACTTTTCTGTATCCACATCCCAAATCCACGAAACATCCGTACCATCGGGTATTCTGTCATTCAAAACCATCAACACAGGCGCAAGTTGACGCGCCTCTTCTATTTTCCTCTCGCCTCTTACCTCATTCACTGCCCGAATTGTCTCATTCATCCCCACAGGATTTTTAGACAAGAGAATGCGAACGTGTTTGCCGCGAACTTGCAACTCCTCAGCACGTCCAAAAGCCGCCTGAAAGTTAGCTATAGTATCGCGGATTATCGCTTCATCTACGCCAAGTTGCTGTGCTGCTAACACCGCCGCTAGAGTATTGTATTTGTTATATAACCCAATTAAAATTTGCTCCCATTCCCGACTATCGATCGCCAGAGATGGTTTGTGAAAACCACAGTTAGGACAGTTATAATCTCCCTGGTGTGAAAGATAAACCCCTTGATAAACCAAGCGAGTACCGCAACTAGGACAATAAATCGAGTCTACAGCATGGGGAATTTCATCAAGATAATGTTCTGGTTCGCTCAAGCCAAAGAATAAAACATTTTGATTGAGTTGTTGACCCATGTAAGCCAAGGTAGGATCGTCAGCATTGGCAACAATAATCGTTTCTGACGGTAAAGGTGCGATCGCCTGTCCCCAACGCCTGCTAATTGTATCGACTTCCCCGTAGCGATCGAGCTGATCGCGAAACAAGTTTAACGCCAGAATTAGCCGAGGTTTCAGGGGTGCTAACACCTTGGGAACGATATTTTCGTCTACTTCCAAAATGGCAAAATCTGCATCTAGCGTACCGATGGGGTTGGTATTTTGTAACAGCGCCGTCATCAAGCCATTTTCTAAATTTGCCCCCGCTGCATTGTGGACAACCCGCCAACCTTGACGTTCCAACATCGTGCGCAGTAGTAGGGATGTAGTAGTTTTACCATTTGTCCCAGCAATGAGAATGACTCCTTGCTTCACCTGACAACTTAGCAGTTGCAACAATTTCGGCTGAAGACGACGGGCAATTTCTCCTGGTAAAACGCTAGCCGCACCTAGACGTAGCGATCGCACCCCAAATGTCACGGTTTTTGCTGTCAATACAGCCGCACCCAAGCGCAGTCTATCCATCAATTGCATTTTTCCCACAGCTCGATCTCAATCCGGTTGTATTACTGTATTGTTTTACTGCCTTTTTGGGAAAAGAGGAGGGCTGTTGTTGATTTTTAACGATCTATCCCAAACAAACTGTAGGGGCGCACAGCTGTGCGCCCCTACAAATACATATCCACCGAGATTAGCTATCCGAACCGCGATTGAAAGAGGAATTAGCCAAAAGATCCGATCGCGTGACTGGGGCAGCATAGTAACTAGCAATAATCGCTACCATAAACCACCAAATCGTGTTGATTTCAGGACGATACCAGACAGTATCGGCAATATTGTGAACCAGAGTTCCAAACAATGCCGCGATCGCCCCAATTAACCAAAATGCTTCTCGACTGCCAGCTTGCCGCAAACGGCGCAGTTGTTGCAATCCTGAATTGAAGGTGACAACTAGCAACCACAACAAGCAAGCTAAACCAACAAAACCAGTTTCTACGGCTACTTCCAACAAGATCGAGTAGGCACTCAGGGCATTATAACGAGGTAGTTGGTAAAGCGGATAAATTTTGTTAAAGGCAGTGTTTCCAGGACCGATCCCTAAAATTGGACGATCTTTAATCATCTCAATCACTGCGATCCACACGTTGATGCGAAAATTGTTGCTGCTATCGCCCCGTCCGGCAAAGATACTCAAAAAGCGATCGCGGATTGGTTCGACAAACAACACCCCACCTGTTAACAGCAGCGCCACACCACCGATGAGCAATGGTAGCGACCAAGTACGCCAGAATGGGGGGAAATGGACGCTCAACATATATACCAGCAGCACTAACACGGCAAAAATCGCTACGAGTAGTCCCATCCAACCGCCACGACTAAAGGTCAGGACGAGACAGGCGCTATTGACAACAAACATTGTTAGTGCTAAGAGCTTAGGAACCCAGCGCTGCCAAGCAAAGACAGCAACCAGACTCAAGACCACGGCTGGTAGTAGATAACCAGCCAGCAAGTTAGGATTGCCGAGATAGCTGTAAACGCGGGTAATGCGGGTGAGATTAGATTGAGTATCTACCCAAGTTGCTAGAGCATTTGCCCCATAAAACCACTGCTGCAAACCGTAAATGCTAACAATCAGCGCTACGTGGAGGTAGAGGGTAATCAGCCAAGAACGAATGCGGGGCGATCGCAAAATCCTCGCAGTCAAGGCAAATAGAACTAAATACAGCGTCAACTTTTGCCAACCTACAAAAGCAGCGGCTTTGACGGGTGATAGTGCTGTAGCTACTGTAGAGATGCCCCAGTAGAGCAATACTAATAAATGAATTGGAGTCAGAGTATTGGCACGCTCTGGAGCATAACGCCGTTCGTCTGTCAAAGTCAGCAGTACCCAGAAGCTAGCACAAGCAAAGAGCAACACGCCAATTAGGTCGTTAGAGACAAATGGCGCAAGCGCAAAGACCAAACTGACTAATAAAGCTGCTAAGGCTTCCGACCATTGCATCAGCCAGCTTCCCTGTCGCCAAGTACTAAATAGTCCGACAACAGAACGGTGTAAGTAGCTTGCACGTCGCCATTCTTGCAGTGGCAAGCTAGATAAAGTAAATTGCTGCCAAACTGAATTCATAAGCATGAGCTGCGGGATAGAGATTGGTCTATCTTAAGTCAACGCTAGGCTGACTTGACTTACCATAATTGCGAATTTCATTTGCTTTAGCTTAATACACAATGTCAGTCACAATTATCTCTATGAGTTTACGATTGTCATTGAATACATTTCTGATGGTATCTATTAGTACTCATAAGTTGACACGAGAATGCTGAGTACTCTCAGTTACGCGCGATCGCTTTCCCACAAGTTTGTTTGATTTCTAGCAATTATCAAAGGCTACTTATGCCCACGCAGTAAAGTTGTTCTCTACAATTTTTCAGTTGGCTATAGCAAGTATAAAGTTATATCCACAGACGGATATGAAATGTTAAAAAAAGTCATCAATAATACATTTTGATTATATATATTTAAAGTATATTTATGAATTCGCCAGTTTTCTCTAATCCTTCCTAACTTTTGAAGCTATTACCTATAAAAAATGCAGTGCATTTTGGAGAATAAATCTACCCGGAACAGTAAAATAAAGTATCGCTAGTAGCGAGAGGATGTTGTCAAATTACTACTCATAAATATAAAATCTTACCAAATTCTTAAAGGGCAATTGACAACCAAGTGTTAAACACGAAATGAAGTCAATTGAACGAAATTAACTCTGCAAATGTTCTACAAATATGAAACACGGCTTGTGGTTGCGAAAGAGCGTTCGACCAACTTTGCTTAGTTTTGCTATTATCGCAACAACATTATTCAACCCATCTGTTGTGCGGGCAGATAACTGGCGGGTGGTATTCGAGGATGAATTCAATGGTACATCTCTCGATCCGCTCAAATGGGATACTTGCTATTGGTGGCATTCGGGAAGGGGATGTGCCAATCATGGAGCGCAAGAACTCCAATGGTTTTTACCAGAGGAAGTCATAGTACAAGATGGAATTTTGCGTTTACGCACTCAAAAACGCATTTGGAATGCTTACAATGCTACATTCCAGTATACCTCTGGGATGATTTCTTCTCACCAAAGGTATGCATTTCAGTACGGCTTTGTAGAAATACGTGCCAAAGTACCTAAAGGTAGGGGTTTTTGGCCTACCATGTGGCTTGCCGCAGAAGATAGAAACTGGCCTCCAGAAGTGAACATCGGGGAGTTTTTTGGTTTAGATACGAAAAGCGTGCTGATGGTCTTGCACTACATAAACGATCGCGGCAAGCCAACATACTCATCTTTATCGTGGGGTAACAACTTTGATTTTTCAGAAAACTACCACGTTTACGCAGTGCTATGGGAACCAAATGCCATAATTTGGTACGTAGATGGGGTAGAGCGGATGCGCTATACAAACAGCGAAAATATTCCGCAAAAACCAATGTATGTTTTAGCAACTCTAGCAATTGGTCCAATTTGGACGAATAAGCTTCCAGATGACTCCACGCCGTTTCCTAGCTATTTTGACATTGACTATATTAAAGTTTGGCAACGCCAATAAGGAACATTGCTAAGGCTAACAACTGTATAACTTTTAAAGCCGATCGCATTTTTACTTCAGATGAAAGTGCGATCGCCTCGAACTGAATAAAGTTAAATTTCGGTATTAGCTTGCGCCAATGTTAGCTCGGGAAGACTGACGACATAACGATAGCCGGATTCTGGAGTCCCTAAAATATCAATTTGACCACCGTGTAGTTCTGCTAAAGCGCGGCTGAGCAACAAGCGTAGGCTTTCACAAGAACGATTGAAGCTATTGACATTGACTAATTCTGTCTTGTCTTCCCCACGATCGTCATGCTCGTGCATTGACCTCTTGCTTTTTGACTCCTGCCTTTCATCGCCAGTACGAGCAGCATGAAAAGCGGGAATTTGTCCTAAGTAGGGATCGACGGGGGTTAATCCTTCTCCTAACCAAGGATGAGAAACTGAAATTGCTAGATTCAAAAGATTGCTTTGTCCCATAGTTTCACCCACGCGATCGAGCGTAGAGTTGCCTTTATAGGAAATGTGAATGCGAATCGCACTCCCACTTGTAGCAGCTTGAATCATACTCGATATGAGGTGGTATATCAGCTGTCTTACCTTGTCTTTATCCAGCACCCACATGCGACTTTTAGCAGGCTCCAGCGATAGTCGTAATTTTTGTTCTTTGCGTTTGGCGACCTCATCTAAGGTATTGAGTACCTGCTGGCAGAGCATTTCGATATCGACAGTAGTTAGATTGAGACTCAGGGAATATTCCTCTACAACTCCCAATTGAGAAACTTCATTAACTAGGGAGAGGAGATATCGACCGCTATTTTGAATAATTTCGAGATATTCTTTCTGTTTCGTCGTCAGAGGACCGTAAATTTCTCGTCCTACGACATTTGCCATTCCTAAAATTGATGTTAAAGGAGTTCTGAGTTCTTGGGTGAGCTGCTCTAGCAACTTGAGTTTGACTTGGACAATGGAAAGGGCTTCTGGTAAGGCAGTAGGGGGAGAGAAAGAAATTGCTGGTGCAGGGTTGAGAATTTGCGGTGCAATCTCGATCGCCCCCTGCTCTAGTGGCTCCAACTGTTGCATTTTGAGCAGGCGATTGCGCTCGAATTCACTCATACTCCAACGAGCCATGAGTTCGAGAAATTTCATCTGTTGGATGCTGAAATTGCGAGGTTCTAAATCCATCACCGCGATCGCACCCAAGCATAAACCGGAGGAGTCAATCAATGGAACTCCCAGGTAAGCAAGAATACCGTAACGCTGGACTAGGACGCTGTTGGCAAAGGCAGGATGAGTGCGGGTATCGCCAACGTTAATTATTTGACTCGTTTCAACAACTTGGGTACAAAAAGATTCGTGGATTGGTAACTGTCTTTCCTGCGCTAGTGGATTCATCAGCCCCAAACGCGACAAACCCACTGCTGATTTAAATACGTGGCGATTGCGGTCTAAAAAGCCCAAAATGCAGATCGGTACTTCTAGCAGGTGGGCAGCGGTTTGAGTTGCTTCCTCAAAAACTGGCGTAGTTTGAGCTTCCAACAAACCCAGTTCTGACAACGCCTTCATGCGCCGATCAATCATTGGATCTACGCCAGTATCCCATCGACACACTAATTTGTTTTCTGGCTCCACCATTTACCAATCCACCTTACACTGCAAGAAAGCGATCGAACTGCAATATCAATGTTGTGCTGTATCTAACCCTGATTTCAGGGATATCTACTAGACTTAAGATTCCCGATTTTTATTCAGGATCAACAATTCATCACAGAAAGATTTTGCTAACTCTTAAGGAGTTGGTAATTGGTAGTTGGTAGTTAGTTGTTGGTTGTTGGTGATTGTTCTCCTTTGTCTTCCTTGTCTCCTTGTCCCCCTACTCCCTGCTCCCAGCTCGTCCCTGCTCCCTTTTCCCCCAGGCTGGATGGGAAAATAGTGTTGCGATCGCACGATTGCCGCGTAGCTGATTTGACAAAGGTAGGTGTCCTATGGGAGCGTCAAGGCTCCAAGTAAATCCATCAGGGTAGCGCGTCCAGGTGTTACCGTTTTTCCAGCCAATTTTTGCCCATAGCTTTTCCCAGTTTTTGCCTAAAGTTAACCAGAGTCCTCGCTGCACGGAAAAGCCAAATTTTCCTTCAGAGTAAACTGACCAGAGGGTATCGACAGTTTGCAAATCGAGAATGGGAAATCTTTCGACTTCTGTAAAATATAGCCACTTGCGCTGTACGGCAGTTGCGCCAGCTAGTTCGCAAAGTTTTTGTAGTGTCGCGCGGTCTGCTGCTTGGAAGTCTCCCTCAATCAACAATTGTTGTAGGGAACTGTAATCGATATTAGATTGCGATCGCAGTGTCACAATTCCGGCGGGAAAGTGAGTTTGCAAAAATTCCCGTGCCGGAGAAAACTCGGAATGATAGAGGAGTTGGTAGATTTTGCCATCAATCCAAGTCGGTAGGCGATCGCGGCGTTGTAGCAAAAATTCCATCAACACTTCTAAACCTGGCTCGCCTAGTGTTGCTAGCTGTTGAATCAGTTGCTGTTGAACTTTTTCCGACCCAGACGAAAGCTGCAAGCGGAGAGCAGAAAAGTCAATGGGAATATCTGATGTCGTGGTTGGGTTAGTCATGCTCTCACTAGAAACGCACAAAGTTCAGCACCGATCGCTAATTTTAACTATATTACGGAGAAGTCAGAAGTACAGAATTCGGAATTCGGAATTAGCGATCGTTCTCCTCTGCTCCCTACTCCCTACTCCTACTCCCTACTCCCTACTCCCTACTCCCTACTCCCTGCTCCCTGCTCGCTGATTACATTTCCTTGAGTCAAAATCTGCTAGCGTTCCATAACAGCATCGTCAGATGGCAAAATAAAAGTTTCTAGACTCCTGGTGTAGCAATCCATGTACGAGAAGATCACTCCTCCTACTACTGGTTCTCGAATTACCTTCAGTAATGGCGAACCAATCGTTCCCGATAATCCAATTATCCCCTTCATTCGCGGAGATGGTACGGGGGTAGATATTTGGCCCGCCGCCCAAAAGGTGATGGATGCTGCCGTACAAACTGCCTATCAGGGCAAAAGACAGATCGACTGGTTTAAAGTCTACGCTGGAGATGAAGCTTGCGAAGTATACGGCACATACCAATATTTGCCTGAAGATACACTCCAGGCAATCAAAGAATTTGGCGTGGCAATTAAAGGTCCGCTCACGACACCGATTGGTGGTGGTATTCGATCGCTTAACGTAGCACTACGCCAAATTAACGATTTATATGCCTGCGTTCGCCCCTGTCGTTACTACCCGGGAACGCCTTCACCGCACAAAAACCCAGAAAAGCTGGATGTGATTATTTATCGCGAAAACACGGAAGATATTTATCTGGGCATTGAGTGGCGGCAGGGAAGCGAAATTGGCGATCGCCTGATTAAAATCTTGAATGAAGACCTCATCCCTGCTACCCCCGAACACGGTAAAAAACAAATTCCGCTCGATGCAGGGATCGGCATCAAGCCCATCAGCAAGACTGGTTCTCAACGCTTAGTCAGACGCGCAATTAAACACGCTCTTCGGTTGCCTCCCAATAAACAAATGGTGACTTTGGTGCATAAAGGCAACATTATGAAATACACCGAAGGCGCTTTTCGCGATTGGGGCTACGAATTGGCAACATCTGAGTTTCGCAACGAGTGCATCACCGAACGCGAATCTTGGATTCTTGGCAACAAAGAACACAACTCAGATCTCAGTACAGAAGACAACGCCCGACAGCTCGAACCTGGCTACAATGCTTTGACTGCCGATAAAAAAGCCCAAATTTGCCAGGAAGTCGAAGCGGTGTTGAGTCAAATTTGGGAGACGCACGGCAACGGTCAATGGAAACATAAAATCATGGTCAACGATCGCATTGCTGATAGTATTTTCCAACAAATCCAAACCCGACCCGATGAATACTCCATTCTCGCTACTATGAATTTGAATGGAGACTATTTATCCGATGCAGCAGCGGCGGTTGTCGGCGGCTTAGGGATGGGTCCAGGAGCGAATATTGGCGACGAGTGCGCTATTTTTGAAGCGACTCACGGCACTGCACCAAAACACGCTGGACTCGACAGAATCAATCCTGGTTCGGTAATTCTTTCCGGCGTAATGATGTTGGAATATATGGGTTGGCAAGAAGCAGCAGAATTAATCAAGAAAGGAATTGGAGATGCGATCGCCAATCGTGAAGTCACTTACGATTTAGCGCGATTGATGGAACCCCCAGCTCAACCGCTTAAATGTTCTGAATTTGCCGACGCGATTATTCAGCATTTTAGTTAAAGACAAATTTGTAGGGGCGCACAGATGTGCGCCCCTACATTTATCGTCCCAATTTATGCTGTGCGTCTCTACATTTATCGTCCCAATTTATTTGGAATCCCTTCACAGCCACCAGGAATGGTGGCTCTGGTTTTTTCGCCTCCCCAAGCACAGCAGTAATAACGTAAGGATTCAGACATTCTCTGGGCATCGGCAAAATCGGCATTCTCAATGACTGCCCCCGTCTGTTCTCCTGTATTGTAGTTGGGAGCGATATTGCGACTGCGGGGTGTAGCAGTTTGGGCATCACCGTAAAATAAACGAGTACTTTTGAGGTCGGCACTCACTAGCTGTGCTTCATACAAAATGGTACGGGAAAAATTTGCTTTTACTAAGTCGCAATTGTTCAGATTTGCCGCAATCAAATTTGCTTCTGAGAGATCCGTCCAACGCAAATCGGTCTTAGAAAGATCTGCTCTAGCTAACATTACGCCTAAGTCTATAACTCGAATACCATAGTTACGGTCTTCAGAATAACCGCCTTCACCGTTGAGAATGGCTCTACCTAAGCGAAAATCTCGTTGTAAGGGAGTCAGTAACTTTGATTGAGATAAAAAGCGAATAATTTTAGCTTTACCGCTAGCATCGACGCTACTAAAAATAGCAGCCGTACGCCCTTCAGCGATCGCCCGTTCTTGGGGCCAATCTTCTAACATTCCCTCTTCATCTAATACTAAATCGGAAATTCCCTGAAAATAAGAATCGATGGTTTGCTGTTGGGTAATTAAATTTTGCTGGACTGTTAGCAAGTTTTGTTGAATTGTCAAGTCTTTGGAAATTACATATTGTCGCCAAGCTACATAAACGGCAATAATTGCGATTAAAATTTGTCCTAACGCGCCAAAAACTTCACCTAATGCCCCGATCGCATCCCAGTTTAATTTGGTCGCCCAATCGATAATTGCACGACCGATATTTCCAAATTGGAATAAGCCGACTACGGCGATAGATAGACCGACTCCCGCCACAAATAGCGATCGCTCTAGGGGGGAAAATATGTCTGAGACTGCTTTTATCGTCCAAGGTAAAAGTACCCCCAGCGAAAGTAACAACGCTAGCAGCGTGCCTACCCAGCCAATCCACAAAAAGTTATTAAAGGATAGTCCAATCCAAACGAGCGCGATCGCGACTAAGGTAAGTAAAGAAGCCCTGGGATGTGCCGTGCGCCAACTCGTGCGTTTGACGATGAGATTTGATGCAGAAGTCGATTGTTGTTGGGCATGAATTGCAGCAATTGCTGCCAGTGCTTGCTGAGTTGCCAAGTTCTCATTCGATATATCGTTGTCTTGGAAATCATCTAGATCCAAAGACGAACGCGATTGAGTCACAATCTCTGGATTTGGAGATGATGCCTGATTGTTATTATCTGAGTTGTTTTGGCTAGTCATGCTCGATTATTTGCAGCAGGCTGAAGGGCTTCTCGCTTTCATATGTTAACTGCTGCCAAGAACGGAACGATCGCGCCTCGGTATCAAATTTGCTATGATTTTGGCGCGATTGTTCGCTCTATAACCTTCCAGCCTCAATTTGCCGCACTACTGTTAGCGCTGAATAACTTACACCTGCTGTGCCTTCCCCTGGATGCGTAGAGTCGCCGACTAACCACAAATTTTTGACAGGCGTGCGGTTGGCAAAACCAAAGGGTCCAAATGTCGGGACTCTCTGACCGATCCCGCCTACTATACCGCGATCGCGTGCTGTATAACGGGCAAACGTGCGCGGTGTCGCTGCTTCCTGATGTAAGATCGTTTCTGGCGTGAGGTGAAAGAATTGTCCCAAACGGGCGATCGCTTCTTGAGTATATTTCTCCTTCATCGCCTCATAGTCTTCACTGCGCCACCAAGGTTTCAGATCGACAAAGGACGAGGCAATAATTGTACCTTTTCCCTCTGGAGCGCGTCCGTCTCCCGCTCGACTGACGGAGACAAATAAAGAATTATTTTCCCCGATCGCAACGGAGCGATCGTACATGAATTGCAAGTGCGGCGGACATCCTGACGGAATCGCAGTTTCATCTACGCCGAGATACACGACAAAAGCCCCCGATGCTTCGGGTAATTTATCGACACGTTGCTTGTAACCTTGGGGGGCATTTCTACCCAACAACTGAACTAAGTTTTGTACCGTAACGTTAGCCACGATCTCGTCAGCGGCTTCTGTCCCTACTTCTTTAGTTTTTTGGTGGCGCACCAAAACACCTTTGACTTTGCCGTTTTCAACTAAAACTTTCTCTACACTATGGCGCATCAGCAGCTTGCCACCATATTTTTCTAAAGCTTCTACCAAGCGATCGCTCAACACCTGCATACTACCGTGGAGGTGAGATAATCCTTGGGGTGATTGGGAAACACTTAATGCTGTAGCCGCATAAAGTAAAGCTGTTTCTTCTGCATCGACTTGGGAGTAAAGTTTTAATTGCAAATCTAAAAATGTCCGCAGCCGCCAATCGTCTTCCAAACCGTGTCCCCGTAAAGCATCGCCCACGGTCAAAAAGGTATAGGGTAAGGTAGTTAAAGTCCCTGGACGAACGGCTTGCGTCAGTTGCCACAAATCCCAGATGTTACGGGGTGGTAAAACCGGATCGCGGGCTTGAAATGCCCAACTCGCTTGAAATAGATTGTCTATTAATTGCCAAAAGCGATCGCTACCTGGAAATTGTTTTTCTCTTTCGGCTTTCCATTTGGCGCGATCGCGCCAAACATTAATCGGTTGATGCTCTCCTGGTAAATATACCGCACAAGCAGGATCGCAAGGCGTTGCTTCTGGTAGATCGATGTCTAATTCGGCAAAGATGCGGTGGTGAATTCCGCCTGGTTCTAAACCAGCTACCTGAGTCGCACCGACATCGAAGGTAAATCCTTTCCGTTTAAAGGTCGAGGCACACCCTCCAGGGACGATCGCCTGGTCTAAGACTAAAACCTGATAGCCGCGACGGGCAAGCAGCGCCGCCGCCGTCAAACCACCAATTCCAGCACCAATGACGACAACACGCGATTTGCGATCGCTCGCTAACCTACTTAGCATGGATATAAAGTCAAAATAAAACCTACTCTATCTTTATATTAAGTTATGTTAATGCTTGCAAAGAAGCCACTAGTCAGAATGTTTTTTGTTCGCTGTCTCCTTGGCAGGGAGCGCACGAGCAGTGACCAGTGACCAGTTAATTCTCGACTTACGACTTACGACTTACGACTTACGACTTACGACTTAATCTTATGTCCGAGCGCAATTGGGAGACACCGCTGACTAGCAATACTCTAGAACAGCGGTATGAGATTATACAACAATTAGCAAAAAAAGCAGGCAGGCGCACGTTATTGGCGCGTGACAGAAAAACTGAGGAGTTAGTTGTTGTCAAACTTCTGTCCTTCACTAGTGATTTTGAGTGGGATGCACTGAAATTATTTGAACGGGAAGCCAAAATATTACAAGCAATCTCTCATCCTACAATTCCCCGTTATCTAGATTATTACGAACTCGATTTCAATAACGGTAACAAGGGTTTTGCTTTAGTACAAAATTATATTTCTGGAAAATCTTTAGAAGACTATCTTAAATCTGGACGTAGCTTTGATGAAGCAGAAATTAAACAACTAGCGAAAGCAGTACTAGAAATTTTGACTTATTTGCATGGCAGACAACCGCCAGTCATTCACCGCGATATTAAACCGAGTAATATTTTACTCGGCGATCGCTCTGGTCATAACATCGGACAAGTCTATTTAGTTGATTTCGGTTCCGTGCAAACTTTAGCGGCAAAAGAAGGCGGAACGATGACAATTGTAGGAACTTATGGCTATATGCCACCCGAACAATTTGGCGATCGCACCGTTCCTGCTTCCGATCTTTATAGTTTGGGTACAACTTTAGTTTATCTAGTAACGGGGACGCATCCGGCAGATTTACCGCAGAAAGACGGACGAATTCAGTTTGAATCGTTGGCAAATCTCAGTCCTGAATTTACTCAGTGGTTGCGGCGGATGATAGAACCAAGTTTAGAACGTCGCTTTACTTCTGCTGAGAATACATTGCAGGAATTGATTCAACCTCAGTCTGTGAATCTCGTTCCTTTGCCTTTTAAACAACCTAGTGATAGTAAAGTCAAACTAACTAGAAAAGCAGATAGGTTAGAAATTCTACTTCCTGCTAAAGGTTGGAATTTTGGCGTAGGATTTACTACAGCTTTTGTCAGTTTTTATAATCTCATTCTGCTTCCAGCAACAGGCATAGTTTTTTCTCCATACTTGAGAATTAGCCATCCTTTAATATGGTTAATTGTTGGAGGTTTATGGTATGGAAATTATATTTTAATCTCGGGAGTTCTTAAGTATTTATTAAAGCGAGTTAGACTCAAAATCAGTTCTCAGGAAATCGAGCTTGCTCATGAAATATTCGGCTGGAAGTATCGCCAGATTTTCAATGCAAGTAAACCAAAGGTGACGGCATTAAAGTTAATTTACGGATATCACGGTAACCGCCGATACATGCATATTTGGATTGGTAAAAATAGGTATGAGTTATGGGGTGATTCGATTCTAACCGAACCCGAAATGGAATGGTTGGCGCAAGAAGTTAGTAATTATTTAGGGATAGAAATTTCTAGAGAACCTAATTTTTACATTCCCGAAGACAATTAACTTTACAATAGTTTGCGATTGGCGAGCGCTCGCTCACTGCTTCTGTCATAATAAATTTGCTAAATCGATATAATATGGTACGTCGAGCTATTTGCCTAGTTTTTACCCAAAACTAATATGAGAGATACTTTTATCTCATCTGAGTGAATATAAATACTCGAACGGCATCGTATTTAATACTAATAAGTTACAATAACTTCCTAGATTACAAAATAGTTTTAAATTAATATATTATAGATTGGTCTATTCTCCTTACATACAGCCGATAACAGTAAAATTATTGAGTCATGAATTCTACATATTAAGAAAAATTTTTCATTTGTGGGATGGCTTCAATCGCTAAATCGCTAAATTTAGATACATGATTCTTTCCTTTATCTTTTGCATTTGATAACTCACGATTGGCTTAAGTTTTCTATATTTTATTGTTCAATAGATTGCATTAACGAATATTTGTAAAAACCAGAGTTTACAAAACGGCAAGCTGATAAGGTTTATCTGTGAGTCGAGCAGATATCGTTTATTACAAGCTAACAAATAGCTTGTTTATGACGATATACAGCTAATAACTAACTTTGGAGGATTACTGAATGCTAAACATTACCGAAATTAAAGAATTGAAAATTCTGCAAACAGATGATGAATGTGTAGTTTCAGGTGGAGCAACAGCAAGTGCATTTGCTGAAGCTACTGGATCTGCAGAAGGTCCTAACTCTGCGATTTGGGAAGGCTTTACATTTACCTTTGCTTCTGATTCTGGCGGCACTCGAAATCCGAATCACATAGCACGCGGTGGATCTCGCTCTGGTTCGTGGGCTAACTAGTCCTAACTAGAACAAACTCTAAAGTGAGATACAATTCCCGCTTAGTGTCTAGAGAACGCCCAGGCTTCGTTATGTAATTGAAGCACTATCTTTGAATGCTTTCACAGTCTTGCTGAAAGCCTAACTAATCGTAATACTAATGGCTTTCAGCACTCTGTTTTTTTGCACTGAGAAACTGCCAATCGTAAGAACACAAATAAAACTTTTAAGATCGGGGTAAAGAATATTAATTTATTGTGAGTTCGCACAGGTAAACTAGCTTACGTTAAGCTTCTTAGCATTTATAGCTATGTGGCTACTCATTGTATCTGCTCGCAAGACTATAAAGTCTTACTAAATAAGTACTCCAAAAACGCAGTTGTGACTCGCTTGTTAATCATCATCCGATCCTGACAAATTCTAAAAAACGTACAAACTTTTATTATATTTATTACTCTTGTTTTTTAAAATATAGTATTGTTTTCAATAACTAAATTCAGAGGTAACAGCAGTGTTGAATCAAATAGATCGATGTCAAAATATTGAATTGTTCACAGATATAACTGCAACAGAAGAAGCTAGCATTAACGCAGGAGTCGGTAGTTTTATAGACATTTTCACTGGTGGTGACGGTAATAAGTTTGCCTTTGCTAGAACTCAAACTAGAAGTATTTCTAGAAAGTTTTCTAATGGTAGTGGCATATCAATTTCATTTGGCTATGGAATTGGTATAGGATTAGATGCCCCAACAGATTGAACTCAAACTACTCAGCTTGAACTGAAACTGTAACTCTCTTCTGTCATACAAGCGAGAGAATTAGCTAAAAGTCTTACTGTATCTGAGGTTTGCCTTTCTGTCTTTATTTAATTGACAAAATAGAAAACTTGCACCGTGTAAGAATTTTAGAATTTGTTTTCGAGCAAGTAATAGAGGAGGGATAAGGTGGGCAATGCCCACCACAATCTTTATATATTCAAGCTAAAATTTCCAAGTTAGTTGCAATCCGACAACATCAACATCACTTTCAATTTTTCCTCTCAAGTTACCGCTAGTACTGCTAGATAAATCGATCTCACTATCATCAACAAATAAGTGAGCGTAACCGACATCAAAGCTAATAGCATCAGAAGCTTTGAAACTAGCACCGATCGCTAACCAAGTACGATCATTATCGGGAATTCTAGGCGATCTATAAGTACTATCTACCGGACTCGGATCGTAAGCAACACCAGCACGTAATTCCCAAACTGGACTTAATGTATAGTTAATCCCTAAAGAATAGCGAACTGTATCGTGCCAGTTTTCCGGCTGCACGTTATCCGGTTCCGCTGGGTTGTCAAATGTGACGCGCAATTCTTCAAACCGACTCCAATTCGTCCAAGTTACGTCACCTGTCAGTGCAACGCGAGAACTAATTTGATGATAGGCATTGAGAGATAGAGTATCGGGTAGGTTCAATTCAGCGTCGATACTACCATCTTGAAATCGTCCAGTCGCAGTTAAAGCTGACACCGCAGCAGGAACGTTAAAATCAGCCTCCCCTGCTAAATCGTGGGTAATCGCCGAACGATAAGCCAAGCCGAGGCGCGTTTTCCGATTGGGTTCGTAGAGTAACCCCAAGTTATAACCCCAACTCCAATCATCGCCTTCTAATTCGACAGAACCATCAGTTGCTTGAGGCGCGGTACGCAATCTCGTAGCACCAATCAAACCAAAATCGATCGCATTTGACAGTTTGGCTTCAGCATATTGTAAATTGATGCCAGCACCTAAAGAAAGGTTGTCTGTCAGTTTTGCCGCAATAGTAGGATTAATATTAATTGTGACGAGTTCTGAATTAATCGCGTAGTAGCGCCCAACCCAATCGCGATCGTACCTCGTCTTCAGACCAAAAGGCGAATTCACTCCTAAACCTAGCTTGACGCGATCGCTGGCATTCCAGACAGCGTAGAAGTTAGGGACAAAAATATTCACGCCGCCGTCTCCGCCATCTCCACCTGTAAAAGGTGCGTCAGTGACAACGACCGAACCTCGATCTTGAAACAGAGCTGTAGGAAATATATAGTATCCTGCCGCGATCGCCGAATTATTTGACAGACGAGTTAATCCAGCAGGGTTGAAAAAGATCGTACTGGCATCATCTGCCGCTGCACTATTAGAAAAAGCACTGCCTAAACCGCGTACGCTTTGTTCGAGAATTGCAAAACCTGATGCTACAGCAGTACTAGTCGTGCCAACAAATTCTAACGCCAAAAACAGCGGCAACAGCGCTGCAATTGACTGCAACGTTCTCCTCACTCTGACTCCTCGTTCTGATATTTGAATAAAGCAAAAGCAAATATATACCTTCGAGCAGTCACGCTTATAGTTGTGAAGCTAAATGAACAAATAATTATTAGATCGTTACATTTCAGTCAGGTTTCAGCGCCAATCTAGAAAATAGAACTGGCAGCCAACAACAAAAAGTAGCCAGGGAGCAGGGAAAGACACAAGATCTAGAAATAGCTGAATAGTCGATCGCCTCTACGTTGCGAGATGTATTTTCCTACGACTTTCCCCTACAGTACTGATAACAAATGCTACCTCTTGATGTACTGCAAGAATTCGTCCTTAAGGCGCATTAAAAATTATGATGAAGTAAGTTAGTCTGGCAGAGCTACATCATATTTTGTAACTTACTATTCCGTCAGCGTCTGCTTTTACTTTCACAGTAGAGTTAAGTTGGATTTTCTACAGGTGAGGGTGTAAGGTAAAACAAACGATCTGACAACAATATGGCTTATCTGAGTGTAACTACTTAGAATAGTACGACCTTTATAGATAAAAGTTTTTCTAATGTTGAAATTTACAATATTTAACTCAAAATTTGACTAACTATAGGGGAGCGAACGGTTAATGTTGTCTTTGCACTCTCAGACTCAACTACACTGATGGAGTAAAAAATTACAATGAGGATTCGACTGGAGCGAAAGTTAAGTTCATGCCCCCATCACCTATGTTGTACTGTCTGCGATCGCATGTTTGAATCAGGTAGAGTCCGCACGCTCCTGCACAATGACGAAGGATTCATTCAAGGTGACATTTGCCCCGAGTGCATCAAGCTATCTGTCGAAACCATTCAACATAAAATTAGAGAGCGGGCAATGCTGTTACTGGAAGAAACAGACGACAGTAGTAATACGACTTTCTCACCTCAAGCACGGGCAATGGAATTGCTAGACTGCTCTACCGAAAACGTCAAATATCCCCAGTTTTATCATTGGTGGTTGGTACAGCTAGAGATCTTCTCGCGTAAATCCTCAGATACCAGAAATGTTACAGGTATAGAAAATTGGGAAGACAAAGGGCGATCGCGTAAGGCGCAAGATCGCAGTTGGAGAGAGCGATTGCGGACGTTTTTTGAAAAAGATGAATCGGAAAAATAGAGGCGATCGCCTCGTGGAATTTCTCAGTTTTTCAAGCTGAGTTTTTAGAACTTACGCCACAGCTTGTTTATCCACTGCCAAAATTTCAGAAAAACTTCTTCAAACCACAACATGGCGCGATCGAGCCATGCCAAGATTTGCTCTAGTGGATGTTTAACATAACCCATTAAGGTTGCAGGGGTTTCAATCCAGTCTGGTTTTGACTGCATGGATGAGTTTCGAGTCTCCGGTGTAGAAATATTGCTCGGCTCGGCTTTGTGCAGCGATTGTTTGCCTTTGCTAGTTCTACGAATTTCAGCGCTTTTTGCTCTGGTTTCGATCCCCTCAACCCCCCTTGAGAAGGGGGGCGATATCCTTTTAACCATGCCTTTAGGCGCTCTCATTTTGGAGAGAAATTGACCTAACTTGCCGCGCTCTTGAGGAAAAGTATAGTCAACACTAGGATGAGCGGGGAGGGCAAAAGTAGGTACGGCGCGATCGCCTGTCGTTTCTGGCGTAACCGATCTGAAGAGATCGCTAGCCGTCAGCCAGGGATCTTCTAGATCTTCCTCGGCTGAACCTTCACTAGCAGGAAGTTTGGCAGTTGGGCGACGAGCGGGAAATTTAGGATTTACGGGGATCGATCTACCTGCAAGCGGGGAAACTCCCTTATGAGTCATACCAGGTGTTAAGGGGCGTGTAGTAGCGCGATCGTCCGTTCCAAAAAAGTAATCGATCGCCGCCCAAATCAGAGATAGAATTCTTGTCGCGTAAGTTTTGCTACTTGTCTCAGTTCGCACGTTTGCTGTAGGGCGCTCCAAACCAGCCAGATCGGTACTTTGAGAGAAAATACCTTGATAGAAGGCGATCGCAGCTGACTTAACTCGGACGAGATGATGAGATTCTACCTCAGCCACAGTATGGTCTAGAGAAGTCAGCCACGGGGGAGTTGGGAGGGGCGGGTTTCTAAACCCGCCCGTACTATGGAGTTGAGATTGATGCCCAATTTTTTGACGGTATTGCCAGTACTGAGCGATGGCAGTCACGATCTGCTCTTGTAACGCCGCCTGCTGCTGAGAATCGATAACATCCAGAGTTTGATTTTGTGCTGTCACTAATACCAAGTTGCGACTATCTAGCTGTGAAGCAATACCTTGGATGGGGTAATTGGTAATTGGTAATTGGTAGTTGGTAGTTGGTAATTGGTAGTTGGTAGTCGCTCCTAGTCTCCTAGTCTCCTCTGCCCCTCTGCCCCTCTGCTCCCCTGCTCTCTTCTCCCCGACTCCCGACTCCCGACTCCCTGCTCCCTTCACATACAGCAAAACTTGCCGAATCGGAGTATCAACCGTTGGCGATTCCTCTTGCATAACCGCGTCATCAGCTGGTAACTGACGCAGGGTTGCTTCAACTGCTTGATGTACTTGATTTGCCGTCGATCGCCTGGACTGTAACAGTAGAAATATGGGATACATTCCCACAGCTGCAACCCAACTGGCAGTAGATTGGAGATTGCGCCAAGCGCGATCGCACTGCTGGGTGAAGCGACGCGATTGCTTGTGAACGAATCTAAACAGTCTGCTTTGATAGCGCGCGGAGGAAGCAGGAGCCATAGACTAAATACGGACGAGGAATTATAAATTATGAAACGAACGATCTAAAAAATGAATGAGTATTTTATCCTTGAGACGACTAACATTCATGTTGGCGCAGATGTGCCGATCTTATCGAGAAACAGATCCTTTTGTAACGTTTATTGCTAACTGAAATCTTAAAATAGATCGATTCTTATCACTCCTCAACCGTGCTTTTATCTTTATAATTTAGTGTTTTGATATTTTCGCGTCCTCCGAACTGGGCTAGATCTATGACATCTTTTGCACCACACTCCAATTTAGAGGTAATTGCACAAGCGATCGCCCAGTTACGCCTCTGTAATCAAGTCGATCTCCAGATGAATTGGTTGGGGTGGCTGGAGCCAAAATCGGAGAAGTCGTTAGGGGCGCACAGTTGTGCGCCCCTACCAACCCTTTGCTCCCTCAACACTAAAGGACATATTGCCTGGGAAAAAGGGAAAAAAGTTTTGTGGTTGCAGCAAAAGTTAGTAGTTCCAGCACAATTACAGGGCTATCCTCTGGCTGGCTTATCGCTACGACTGGCTTTAACTTGGTGGGCGGAATTGGCGCAGATTTATGTCAACGACGAATTGGTACAAGAGGGAGATTTATTCGATTGCTCGGCGAGAATACTCCTCAATCCTCGCGTGACTCCTGGGGAAGAATTTCATGTAAGTTTACGGCTGGTAAGTCCAAATCACGACGATGGAGCCTTGGTGCGATCGCTGTGTCTTTACGAATCAAACGATCCAGTAGATCCAGAGCCAGGTTTTGTGGCAGATGAATTAGCCATTCTCCAGAAACATTTAGAAACCTTTGAGCCAGAACAATTATCCACGTTTGCTACTGCTGTCGCTCAAATCGATTGGTCGAGTTTACCAGATAAAGACAAATTTGGGCGATCGCTCCATGCTTTACGCCAAAATCTCCAATCCAAAATCCAAGTTGTGTTGGAACCGCACCAAAAGTACAACCCAAAGTCTAAAATCTTTCTCCTCGGACACGCTCACTTAGATTTAGCATGGTTGTGGGCTATCAGCGAAACTTGGGAAGCGGCTCAGCGCACGTTTACTTCCGTTCTCAATCTGCAACAAGCTTTTCCCGAACTCACTTTTTGTCATTCTACTCCCGCTCTTTACGCCTGGATCGAACAACACCGTCCCGATTTATTTACCGCAATTCAGCAACAAGTCAGAACTGGACGTTGGGAAATTGTCGGCGGTTTATGGGTAGAGCCAGAACTTAATACCGTCAGCGGAGAATCAATTGTCAGGCAGCTATTGTACGGACAAAGATACGTGCAAGCAAAATTTGGTCAAATTTCTTCTGTTGCTTGGTTGCCAGATAGTTTCGGCTTCTGCGCGACTCTACCGCAATTTTTAGTTTTGGGGGGAATGGAATATTTCGTCACCCAGAAATTACGCTGGAATGACACGACTCAATTTCCCCATGAAGTCTTTTGGTGGCGATCGCCTGACGGTACGGATATACTTAGCCTCATGTCTGCGCCCATCGGTGAAGGCATCGATCCGGTCAAAATGGCAGTCTATGCTTGCGACTGGGAAGCCAAAACTCAATTACCACAATTTCTCTGGCTACCTGGTGTCGGCGATCATGGTGGTGGTCCTACCCGCGATATGCTTGAAGTAGCGCGACGCTGGCAACAATCGCCCTTTTTTCCCGATTTGGAATTTACCACCGCTGAGGAGTATTTGCGGGAAATTCAGGAGTCGGTAGGGGCGGGTTTGGAAACCCGCCCGTACGGGAGTCGGGAGTCGGGAGTCGGGGAAGAGAGCAGAGGGGCAACCACCACCTACCAATTACCAACTACCAATTACCCATTACCAATTTGGCAAAATGAACTTTATTTAGAATTTCATCGCGGCTGTTATACATCTCATGCCGATCAAAAACGATACAACCGTCGTTGCGAAGATTTGTTATATCAAGCAGAATTATTCGCAACTTTGGCAATGCTGACGGCTGAGATGGCATATCCTAAAACAGAAATTGAGGACGCTTGGAAAAAAGTCTTATTCAATCAATTTCACGATATTTTGCCTGGTTCTGCTATTCCTGAAGTTTATGTCGATGCTAACCAAGATTGGCAAGCAGCAGAGCAAACGGCAACTGATATTTTAAACCAATCTTTGCAGGCGATCGCCGCTCAAATTGATTTTCCTCCATCTCCCCATCCCAAAGCACAGCCAATTGTTGTTTTTAACTCCCTCAATTGGGTGCGATCGCAAGTTGTTGAACTTACAGTTCCAAATCTACAAGATACTAACTGGCAAATTTGTAATTCAACGGGAGAAAGCGTTCAATCTTACATTAGCGTTGCTGAATTTACGGGCGATCGACAAACATCTACTACCATTATTTCTTTTCTTGCCAAAGATATTCCTTCCATTGGTTATCGCCTTTATTGGTTATGTCCCCGCACACATTTCATTGCATTGAGTTCTCAGGAAGTAAATTATACCGAATATATTATTCAAAATGAGTATCTGCGCGTTACTGTAGATTCTCATACGGGAGATTTATCCAGCATTTTTGACAAAATCAATCGATGGGAAGTCCTCAATGGTGCAGGCAATCAACTACAAGCTTTCCAAGACAGCGGACAGTATTGGGATGCATGGAACATCGATCCTAATTATGCTCAACACCCCTTACCATCTGCTGAACTTATAAGTATTAACCAACATTGCGATCGCAATTTTCTACAAAGTTGCGTCAGTGTAGCTCGAAAAATCGGTCAATCAATTTTTCGCCAAGATTACATTTTAGAAACGGGTTCTCCCGTCCTCACAATTAAAACTAGCGTTGACTGGCAAGAACGTCATGTAATGGTAAAAGCTGCTTTTCCCCTGAATGTATCAGCAGACTATGCTAATTATGAAATTCCCTGCGGAGCAATTTCTCGACCGACGCAACCCCAAACTCCCGCAGAAAAAGCAAAATGGGAAGTACCAGCTTTACGTTGGGCTGACATAAGTACGAGCGATCGTGGTGTCAGCTTGCTCAATGATTGTAAATATGGCTACGATTACCAATCGGATCGACTGCGTTTAACATTATTGCGCAGTCCTATATGGCCCGATCCCGAAGCAGACATAGGCTTACATGAATTTACCTATGCACTCTATCCCCATGCTGGTACGTGGCAACAAGCACAGACAGTCAGACATGGTTACGAACTGAATATACCGTTGCAAGTTTTACTATTGCCTGCTGCGACTGCTACATCAGGAAAGATCCCAGCTACTACAAACTTTTTAACAATATCAGCCGATAACTTAATTTTGATGGCGTTCAAGCCTTCAGAAGACGAGCCGCAAGAGTTAATTTTGCGGTGCTATGAATGCCACGGCGATCCAGCTCGATTAGACCTACAGAATTGCTTAAATTTAAGCGTAGCCGACAATCTCGATCTTTTAGAAAGACCTATAGCTACTAATCCAGCCGACCGAAAAGCGAAGAGCATTTCACCATGGAAGATCGTCACCTTAAAGCTCAAGGCTAGATGAAACGGAGCAACTGCGATCGCTGGCGATCGCGGTGGGCTTCTGGAGAATATAGAGACTGCCTGCTGCCCACCAACAATACAAAAGTATAACTATCTTTAATCTTCGTGTTCTTCAAACGGATCTCTTAACTCTTTTGCTGGAGGACCGAAGGAGGTATACACTGTCCAGCCAGTAATGGCAATCAATACGGCAGCCAAGGAAATGCTAAGAACTGTTGCGGGTTCCATCATAGCGATAGATTATGAGTACTCTTCCTATACAATATTACAGAACGTTAAAAAATGCTTTCGCAATTCATCATAGGTGAGTCATGGCACAACGGACTTGGTTGGGAGAAATCCTCAGACCCTTGAATTCAGAGTATGGTAAAGTTGCTCCTGGTTGGGGGACGACTCCCGTAATGGCGATTTTCATACTATTATTTTTCGTCTTTCTCTTGATCATCCTGCAAATCTATAACCAATCATTGCTGATTGAAAGACCTGATATTGCCCCCAATTGGACTGGTTTAGGTGGTTAATCGTTAGAAAACTGAGAGTTATTAACAATACTTATAACTTACATTCCACCCAGAATCGATCTGGGTTTTTTTTTGAGATATGAGGAATAAAGTACAGACGTGACAACTTTGTAGAGACGTTACATGTAACGTCTCTACACTGACAACCGATCGCTACTCAATAGTTACTGTTCGCAGCCTATACTAGGACTGGGGGAATAGACTTTGCAGGAGGTTTGTTTATGAATGTCTTCGGGATTGGACTGCCAGAAATGGCTTTAATTTTTGTAGTTGCACTGCTGATCTTTGGACCCAAAAAGCTGCCGGAGATCGGTCGGAGTTTGGGGAAGGCAATTCGCAGTTTCCAAGATGCTTCTAACGAGTTCCAGTCAGAGTTTAAGCGCGAAGCGGAACAAATAGAACAGGCAATGCAGACAACTGCCGAACTAGAACCAAAGCAAATTCCGCCAGCAGCAAAAGAAGAAACCGTTTCTACCAATACGACAACTTCTTCAACGCAGCAAAGCTAGACAAATAAAAGTTAGATCGATAGGTGTAATGACAGAAGCGATCGCCTCTAATTCAACTTCCAATCAAGTTCTTATTGTGCCGCAACTCATTGTTGGTTTGGGAAACCCAGAGCCTAAATACGACCAAACCCGCCACAATATTGGTTTTGCTGCTGTTGATGCGATCGCTCGTGCTTGGCAAATTCCACTGGCAGACAATCGCAAATTTCAGGGCATATTTGGTGAAGGTAGGAGTAATGCCGGTAAAATCCGCTTACTCAAACCCTTAACATATATGAATAACTCCGGTCAGGCAATTCGCGCCGTCACAGATTGGTACAAGCTACCACCAGAATCGGTACTGGCAATTTACGACGATATGGATCTCCCCTTGGGAAAAATTCGTCTGCGCTTATCCGGTTCGGCTGGCGGACACAATGGAATGAAAAGTGCGATCGCTCACTTAGGAACGCAAAACTTTCCCCGGCTGCGAATCGGTATCGGTAGACCTCAAGGCAACATTACCAAGGAAGGCGCATCAACTATATCTTACGTGCTGGGACGCTTTTCCTCAGCCCAAGCCCCATTAGTAGCTGAAGTTTTGCAAATGGCGTTAGAAGCTGTAGAACTAAGCTTGAAACAAGGAGTAGCGCAAGCAATGAACCGCTACAACAACCGCAATATCTTATTAGACGCGAAGGATACAAAACAGGCTGTAGGTAACTAGCGATCGCCTATCTTGTATCCTTATCTCACCTTTTATCTAATAGAGTGACTTACTTCCTTCAATTCAGTTAAGTAACGTCACCAATTAAGAGTATATTAAATTTAAATTTCCGCTCTATTTATCTCATCCGTCGCTTGCGTCGAGCTGCAACAGCTTTGCGTTTGCGTTTCTCTTGGGGTGTTTCAAAATGGCGATGATATTTTACGTCCGCCAAAATTCCTGCTTTGGATACTTGGCGCTTGAATCGCCGTAATGCCGAATCAATTCCTTCATTTTCTCCGAGAAGCACTTGGGTCATTCTATCTCTTTCCTCAAAATCATCAATTCAATTGTAGTCTTCCCTAAAGTTCGTTTGTTCGGTGACTACATACCATAAATAGTGCTGAAAACAAGTTTAACATTATCGTTGTTGCCTTAACTAGGGATAACCAATGCTGGAAGAGAGCTGAGGGGGATAAAGGGGACAAGGGGGACAAGGGAGACAAGGGGGAGAATTCTGGTTCCACCAGCCACTAGTCACTAGTCACTGATAACTGATAGCTGACAACTGACATTTTGGGCAACATAAATACAGTTGCTCTCTTGTCCTATCGATGCTCGATCTCATTGCTGCTGCTTTTGAACGCCAAGATTATGACACCGCAGCCCAGTTATTACAGCAGCTGCGGCATAGTTCTCCCGCAGACCCTTGGGTACAATTTTACTCGGGTAGATTAGATGAAATATCTGGCAAATTAGATACAGCAGCAGAGATTTATCGGCAACTGTTACTGAGTTCGGGTCACGTTCACGCTAGGATTATGGCGCAAGCGCGTCAGGGTATAATCCGCATTGAATCACTTATAAAGGCACAACGCCAGCAGGCGATCGCCCAAGCTATTGCCGATCCAGATAATATGCAAAAAGGCGTATTGGTATTAGAACCGATTGCTAGCGATCGCAAATCTGAAGTCGCTGGCAATTTAGCCCAAATTATGCAAATTGACCCTTATACAGCTCGACTTCAGCTACCAAGTCGCGGTTGGCGGCTGTATCGTACAGGTGCAATTGGCGAATTACAATTTTTCGGTCAACGACTTTTAGCTGCTGGCATACCATGTTTTTGGTCAACTTTGGCAGAAATCGAACAGATCCAAGTTTTCCAAGCACGATATTTTGAAGTCGCTCCAGCAGCCAGCGTTGTTTGTCAAAATGAAGCAGATGAGCTGAGTTTTCTGAGCTTTCAATGGTCGGAAGTGACTCATAAAGTGACGGGATTATTACCCCTTTTCGAGCAAGTTGTAGACATAAATGTACGTGGCAAGCTACAACGCAAAACTCAGACTCAAGACTACGCGCAATTCTGCGATTTACACTTATGCGATCGCGGTTATATCGTGCGACTATGCGATCGTAATTATATGTTCCACAATGGCATTCCTTTCTCCGAGGAGCAAACGCACAATCAAACGACTGTCAGAATTAACTGGAATCATCTACAAGACTTTCTCGACCAAAAGCTCGAATGCGCCAATAACTGGTCTGATTTTACCATTTTTGCCAATACAGCTTTGGATTGGAGCGATTTACTCGCTCCAATTTCATCTCACATCCATCTTTTCCGCCGCGATCCCACTAACTGGGATGCAGCATTCCATCTCTACAGTGGATTAGTTTTCTTAAAAGGAAGGAAAAATTAATGTAGAGAGGCGATCGCCACATCCTACATTTTTTACTTCAATCTAACCAGGAGTCTTAACTTGGCGTGCCATATCCAAGAAAGAATTCATATTTGCTCCTGGGCGACGACGGCTGTTAGAAGCAGACGGCATCAGGTAGTTGGGCGCAAATGTAGATGTAGCAGCCTTACCATTGCTATCAGCAACAGCTTTCACTGGTTTGGTTGGCTTGACAACCTGAGCTTTGACTCCCTCAGCAGTTTGCACCAATTCTACTTCTGCTTTAGGGGGTTGTTTTTTGGTAGGAGCCTCAGCTTTTGCCGTTTCTGCTTTAGCGGGTGCAACCGCATCAGCAGTTTTTACCTTCTCTGATGCGGCTGGCTCTGCTTTAGCGTTAGACTCAGATTCTTTGGTTGTTACAGCAGTGACGAGTTCTGACGCTTTTGCTTTAACTTCGTTGGTTGCTGAAGCAATTGATTTAGCAGCAGCTTTTAGTTCTTTGGGGACTTCTGTTTCTTCTAATTCAAGAAAATAACCATTACCCTTGCGTGGCTTATTGGGTTTACCTTCCAAGGATTTCTTGCCACTGAAAAAACCTAGAAAGAAGGACACTATCCCACTCAGTATTTTTTTGATCGAACCGAACATTTGCAATACTCCTGGCTTCTGACGATGAGATTAACGGCAACTTCTGAAAAACTCAACTAGACTGCGATCGCAACACAAGATCGAGCGTGCTGCTCCCTGCTATCTGACAGCACTTGTTTCCTTTTATACTATTTTGCCTACAGTTGAAATTGCTTCACTAGGCTCAATATCCCTAGATGCTTCTTGCAGGTCACTCAAATTTGGATCTAATTAGGATTAATTATGAAATTTTTTGGGAATTTTATGCAAGATTAATATTTATTTCTTAACATTTATTTACTTGAATCGACTCAAGTATTATTACTTAGTCCATTAGGAGTAGATAAACGCAGTAATTATTGATGAAAGTTTACATATTTTTAAGAAAACAATGGTTGTTAGTTGATGGTAAACGCTTCGCTACACTTCGTGAAGACAGTTGACAGTTCGCTCCTCTACCCCTGAAGCCCCTCTGCTCCCTGCTTCCTCATCTTTGCCACTGCTGTAATATGTAGTCATAAAATATCTCGCGATCGACTCGCTCCATGACTTGAACTTTGCGCCCGCCAGGTTGAATTTTGGTGCGACCTTGGCTTGCACCTGTAGTGATAATTGTGGTTTCCCATTCTCGCAGTTGATAAATCTCTGGATGAGCCAGATATGCTGTGGCTAGCACGTCCCAAAAATAATAATCTTGAGGAATGACCAAGGCGTAACACTGTCCTACCAAGTCTGAAAGGGGATAATGACGCTGTTTGCCCATTTGCCGCACGATCGCGGCTGTGACTGGAACATTATTTGTTAAATCGAGAGGACACATCACGATCGGAATCTGTGTTTGCCAAATGCGATCGACAGCCATTGCATCCCAGTAAGCATTCCATTCCGCCGAGCCATCCTGTCCTGGTTCGATGCTTTTTTCCACATTACCAGGAACATTCAGCGCTCCACCCATCCAAACCAGGCGTTGAATCTTAGCTTCGATTTCTGGAGCTGTATCTAAAGCAACTGCAATAGTGGTCAGGGGACCAGTTACCATCAAGGTCACGGGTTCTGGTGCATTCAGCAAGGTATGGATCGTAAACTCCTGACCTGTTTGCTCAACCAAAGACGTGCGAATGGTATCTTGCTGGTTGAGAATGGGTAGGCAATCGACAATGAGGGAATCGCGACGATAGAGACGGGGGAAAGGATTAATCCCGCGTACGGTACTAGCTGCAACTGGAATGCGATCGCATCCCATGAAATCGAGAATTTTACGGGTAGCACTGACGGCGGCGCGAACGTAACAATCTGCTGGAGTGACAACAACACCCAGACATTCAACTCGTTCCATCGTCATCAGTAGCATAGTTGCTAGATAATCATCTACACCACCGTCACAATCCATAAGTACGAGTTGTTTAGACATAAATTGGAGAATTATTCATGGACGAGTTTATGGCAGCCGCGATCGCTCAAGCACAACAAGGGTTAGCAGAAGGAGGTATTCCCATCGGTTCGGTACTAGTCAAAGATGGCAAAATTGTCGGTCAGGGACACAATAAGCGAGTTCAAGACGGCGATCCTGTCACCCATGCAGAAATCGATTGTCTCCGTAACGCAGGTAGAATCGGTAACTATAAAGGTACAACTCTTTATTCCACATTGATGCCTTGTTATCTCTGTGCTGGTGCTGTGGTGCAGTTTGGGATTAAAAAAGTGATTGCGGCTGAATCTGCCAACTTTGCTGGAGCCAAAGACTTTATGGAGGCACATGGGGTAGAAGTTATCGATTTAAATATGTATGAGTGCAAGCGAATGATGGGAGATTTTATTGAAAAAAATCCTTCTCTTTGGAATGAGGATATTGGTGAATAGAGTACAGCATAGCGCCTCGGACTCTACTCGATCGCAAAAAATAAGAGCGCCAGATCTGGCGCTCTCATTGTTTTATTTAAGTTGATTTAAGCAACTTGCGAGTGTATTTCCTCGTCACTCGGTATCCAGTTAGCTGATAAGTCTTCAACTACACCTGTTTGTCCTAATTCCCTATCTCTCACGACTCTGACTATTAAGGTTGGCTGATAAACTCCATCAATAATCTGGTGTCCGTAACCGATGACAGCGCCAGATTGGCCGCTAGCGTGATGAATAACGCGATCGCCGACTTGAAACATGGCTCACTCTCCTTATTTGAGGATATGGTTGTCTGCTGTTTCTTGTCTCGAACCTGGATCGTTAAATTGATTAAATTGTGATTCTCCTTCTATACAATTTGCCGTGGATTATATGTTGAGGTCAACTTCGATTTATGGGTTGTTTGCCAAAATATTTTGTTCGCACTGACGAACACTTGACCTACAATTGACGCAAACGAACTGCCCAGACAACACTCAATCAAATGAGAGAAAGTAATTTCGATTGGCAGCTACTAATATTGACTTTACTCTTAACTTTATTCCAACGCCACAATATCAGACGCAATTTAACGAGTCAACAAGCTGAAAATATTTTGTAATCAGTACTACGTGTTATTTGATAACTCAGTAGTATTTAAGTATTTCTTTAGTTCTGCTTTAACTTTTATGTACTCAGCCTCAAGCTCAGAGACAATTTCTCTACTCTTTGGCAACTCAATTGTGCCATTACGCCCGATAATTTCTAATTGCTTTGATAGCTGACTGAAATACATTGCGCCCAAAGTAGCGCTACTAGATTTGAGAGTATGGGCTGCTCGTTGTAATTCTGTAGCATTTACAGATGCGATCGCAGTTTGAATTGTTTGAATTAATTTTGGTGCATCTTCTAAATAAGCATCAACTACCACTGCGATCGTTGCTGCTCCACCTTCCCCCGCCATCTCCTCTAATGCTTGCAAAGCCTTAGTATCGATTGCAGGAGATAAAGGTGGTGCGTGGTGCGTGGTGAAGCGGACGGTTGCGGAGCTGTCCTCCGCAATAAAACCGCGTCGTGGTGCGTGACTAATTTCTCCCTTGTCCCCCTTGTCCCCCTGCTCCCAGCTCGTCCCTGCTCCCAGCTCGTCCCTGCTCCCATCTCCTACGGGATGACACTGACTCAAAGCCTGAGCCAAATGCTCGATCTTCACGGGTTTAGTTAGGTAATCGTCCATACCAGCATAGAGACAGGCTTCGCGATCGCCCTGCATGGCATTTGCAGTCATGGCTACAATTCGCGGTTTCTGCGGATGGAACCACCGCTGGCAGATTTGTCTTGCTGCCTCCAATCCATCCATTTCTGGCATCTGTACGTCCATCAACACGACATCGTAAGGCTGACGTTGCAGCGCGGCTAGAACTTCCAGTCCATTGTTAGCAACATCTGCCCGATATCCCATTTGCTGCAACATTAACAACGCTACCTTCTGATTTACCGTATTATCTTCAGCTAATAAAATATTTAAAGGATGAGTTTGCGCTATTTGAGCGCTAAGAGTTGAGGATTTAGGCAGAAATGGTGCAACTTGGGATGGCTGCGACTGTTCGCTCAAAATTTGCAACAGGACGTTATAGAGTTGAGATTGTTTGACAGGCTTTGTCAGACAGGCAGATAACTTGACTGCTGCACTTTGACTGGCGACCTCTGGCTTACCCATAGAAGTCAACAGGAGCAAAGGTAGCTTGCGATAGCTAGGGTGTTGGTGGATGGTTATCGCTAGGCTCAAACCGTCCATCTGCGGCATTTGCATATCTAACACTGCTAAATCGAACGGATCTCCACGTTGCAACCATTCCAATGCCTCTGCACCAGAAGCAGCCGCACGGGGAAGCATTCCCCAAGATTGGGCTTGCAACATCAGAATTTTACGATTGGTGGCACTATCATCCACAATTAGCAAACGCTTACCGTGCAATTGCGGTAAAGCACAGGAACTCTCATTTTGCACGATATTGGGTGCTGCTACCGCGATCGTAAAGTAGAAGGTAGAACCAACACTGACTTGGCTCTCTACCCACATTCTCCCGCCCATCATCTCAGTTAATCGCTGAGAAATGGCTAAACCCAACCCCGTTCCGCCATATTGACGAGTGGTGGAAGTATCGACTTGACTGAAGGATTTAAATAACCGATCCATGCGATCGACAGGAATTCCAATCCCAGTGTCTTTAACGGCAAATTGAATTTCATAGAATGTCGGCATGAGATAGTTGGCAGTCTGCGGCAGTTGCTCTTTTTTTCTTCCCTCCAGATACTCGCTACTATTTACCTCTTTAGTCGTGACTGAAACTACAACTTCTCCATGCTCCGTGAACTTCACTGCATTGCTCAGCAGGTTGACTAGAATTTGACATAGCCGCGTCACGTCTCCCACAATCATATCTGGTGTTTGTGGATCGAGCAGGTAAGCCAGCTCCAGATTCTTTTCCGCAGCTTGAGGAGCTAGCACGTCGAGAGAATTTTCAATGCAAACTCGCAAATCGAAGGGTTGTTCTTCCAAATCCAATTTGTCTGATTCAATTTTGGAAAAGTCTAGAATGTCGTTGATGATTGTCAGTAAAGCATCGCCGCTTCTGCGAATCGTATCTACAAAATCTTGCTGCTGGGGAGTTAGAGATGTATTGAGTAGTAAACCTGTCATGCCAATGACTCCATTCATGGGAGTACGGATTTCATGGCTCATGTTGGCGAGAAACGCACTTTTAGCTTGATTAGCAGCCTCAGCTGCGGTACGAGCCATCTGAGTTTCCAACTGCAAAACTTCCAATGCTGTTTTCGATTCTACAAGTTGCATACTAGCGGCTTCTGCTTGCTCTAAGGCTGCCTGTAAAGCTGCCGTTCTCGCGGCTACTTCTCGTTCTAGCTTCGTATTTTGCTCTGCCAACTGGGTATCCCGATGGGCGATCGCATTTGCCATTTTGTTAAATGATGTCGCTAGATAGCCCAATTCATCTTGTCTATCGGCATCTAGTTGGACATCTAAGTTTCCCGCCGCAATCAGCTCTGTGGCTGTCAGCAATCTCCTTAAAGGTTTAGCAATTTGCTGGCGTAAAGTGACAAATATTAAGGCAACTTCTATTAATAGCGATAATAGTCCTAAGATCGGGATAAATTTAGCATTAGACCATGCTTGCTGGAGCAAAGTTGACTTGGGAAGGACAACTACGAAATACCAATTCAGAGTGGGAATGCTAGTAACAGCAAGATACTCGTTATTCTTGACGTTATCTATGACTGTTTGTCCGGGTTGAATATGCTTAACTAACTTAAAAATAGTTTGCAAATGCAAATCACCCGCTCGTTCGAGATAAAATTTACCCTGACTAGCTTGAATTTGTGACATTAAATCTGGATGAGCAATTAGGCGACCGTCGGAGTGAAAGATCATAGTGTAAGATCCTGGCAACCACTCGTTTGTCATTTTCTTAACTAGATCGTCGAGCAGAATGTCGTTATCAGTTGAGGCTAAGCGTCGCTCGTCCTGAGTTGCTGCTGCTAGAGCCAAAAAATCGCTCTCTTGCCGACCTCGTTCAATTACATATTGTTTGAGATCTTCTCGCACATGAGATTCTAAATTCGATAAAACATGAAGATAACCGAGCGCACTAGCAGCAATAATAACAAGAGTTACTCTTACTGTTATTTTTAATAATGTTCGCCGTGCTATCTTGCCAATTGCTATTCGACTAGAAGCCATATCTTAATTTCCAATCCGACAAATGCTTCACGCTACGTTCGCATTTAGTATTCCCGAAATCAGCGATTGGTTATCAGCACAGTAGGGTGCGTTAGCATGATGGCGTAACGCACCCTACTGGTGTGGCAAGGCTAAAATAGTGCATTAAAATCAGCTGTTTCTTCGGTGACAAAAATCGGATAAAGATGTTTAAGTTTGACGCGAGCATCTTCAGTAGTA
>NZ_JACJQX010000019.1:0-129761 GCF_014696895.1 Chroococcidiopsis sp. [FACHB-1243] | reverse complement strand
TTCGCTACCACGACAACTGGTTGCGAAATTTTCTGATTGCCTCGTCCCTGAATGGTCGTGGAACCGGAAAACCGGTCAAACACAAACTAGAGTAGAACCAGCAACAATTACCCATTACCTATTACCAACTACCAATTCCCCACACCCTGATAACTGACAACTGATAACTGACAACTGACTTCAGCTCCATCCTTTTTCGGATTTTTCCAGTACGTAAGAGGCGACATCCTCAATCTGCTGGGCATTTAATTTTCCTTTGAAGGCTGGCATGGCATTTTTACCATTTGTGACTTGGTTGATAATTGCTTCTAAGGAGTTCATACTATATTTTTCTAAAGCATCTTTCTGTAGTGTTTTTGTCGCCATCACCACATTTCTCCCTCCCATGTGACAAGCAGCACAGTTGCTATTAAACACTTTGGCTCCGTTGGCTATGTCTGCTGCTAGAGCTGCGCTGGGAAAAGCTAGAGTCCAAATAGCAACAGCCAATAGCAAAGCTAACGCGATCGTTCGCATTCTTTCAATCTCCTTCTTTCACAAATTAGGCTCGGCAGATAAATCCAGCTAGGACATCAAACTAGAATGTCGAAAAAGGGTGGAGGTCTTCCACCCCAGAATCAAGGACTTTTTAACCTTTCGTATAAGAGCAGGCTGGAATCGAACACCTAGCTTAGATTGCATTCTGAATGGCAGTCAAAAGACAAGATGTCAAACTTTCACAAAATCAAACTTTCACAAACAATGTCGCGAGAGATAACTCTGACGGTGTAATCTGGAAAGCAGTAACCAGTTGTCGGTTGTCAGTTATCAGTTATCAGGAAAAAATGGTTGATAACTTACGACTTACGGCTTACAACTTACGACTTAGCTTATGTCTCCGCTGCCTAATTACCGTCCCAAACAGCTTTCCCTTGGTCCATTAGAGACAGAGATTTTAAATATCGTCTGGGAACTCGATCGCGTGACTGTCAAAGACGTACACGATCGCATTCTTGCCGATCCCGATCGAGAGTTAGCCTATACTTCTGTCACCACGGTACTGCGCCGCCTGACGGAAAAAGGATGGTTGGCTTGCGATAAACAAGAACGAGTTTTTTATTGGCGACCGTTGGTAACGAAAGAACAAGCGCAAGTTATAGAGGCGCATGAAAAGCTACATCGCTTTCTGGCGGTTGGCAACCCTGATGTTGTAGCTGCCTTTGCCGATAGTCTCGATCGCACCAGCTTAGAACAGCTCGATGCGATCGCTAAACGCATTCAAGCTGCACGCCAACAACGGGAGGAGAAGTAATGCATACCATCATGATTTTGGCTGCACTGGCAGTAGCTTGGAACGTGCGACAGAATTGGTCATCAGTCTCGGGTGATTGGCAACAACGCTGGAAACAAACGCTGTGGTTTTTTCTTTTTCCTCCGTTAATGTTAGCGATCGCCGGAATCTCGGTATTATGCATGGGAACCCAAGGCTCAATGCTGGGTTTGTCTGTAGGTTGGTATAGCTACGGACTGACGGTAATCGGTTTTATAGTGGCGATCGCGCTGGGGGTTAAACTGGCATGGCAAGGCTGGCGGGCTGTGAGCCAGACTCGTACTTATCCCCAAGAGCAAGTAGAGGGAGCATCTTGTCGGATTTTAGCAACTCCCATTTTGTTCAGCGCTTTAGTTGGCTTCTGGCGACCGGAATTAGTTGTTAGCCAAGGATTGCTATACGTCCTCACTCCCGAGCAGTTAGCCGCTGTGATTGCTCACGAACAAGCACATTACCACTACCGAGATACTTTCTGGTTTTTCTGGTTAGGTTGGATACGGACTTGTACCGGATGGTTGCCTCAGACAGAAGCTTTATGGGAAGAATTGTTATTGTTACGGGAACTGCGGGCAGATAATCGGGCAGCTCAGCAAGTCGATCCGCTGACTTTGGCAGAATCTTTGTTATTAGTCGTGCGTTCTGCGATCGTGCCGATGACGAATTTTTGTGTAGCCTTCAGCGCTGCTAGCCAAGCAGAGCGCTTGAGCGAACGCATCAATGCTTTATTAGAACCAGCAGCACCTCCTACCCAATCGCAATTTAATTGGTCTTGGTTGTGGTTGTTATTGGCATTCCTACCCCTAATTACTGTCCCGTTTCATTCTTGAAGAGAGTGAGTCGTATTGTCATAACTACAATCGGTTCTTTTGGCGATCTACATCCTAAAATAGCGATCGCGCTGGAATTACGAAAACGCGGTCACGATGTTGCATTTGCCACGCATAGAGAATATCAAGCCAAAATCGAAGCTTTGGGATTTGAGTTTCATCGTATGCGTCCTGATGGCATAGACGATCCTCAAAAGATGGCGCAGGCGATGGACGTGCGGACAGGTTCAGAATATATCGTCCGCAAGTGGGTTTGTCCGAGTTTACGCGAGATGTATGCAGACTTGATGCAAAGTGTCAAGAGTGCAAATTTTATTTTTGCAGGTGAAGGAGTTGTTGCAGCTCGGATGGTGGCGGAAAAATTGGGGATACGATGGGCAACAAGTGCAATGGCTCCAATTTCGTTTTTCTCCATTTACGATCTGCCTGTATTGGCTCCGTTTCCATTTTTAGCAAAGTTGCGCGGTTTTGGGGCGATCGCTAATCGGGGAGTCATCAACTTTGCCAAGCTTGTCAGCAATTCTTGGGCTGAACCCGTTCGCCAATTTCGTCGCGAACTTGGTTTACCTGCACTGATTGGCAATCCCTTCATTGACGATAAGTTTTCCCCTTATCTGACGATCGCCCTATTCTCTCCTGTTTTGGCAAAACCTCAACCAGATTGGGCTGCAAATACAGTAGTCGCAGGTTCGACATTTTATGATGGTAGTCAAAATGGAGCGAAACTTACACTGGAACTAAAGCAATTTTTGGATGCAGGTGAGCCGCCAATTGTTTTTACTCTTGGTTCAGCCGCAGTGAAGACTCCTGGTAACTTTTATCAGGAAAACATTCAAGCTGCAAAGCTGTTAAACCGCCGTGCTGTATTATTAATCGGGAACAATCTGCCTCCAGAAAACCTTTCAGCCGACATTTTGGCAGTTAGCTATGCACCATATTCGCAGATTTTTCCTCACGCTTGTGCGATCGCGCATCAGGGAGGAATTGGTACGACGGCGCAAGCATTACGTGCAGGTCGTCCAACCTTAATTATGCCCTACAGCCACGACCAGCCGGATAATGCCGCACGGGTCGAACGATTAGGAACTTCTCGCACGATTCCCCGCCAGCAGTATCGAGCGTTGCGGGTAGCAAATGAATTGCGTAAGTTGTTAGAAAATCCCAACTATGCAGCCAAAGCAGTAGAAATTGGACAAATTATTCAAGTAGAAAATGGAGTGAGTGTTGCGTGTGATGCGATTGAAAAACAGCTCTAAGCAGCTTCAATCCCCTGCTTAACCAATGACTTTTTCAGGGAGAAATAGCTGAATCTAACTGCTGTTTTAACTCTTCTTGACTAGAAGAATTATCCAAGACAACATCAGCACGCTTGCATTTTTCTGATAGTGGCATTTGACTGTTAATTCGCGCCTGTGCTTGTTCTACAGTTAGATTATCGCGCTGTATTAGTCTTTCTATTTGCTGTTGTGACGAACAGGAAACAACCCAGATTTCTGTGACTAAATCTGTCATCTCTGCTTCAAATAGCAAAGGAATAACTAATATAACTATAGGAACGGATAATTTATTGATTTCTTGCTCAAAGCGATCGCGCACGTAAGGATGAATTTGTCTTTCTAACCACTGCTTTTCTGTAGAACTGTTGAAGATAATTCGCGCTAGTTGTTGGCGATCCAGCGTCCCATCAGCCTGCAAAATGTTTTTGCCGTAACGCTGGGCGATCGCATTTAAAATTGGCGAACCAAGTTGCACTGCTTCTCGCGCATAAATATCTGCATCAAGAACTGGTAAATGATATTCATGTGCTAAGTATTGAGAAACAGTACTTTTACCAGTGCTAATCCCACCAGTAAGACCGATAATTCTTTTTTGGTAATTGGTAATTGGTAATTGGTAATCAGTCACTAGTTGTTAGTTGTTGGTTGTCGATCGCTGCTAACTGATAATTGCTTGTAACAAACCATCCAAAGTATATTCTTCTGCTTCTATATCAACTCTACCGAGGAGAGAAATACAGTCTTTAGAGGTTTGGGGACCAATGGAGGCTATACAAATTCCATCTAAATTAATGTTGTTATATGGTGCTATGAGTTGGCAGAAATTTCTGACTGTTTTAGAACTAGCAAAAGTAATAATATCCACTTTATGACTCTGTAACGCCTCTAATGCTTCAGGCGCAATTGACTGCGGACAACGAGATTCATAAGCTGCGACTTCTAACACATCTGCACCTTTGGCAGTAAATTGTTTGACTAAGACTTCTCGTCCTCCAGTTTCAACTCTGGGAAATAAAACTTTTTTACCTGCTAAAGATTCAGGAAAGTTTTCTACTAAAGAATCGGCAACAAAATCGGGAGGAATGAAATCTGGTTGTAAATATCTTTGTTGAAGACTCTGAGCAGTTTTTTGTCCTACTACAGCAATTTTTACCCCTGCTAGCGCCCGCGTATCTTTACCTTTAGCTAGCAGGCGTTCAAAAAAATAATCTACTCCATTTGTAGAAGTCAAAACTAACCAATCGAAATCCGATAACTGCGCAATCGCATTATCTAACCCCATCCAACTCGAAGGCGCACCAATCTCCAATGCTGGCATCTCAATAGCTGTCGCACCCATTTCTACAAGGCGATCGCAAAATTGACTCGATTGTCCTAGCGATCGAGTGACGAGAATTGTTTTACCTAAAAGCGGTGCGTGGGGAGAGTGGCTAGTGGCTAGTGGCTGGTGACTAGAATAACTTCCTTGTCCCCCTTGTCCCCCTTGTCCCCCTTGTCTCCCTTGTCTCTTCTCCTTCGGTTGCAAATACTCGCGCCAGCCAACGACTTCACCAACTACGATCGCCGCAGGAGAAAGGTTTAAGCCATCGGTTTGCGCTACAACTGTTTCGAGGGTGGCAGTCCAAACTTGCTGTTTTGCGGTTCCCGCCCAACGCACGATCGCAATTGGCGTATGAGGCGATCGCCCATGCCTAACTAATTGTTTGACTATTTCTGATAACTGTTGCCCTCCCATCAGAAACACCAGGGTTCCGATTGATGCTAAGCCTTCCCAATTTACAAGTTCTGGTTCGTGGGCAGTTGTGACGGCAAAACAACGACTCATTACCGGATCGGTGAGGGGAATTCCTGCTAGTGTTGGTGCGGCTAAGGCTGAAGAAATTCCAGGTATAACCTCAAACAGGCAGCCTGCGGTAACTAATGCCTCAATTTCTGCTGCAGCTCGTCCAAAAATGAACGGATCGCCGCTTTTGAGCCGAACGATCTGTTGTCCTGTTTGGCAATACTCGACTAATAAGCGATCGATTTCTGCTTGAGGGGTGCTGGATTGTCCGCCGCGCTTACCGACATCAAGTTTGAGACAATTTGACGGCACTAGTTCTAACAATTGCGGATCGACTAAAGCATCGTAGATCAATACTTCTGCTTGGCTCAACAGTTGCAGCGCCCTAACAGTTAAATAATCAATACTTCCTGGTCCCGCACCGACCAGGTAAACTTTACCCGTTGTGTTCATCATGCTTCATCATGCAACCCTCAGATTTTATGGTAATTGGTAATAGTGCATTACGTTGGTTCGCGCGATCGCTTGAATCGCTTGTAAGCTTCCGCCTGCATGGAGAACGCGATTTTGTAACTCGAACCCCGCTTCTTCCAACAACTAATGAGACGCATCTAACCCTGTCACCTCTTGAGAATATTTCACCAATAGTTCAGTTGCTTGACCGCTGCCGCAACAAAGATCCAAAACTTGAGTTTTTGGCTAAATTGTTAAGTTTTGCAAAGCTAATTGACGAAACTTTCCTTCTCCGTCCACGCTCAACGCCGCTAGTCGAGAAACTGTATCGTAAAACCATTGGTAACTATAGCTCCATTCTCGTAATATTGTTGCCATGTTTCAATCCTCATAAATATTTGTTGACCGATATTCCGAATAAAGATGTATTGTTAAAAGATGTATTGTTAAAATCAGTAACAAAGCTGAAGAAATTGGGGTAACAAAACTGCTATGGGTCGAGTGGGAGTACTATTACTTAATCTAGGTGGACCGGATCGACTAGAGGATGTCAAACCATTTCTATTTAACTTGTTTGCCGATCCGGAAATTATTCGCCTGCCGTTTCCCTGGCTGCAAAAACCCCTGGCATGGTGGATTTCAACCGTACGTACGAAGCGATCGCAAGAAAACTACAAGCAGATAGGTGGTAGTTCTCCCTTACGACGCATCACTGAAGCCCAAGCGCAAGCGCTGCAAGCAAGACTAGAAGAAAAAGGGCAACCAACTCAACTCTATATCGGGATGCGTTACTGGCATCCATTCACCGAAGAAGCGATCGCCCGCATCAAACGCGATGGCATTGACCGTTTGGTGATTTTACCACTCTACCCGCAGTTTTCCATCAGCACCAGTGGTTCTAGCTTCCGCTTGCTGCAACAAATGTGGTTAGAAGACCCAAAATTAAACAGCATTGAATATACAGTCATTCCCTCTTGGTACAAGCAATCAGGCTATCTGCAAGCAATGGCGCAGTTAATCGCCCAAGAGTTAGATGGGTTTTCCAATCCTGATACAGTGCATGTCTTCTTTAGCGCTCACGGCGTACCAAAAAGTTACGTAGAGGAAGCAGGCGACCCCTATCAGCAAGAAATTGAGGAATGTACGGCGCTAATAATGCAAACTCTCAACCGCCCTAATTCATACACCTTAGCTTATCAAAGTCGTGTTGGTCCTGTAGAATGGCTGCAACCATATACAGAAGATGCCATTCAAGAATTGGGTCAGCAAGGAGTGCAAGATATGGTTGTCGTACCAATTAGTTTTGTCTCCGAACACATAGAAACTCTGCAAGAAATTGATATGGAGTATCGGGAAGTTGCAGAGTCAGTAGGTATACATAACTTCCGTCGCGTCCCAGCACTCAACACTCACACTCAGTTTATTGATGGAATGGCAGATTTAACCATCGAAGCCTTAAATTCTCCCAGCGTTAAACTGTCTCAAGTGTCGCAAATGAAAAAGCGGGTCAAAATGTACCCTCAAGAGCGATGGCAGTGGGGCATGACGACCTCGGCAGAAATTTGGAATGGTAGAATTGCCATGCTCGGCTTTATCGCCCTGATTATCGAGCTAATCACTGGCAAAGGGCTATTGCACGCCGTCGGGATTTTATAGGGAGTAGGGAGTCGTAGGGGCGCACAGCTGTGCGCCCGTACAGGAGTAAGGAGTAGTGTTTGACTTACGACTTATTCATCCACTCTAAATAGTGGCACATTCAAAGTTACGCAAAGTCACGCTCTCTGGTTTGATATGGGGCGACCCATTTGGTCTATCAAACCCATGAGCTACGATCCGACTAAGTTAAATCACTCAGAAATACTGTCTCTATTAGCTTCAGGTGTGCTGGAGTATTTTGGACGCATCAAAGCAGGAGAAAAAGATCCATTTCCCTATCCCGATCCTTTAATTAGGGGATTTAATCAACTGAGTATTGCCTGTGCTTTGCAAAATGTAGAACGCTCTAAAAGACCTAAAGGCGTTGTAGAGTTTGTAGAGACATGGGGAAAATTGCCATTGACCAAGTGGGCGTTAAAGTTGGAGGTAGCAGACTATGATTTTGCTGCGGATGACTGTTTGATTAAGCCAGACTTGAGTAAACCAACGCAATTGTGCAAAGATTTGGCGCGGGGATTGCGGTTGGTGTCTTAATGCGATCGCCTAATTTTAATTAAATTTAAATCTCGTCTAAATTTACATCAAAAGTTTGTTCTGCTACTGTTACACTGTCACCCGATCTTAACTTGCGTCCGCGTCTAGTCTCCAGTATGCCATTAACGAGAACCTCACCTCCCTGAATTATTAGTTTGGCTTGTCCGCCTGTTGCTGCTATGCCAATTAATTTTAAAAATTGATCGAGTTTAATTGTATTATCACTGTTACTAATCATGAAAAATCTCAAATTCAACTACGAGCAAAAACAAACAAGCTATTAACATCATGCCCAAATCCTTGCTCCGTTGACAAGGCATGGATCTCTGCCATGTATTCTGCCTTAAGCTGCGCTAATTTGTCTGGTGATAATTGACGCACCTGGTAGCCGTAAACATTACTAGCATGTGCGTTCCATGCTGTTTCTGCATCTTTGAAGTAGAAACCGAATTGTTGAGTTACAACTTCAATATTTTGAAAACCAGCCTGTTGAAGTAAAGCTTGGCACTTTTCAGGAGTACCTAGTGGTTCGTTGGGATTGTCAACCGTAATTCCAAATTCTTGTGCTTTCTCTCTAAATAAAATAGATGCAGTATGAGCTGTTTCAGCAAAACAGGAAAAAGCTACTATTCCACCTGTGTTTAAAAAACGATACCACTGACGTAGGGAAGAAAAAACATTTGTAAGATAGGCGATCGCAGCGGAACAAAAAATCACATCAAAGCTGTTATCGTCAAAATGTAAATCGTCCGCGTCCGCTTCAATCAATTCAATATTTTGTAATTTTTCTAACTCAACTTTGTGCCGTGCTTGTGCTAGCATTCCCGTGGAAATATCTACTCCCAATACATAACCTACATCTCCTACGATTTTAGCTGCCGCGATCGCCACGATTCCCGTACCAGTTGCCACATCTAAAACTCTTTGTCCCGGCTTGAGTTGAGCTAATTCTATTAAAGGTTTGGCAAAGCGATAGCGAAACTCGTTGTCATAATTAGTTCTAGAATTAAAATCTGTAATAATTTGCTGCTTGTATTCATTCATACGAGTTGTCATTAGTATTTTCCCTACTCCCTAATATTTATCCGAAATTACCACAATGACATTTGTATAGGTGATTGATAAGAATTTGAGCAGAGGCGATCGCAAGGATAATTAAAATGCCGACGAAAAAATCAAATTTGCTCCCTGCTGTTGTAGCTATCGGGATTGTAGCAGGAGGTGCAGCGGCTTATTGGTATTTTAAAGGCAACTTTGGCAGTGGCGCGAGTCCTTTGGCAAGTGCTAAAGTCGTACCAGATGAAGCATTGATGGCAGCTTTTATTTCGACCGATGCTAGTGTTTTGGCGCAGTTACAGCGATTTGGCACTCCTGAAGCCGAAAAGTTAGTTGAGAAAAGCCTGCAAGACTTCGATCGCCAAGTATTCACAAAATCTAATATTAATTACGAACAAGATATAAAACCCTGGTTGGGTAACGTCACAATTGCCTTACTACCACCTAGTTCTGCTAAGCAAGTACAAGCAACACCATTCTCGTCTCAATCGAATATTTTACTGGTACTAGGAATTAAAAATGGGTTGAGTGCCTGGAACTTTAGCAAGAAACTAAAAGCCGATAAAACAGTTACGAGTCAAGAATTCGATTATAAAGGACAAAAAATTACTGAATCAACCAGTCAAGGCGCACCAATCTACACCAGTATCCTTGACAATCGAGTCGTTCTCGCTCCAGCTAAACAAGCAGTAGAACAAGCAATCGATACTTATAAAGGAGAACCCTCTTTTGCTACCAAAGCAGGTATAGACAGCACTTTTGCCCAAAGCTTACAACTCAAAAACCCGATCGCGCAAATTTATTTACCCGATTATGCAGGTGCAGTCCAACAATTGACGGCTACTAATCCGGCTGGATTACCTCCACAAACTTTAGCACAGTTGCAATCGGTCAAAGCCGTAGTTGCAGGGGTGGGTGTAGATGACATGGGAATACGGATGAAAGCGATCGCGCAGTTAAATTCTAATGCCATCAACATACAATATCAAAACTCTCCTAGTAAGGTCGTCACTCGATTCCCCGTCGATACGCTGGCTTTATTGACTGGCGCGGGAATCAGTCGTACTTGGGCGGCATTTGTTGACCAAACTAGAGATTTACCGGAAGTCAAGCAAGGATTGGACTCTGCTCGGCGATCGTTCAAAACAAGTTACAATCTCGATCTAGACCGAGATGTTTTTGGCTGGATGGATGGAGAATTTGCCATTGGTGCAATTCCATCTAGTCAAGGGATGTTAGGTTCCTTGGGATTTGGCGGCGCACTAATGTTTCAAACCAGCGATCGCGCTACGGCTGAATCGACTCTCGGTAAACTGGATGCGATCGCTAAAAGTAACTTTTTAGCTGTCGTTCCCAGAGATATAAATGGTAAAAGCATTACTGAATGGCAAGTTCCCGCCCAAGGTGCGATTGTCGGTCACGGCTGGTTAAATCCAGATACAATGTTTATTGCTGTGGGCGAACCGATTGTAGAGGCGATCGCCAAGCCTTCTGGTAAGTCTCTTGACAGTAGCGAAGTTTTCAAAGCCGCAACTGGTTCTTTAATACAACCTAATGCAGGTTACTTCTACTTAGATATGGATAAAACCATGTCGTTACTTGCAAGTAAACCCCTAAGCACCGCGATCGATCCAGAAGCTACTGCCATTATTAACTCTATTCGCGGCATCGGCATCACCGCCAGCAACCCTGACGAAACCACGAGTCAAATGGAGTTACTCGTCGCACTCAAACAGAGAAGTTAGGGAGTAGGGAGCAGAGAACAGAGGACAAGGGAGACAAGAAGGACAAGGGAGAATAACTATAAATGACCAATGACCAATGACTAATGACCAAAATAAATTAACTCTTCTTACAGTAGGAAGCGGGTTTGCAGATGCTTAGTTAAAATGCAGGTAGTTTCATGCTATCTACCACTTTTATACCTGTTCCCGATCGCAGAGTTAAGAATCAATTATGAACGCTGGACTTCTAAATAGAATCCCTCTGCTACCTGTTGTTGCCCTCTGGCTAGCTTACGCACTATTGGGATGGTATCTCTCTGCCTACCATATCTTTTGGTTTGTTGGAGCCTGCATAGCGGCTGTAGGATTAGCTTTGTCTTGGAAAAGTATTGTTGCTTTAGAGCAAATCATGAAATTTGCTTCCCAAGGATTTCTATTGATTGTAGCAATGCTTTTGGTGTGCGTGTTGATTGCTTTGGCTGCGGCGCGATCGATTTTAATTCCGATTATTGTCATGCCTTTAGCTATTACATTCTTAGCAAATGTAGAAATGCGGTTTGCTGGTTTTAGTCGATTCAATACTTTTTTGTTTTTAGCAGTTGTAGCAGGTTTTGGATTGGGTTTTGGCGAGGTTATCGATCTTTTGTTCTTAGCATCCAATCATAAATATTAGGAGGGGCGGGTTTAGACAACAGATTTTTCTGACACGAATAGCTATCGGATAAAACCCGCCCGTACAATTCCTACCAAGGAACACGCGCAACTGCATGAATTGAGTATTTTGTCAAGGAAATTTTTGAAATAATCCGTAAAACCGCGATCGCGGCTGGTAGAGATCGGTATATCGCGTTGATTTTCCATAGGAAATTTATGCAACTATGCCGTTCCATTATCAGCTATACGATTATTGGTTGCGTTCTACGGGGATTTGGGTTTCTCCGTTACTAACGCTAAATGTAAATTGGTTGAATGAGTCAGAAATATCGGCGATCGCCCAAATTCACGCTCTAGAACGAGTTGAATTCGGAATTAAAATGAGTTGGGAATATCGTAAAAAACTAGACTCAGACTATATGTCTTGGTGTGTCGATACCAAGCATCCCAATGTTGTATTTACAGATAAAAGTATCTCCCACAATAGCTCACCTAGTATATTCAGCTATCAAATGCAAGATCCCAATCGACTAGTTATGTCGGTTGGGAAATATGAAGAAACCATCGTATTAGAAAGCTATAACAAACGTTTGCGCGAACAGAGGTATGAAGGTAAGCTGATGAGACGGCTTTGGGAAACAAAAGTTGATGCGACAATTGCTCCATTGGCGATGGTTTCATAACTTTAGATCGCGTTCTACCTGCTCTAAAATTAGATCGACCGAAACAGCAGATTTTGTTTTTCTCCTTTGCCTCCAGCTATTTAGGCAACAAAGCTGCTCGATCCATCAATTTCAGTTGTTCTTGTCGATCCTCTACTCCTTGTTGGTATTCCAAAAGTGTAAATGTATCTACTTGAATTGCTTCATTACGAGCAATTTCTGCCGCACGAATTAGCTCAGCCTCTTCTAGAGTAATTATCTCAGCTTCATGTGCTGCTGTAACTAGCTGCTCCGGTTTTCCTGACGGCAGCTGACCTTCACGACTGGCAGCTTTGATAGTTTTAAGTGCTGGTTCGGCTTGCAATGTTAAGAGAAAAGCGCGTTCCAAGCGTCCCAAGGCTTCATTTGGATCTACAGGAATGTAAATACCTGCGGTGAGGCGATCGCGTTGCTGTCCTAGTGTCTGAAGGTTACGAGCAATGTCACTGCCTAGTCGGTCAGATGGTAAAGAACCGATCGCATTGAGCCGCCACCACCAAGTCACGGGTTTTCGGAATAAAGAACCGAGAATTGGTACGGACAGGTTACTGAATATTCCTTCAAACCCAAGCTGGATTTGAGCTAAGGCATATTCTACTGCCCAGCGAACAAAGGGTAAGTCTTCCGTGCAACCTTCTGCCTCAAATCGGCGCAGGGTAGCTGTTGCCAAATACATCCAAGAAAGAATATCAGCAAATCGTCCAGTTAGTTTTTCTCGCCGCTTTAACGTGCCACCAAAACAGAAGAGAACCAGATCGGTCAGCCAAGCAAAAGTCGCGGCTGCCCATTCGAGTTTGCGGTAGTATTTAGCAGTAGCTCCAGTTACAGGCGGACGGGCGAGATAGCCACGGGAAAGACTCAGCAGCAAGGCACGACAACCATTACGCACCATAAAACCAACGTGATGCCAAAAGGCGCGATCGAAAGCTGAGACATCCGACTGTTTGAGGGCAATAACTTCAGCATAGACGTAAGGATGACAGCGGATCGCTCCTTGACCGAAGATCATCATCGTGCGAGTGAGGATATTCGCGCCTTCAACCGTAATCGAGATCGGAGTGGCAATGTAGATATTTGCTAGCAGGTTTCTGGGTCCGCGACAAATACCAGAGCCACCGAGAATATCCATCCCGTCATTGATAATTTGACGCGAGAGTTCCGTCAGGTTGTACTTAGCGATCGCCGAAATAACAGCAGGTTGCTCGCCGCGATCGACTGCCCCGCAAGTATAAATTCGAGCAGCATCCATCAAATATGTCAGTCCCCCAATCCGAGCTAGGGGTTCCTCAATTCCTTCAAACCGACCAATTGGCAGTCCAAACTGCTGTCGCACTGTTGCGTGAGCGCCCGTCACTCTGGCGATAAGTTTGGCAACTCCGGTACAGGTAGCAGGAAAGCTGATGCCCCGACCCGCAGCCAGGCTCTGCATCAACATTTTCCAACCCTGACCCACCTGTTCTACACCACCGATAATTTGGTCGATGGAGATGATGACATCATGCCCTTCAACCGGAGAATTGTAAAACGGAACTCCCATCGGATCGTGTCGCCGTCCTAAAACCACACCGGGTGTATTCGCCGGAATTAAAGCGCAGGTAATGCCTACATCCTCTCCTTTACCCAGCAAATTTTCTGGATCGCGAAGGCGAAACGCCAGACCGATTAAAGTGGCGATCGCGCCCAGAGTAATGTAGCGTTTGCGGAAATTCAAGCGCAGATATAGTTTTCCATCTTCAGCTTGAAACACGACCCCTTCAGAAGTAATGCTACCCGCATCTGAGCCAGCCTGGGGTTCGGTCAGGGCAAAACAGGGAATTTCATCCCCCTTGGCTAGTCGGGGCAGATAATAGTCTTTCTGAGCTGGAGTACCATATCGCAGCAATAGCTTAGCGGGTCCGAGGGAGTTCGTCACTCCAACTGTCGCCGTGTGGGTGAACGATCGCGATGCCAACTTCATCATCACGGCGCTGTAGGCAAAGTTAGAAAACCCCAACCCGCCATACTCTTTGGGAATCATCATGCCGAAGAAGCCTTCATGTCTGAGATATGCCCAGACTTCCGGTGGTAAGTCTTTGCGACGGTAAATTTCCCAATCGCTGACCATGTGGCAAACTTGTTCTACTGGTCCGTCAAGAAATGCTTGGAGTTCTGGCGTGACCTGGGGATAGGGTTCGCTGTTAATTCTGCGAAAATTGGGTTGACCGGAAAAGAACTCACCATCTACCCAAACGGTTCCTGCCTCGATCGCCGCTTGTTCGGTTGCAGAGATGTTTGGTAGGAGATTGAAAGCTTTAATGGCGGAAATGATGGGAGATGTGACGAGCGATCGCCGTAATATTGGTAAATTTAAGATTGCTGCCACCACACCAAACAGCGACCACACCCAAATTGGCGGATTCCAAGCTGCCAGCACCGCGAGAAAGTACAGCGACCACAGCCACAACGGAACGCCAATGTAACCCAGTGCTAAAAATAGGAAAATTAGCGCGGGAATGACAACGACTGGATCGAGCAGGTTCATCATCATAATTCGTAATTCGTAATTCGTAATTAAAAGTGGGTTGAAGAATCTGACCTCTCAGGCGATCCTGATTCAGGAGGTTGCCAAATTCTCAAACACTGCCGCTGCTCCCATACCACCACCAACGCACATCGTCACCAGACCGTAACGAATGTTACGCCGTTTCATTTCGTGCAGCAGGGTGGCTGTCAGCTTCGCACCCGTGCAACCTAGAGGATGACCGAGAGCGATCGCGCCGCCGTTGACATTGACAATTTCCTCATTCAAACCGAGCTTGCGAATTACCGCTAAGCTTTGAGCGGCAAAGGCTTCATTCAACTCGATTAACCCGATATCTTCCAAGCTTAAACCCACTTGCTTCAGCACTTTCGGCACAGCCTCAACTGGTCCAATCCCCATAATTTCTGGGGGAACTCCGGCGACTGCAAACCCTAACATCCGTCCTAGAGGTTTTACACCGAGTTTGTTGACCCAGCGCTGACTCATTAACACCGTCGCTGCTGCTCCATCCGAAGTTTGGGATGAGTTCCCAGCTGTAACCGCTCCACCGTGGCGAAAAACAGGTTGCAATCGCGCCAATGCTTCCAGACTGGTATCGGCGCGAGGACCTTCATCAAGCTGAAAAACTTGCTCCACGACCTGTGGCTTGCCATCAATATAAAGAGTTTCGCGCACCGGAAGCGGGATAATTTCTTCAGCAAAACGACCTTGCCTAATTGCAACTAAAGCTTTCTGATGCGATCGCAGCGCAAAAACATCTTGTTCCTGGCGAGAAACTCCGTACTGCTGGGCTACGTTCTCAGCCGTAATCCCCATCGTACAGTATGCTTGTGGAGTCTCCGCCAACACTTCTGGGTTGGGAGCTAGATAGTGTCCCCCCATCGGAATCAAACTCATCGATTCGGCTCCACCAGCCACCATAATTTCCGCTTGTCCTGTGGCGATCGCTTGAGCTGCCATCGCGATCGTCTGGAGTCCAGAAGCACAAAAACGATTGACAGTACAACCTGCCACTGAATCGGGCAAACCCGCCCGCCGAGCAATAACTCGACCCAAATTGAATCCCTGTTCCGCTTCTGGAAACGCACAGCCAATAATGATGTCGTCAATATATTCTGGTGCCAGTCCTTCGACACGAGCGATCGCGCCTTTGACTGCGACCGCGCCCATGTCATCGGGGCGAACGTGGCGTAACGTACCGCGTGGCGCTTTTCCCACCGCAGTCCGAACGCTGCTGACAATATAGGCTTCTTTCATAGTTGGTAGTTGGTAATTGGTAATTGGTAGTTGGTAGTTGGTAGTTGGTAATGGGTAATGGGTAATGGGTAGTTGGTAAGAAAGTGGTGTGTGGTGCGTGAAGAAGGGGTGTAGGGTGTGTAGGATGTGGGGTGAATTCTCCCTTGTCCCCCTTGTCCCCCTTGTCCCCCTTGTCCCCCTTGTCCCCCTTGTCCCCCTTGTCCTTAATTTCTTAGCGGCTTTTTATGTTTCAACGTGTAGGCAATCCGCTCTTGGGTTTTGGGCTGGCTGAGTAGGGGTAAAAATGCTTCCCGTTCTAATTGCAGTAAGTAGTTTTCATCAACTAAAGCAGGTGCAGAAAGTTCTCCGCCAGCCATGACGTAGGCTAAACGGTTGGCTAAATAGCGATCGTATTCGCTGATGAAGCCGCCTCGGTAAAGGGTATCGGCAGCATAATCCAACATTGCTCTCCCTGGACGACCTAGCACCATAATGGCGTTGCGTTTGGGGGGTGGGGCGTAACCTGCGCGATCGCTACATAAGACTTCTTCTTTCGCAACTTCTAAACGGCGATCGCCATTCATTAAAATTCTGGCTGTCGGTGGTAGAAATCCCAGTTCTTGGGCTTCCGCAGCACTATTGGAGACTTTCGCCATGCCAATTGTTTCAAACACTCGCCGCAGAAACGGTTGGATGTGATGGGGCGCTTCTGTGGCAGCGCGATCGGCTGCCCATGTCACCGATCGCATAATGCCACCAGCCCCAGGAATTAGACCTACACTCAGTTCCACCAAGCCGATATAAGTTTCTGCTGCTGCCACGACTTGCGGACACGCCATGACTAACTCACAGCCACCACCCAACACGCGCCCCTGAATTGCCGCAACAATTGGTTTGGGAAAGTAATGAATCCGTTGTAGCAGAGTTTGAAATTTGACAATCAGATCGGCGATCGCTCCTAATCCCGACTGTGCCATCATTGCCATTTCTGCCAGATTTGCTCCACCTGAGAAATGAGCGCTGCTGTTACCAATGACCAATCCTCGGTAATCGCCATTTTCGATGAGATCCAGCATCTCAGCTAAACCGTCAACCACTTGCAAACTCAAAGTATTGCCCTTCGAGCGAAACTCATACAAAACCACCCCATCGCCCATGTCCAGCAATGCGGCTTCGGGATTTTGCCATATTAGCGGGAGTCGGGAGTCGGAAATCAAATTTTCACTTTTGACTTTTGACTTTTGACTTTTGACTTCTGCCCATTCCGGCACGGGCATTCTAGCCGCTTTCATATCTGCCAGTACGGTTTCAAATCCCAATACATCCCAAATTTCAAAAGGACCGAGTTCCCAGCCAAAGCCCCATCGCATTGCTTTGTCAATGTCGGTAGGACTGTCGGCAATTTCGAGAATGCGGCAGGCAGCATAACTTAATGTTTTAAGGATAGACTCGCGGAAGAAAGCACCCGTACGATCGCGATCTCGATACAATGCTCGCAGGCGATCGCCTAAATTGGGAATCTTACCAATTGCCTCAATATCACCCAAATTTAGAGGTTTAGCTGGTTCGTAAGCGAGTGTTTCTGGATTTAATGACAGAATTTGTCGGTCTTGCTTTTTGTAAAAGCCTTGACCTGTTTTCGCCCCTAACGTTCCCGTCTCTACGAGTTTGCGTAATAGTTCCGGCACGCGGAAGACTGCTCTGCTTTCATCATGGGGAATAGCTGGATAGAGATTGCTGGCGACATACATCAACGTATCTAGTCCGACTAAATCCGCCGTGCGGAATGTGGCTGATTTTGGTCTACCTGCAATTGTTCCCGTTAGAGTATCGATTTCCTCAATCGTGTATCCCTGCGTTAATGCCTGCAACCCGAGCATGGTGACATACATCCCAATTCGGTTAGCAATAAAGTTAGGAGTATCCTTTGCGACTACAACTCCTTTACCTAAATGCACTTCTCCGAACCACTTCATCCTTTCTAGTACTTGTAGATCGGTGTCAGTTGTCGGAATGACTTCGAGTAATTTGAGATAGCGGGGCGGATTGAAAAAATGACTACCTAAAAACCTTTGACGAAAGGATTCAGAACGTCCTTGGGCGATCGCGTCGATTGGTAAACCGCTGGTATTGGTGGATACGATTGTATCCGAGCGAATTACGCTCTCTAGGCGTTCCATCAGCTTTTGCTTAATATCTAGATTTTCTACCACTGCCTCAATAACCCAATCGACTGTGGCAACTGAGTCAAAATGCTCGTCAAAATTACCCAAAATGACACGACGGGCTGTCTTTTCTGTAAAAAATATAGGTGGAGATAGCTTCAGAGCTTTTTTAAATGATGTTTCAACTAATTCATTTTTATTGCTCCCCTTGCCAGGAATATCTAATAAATATACGGTTAAACCTGCATTGGCGAGGTGAGCGGCAATCTGGCTTCCCATCACTCCCGCACCAAGAACGGCGGCGGTTCGGAACGGCTTAAACATAGTTTTAAAACCTCAGTTATCAGTTATCAGTGGTAATTGGTAATGAAGTGATGCGTAGTGTGCGATCGATTAATTCCGAATTCCGAATTCCGAATTCCGAATTCTCTCTACTCCCTGGCTTAAGGATTGAGCATATGCAGGACAGGTGGATGAAGGTACGGGGGGACATGGGTTGAGTTGTTCGTGACGCTGTGTCTCTCGTCGTTTGGAATCTTCTTGACCATATAAAGCATTAATTTCTTGAGCAAACATTTCAGCGATCCTGGCGCGTTTTACTTCTCCACTGGGGGTCAGCATTCCGTTCTCGACGCTGAGTGTAGCGTTGATGAGCTGAAAGCGTTTAACTAAAGACCAGTAAGGCAAATGGCAATTAGCTTCATCTACTAAAGCCTGGTAGAGGGCGAGAATACAGGGATGGTTCAATAATTCTGCATCTGGTAGGTCGAGTCCCAAGATTTGAGCTTGTTGGCGCAGGTTGTTGAAATCGGGAAAAATTAGCATGACACAGAATTTACGTTCTGCCCCCACTGCAACGGCTTTTGCTACCAGAGAAGATTGTTCTAACTTGTGTTCTAATGGCTGTGGCGTGACATATTTACCTGTTGAAAGCTTGAAGTGGCTTTTCTTTAATCCAACGATTTTCAGAAAACCATCGGCAGTAAACTCTCCTATGTCGCCTGTATGAAACCAACCCTCAGAGTCGATCGCCTGCTGGGTAGCTTCGGGGTTTTTATAGTAGCCTTGCGTCACGTAAGGTCCCCTGACTAAAATTTCACCATCAGAGGCGATCGCAATTTCTATCCCTGGCAGCGGTACTCCTACTGTTCCAGCTCGGTTGAAGCTACCCCGATTGCAAGCAACTGCCGAACTCGTTTCTGTCAATCCATAGCCTTGTAGAATCGTGACTCTGGCAGCAGCAAACAGGTTGGCAATCTCGGCTTTCAAAGCTGCACCACCGCAGATCGCATATTTGAGATGACCGCCAAACACCGAGCGCCATCTAGCAAATACTAGTCGGTCTGCTAGTTTCAGCATCCAGTCGTATTTGCCGCTCGGTGAGTGTCCCAATTTGTACTGTTGGGCAAGGGCGATCGCCCAATCGATCAGACGTTGAGTTTGTTCTGTTTGTAATGATTTCCAAGCGCTGAGAGAGGCTTGCCAACGCGGTAACTTGAATTGAGTTGGGGGAAGCCATCGCAGAGAGGATAAACGGAATTTTTGCTGGGGAGTCTCTTGTTTCTTCTGAAACATCTGTGCGGCAAAAGTCCGAAAGCGGGGCAGCAAGTCGTATTTGACACTCTTCACTGTCTCTGGTTGTGGAGTCTGACTACCTGTTTCTAAAATTCGCTGATAAATTTTTTCCAGCAACAGAGGCACGGTAGCAAATATTGTTGGTTGTATCTCTTTAAGATGTTTCATCACTCGGTTAGAAGTGGTGAAGTAAACGCTATGTCCGTAATTCATGTGACCGTAGAAAAAGACACGGGCAAAAACATGAGTCAAGGGTAGAAATGAAAGTACGACCTCCTTTGCACCCAGTTCTAAATCGGGAATTCCACTGAACATTGCTAGGGCATTAGCTGAGAGGTTTTCGTGAGTCAGCATCACTCCTTGAGGCTTACCAGTGGCTCCAGGGATATAAATGATGGTGGCTAAGTCGTTGGCTGTTAGCGATGCGCGTAGCTGTTGTTGCCTCTCATCTGACATCTGAGCTTGTCCTCGCTGCCGTATCTCTGCTAAGGAAAAGATTTGGATTGCTTGAGGATGCTTGAATTGTCCTTGCCAATCGAGGGGAACATCGGCAACGATCGCGATTTGTAGATCGGGCGTGCTGCTTAAGTAAGGTATGATGTGGTCGAGTAAGTCGAGGTTAGAAACAATTAGTCCTTTGGCTTCGCTGTGTTGCGTAATAAAAACAATATTTTCTAACGTTTGGGTGAGATCGATCGGTACGTCAATCAGTTGAGCTAGCAAGCAGCCCATGTCAACTATGCAAAAGTTAACATCGCTATGCGTCAGGAGGGCAACGCGATCGCCCTTCTCTAACCCTAAGTTCGACAAACCGAGTGCTACTTCTTCAGCCGCAGTCCGAAAGGCTCGCTCGGATAAGGACTGCCAACCTTGTTCCGTCCACCAATTTAAAGCATGGAAATTGGGAGCGCGATCGCAGGCTTCATCTAATAATGAAGGCAATGTGCGTCCCAACAACACATTCCCAGAGTTGGGAGGGGCTGTGTAAATTTTGTTAGACCACAACATTTTCGCCAAGAAGAGCTGAAATCTCTTCCCCTCGATAAAGTTTTTCTGTTTTTTTTATTAATTGGCTTTTACAGTAAGATGGGCATTGCCCACCCTACACTTACTGAAGCCCACCGCTGCGATCGCTAACAATATTTGCGATCGAGCGCCCGAGCTAATAGTTTTTTTTATTGAGTTTTGTTTTTAGAAAACAGAGTCAGATGCAGTATTTGTTTTGGATGCCGAATTCTCACACCTGAGTTAGATATTTTCCCTGTTTCTCCTTTCTAATTAATATGAATTAACGACACAACACGTAACTAAAGATGTTAAACCATCATATCTAACCCTTCAGGGATCGAACGATATGTCAAAAGAATTGCTCGATCTCAGTTTAACTCATTACTTCACGAAGCTGCTATTTTATCTATCTTTAGTAACAAATCAAACTAACAACAGGAATTTTTACTCACTAATCATTGAGTTCCAAGCCTCTGAATTCATTTTAAAAGAGCCAAATATACACTTCACTGTCCATTGTTAATTTATTGAAATAAAGAAAAACTGGTAACATTATTTAATCCTTTTACGCACCACTCTCTTACCTCACGCTGCTTGACTGTCATCAATTTCCTGCAAATGCTGCTCCAACCAGTTACCGATGTCTACAAGTACTTCTTGATAATTCGTATCGGCATAAAGATCGTGATAACTGCCAGGATACTCGTAGCATTTCTTGTCGGGATAAGTGACCCGTTCGCAGAACAGCCAACTACTTTCAGGATGAGTTACTTGGTCTGCACTGCCATGTAGCAGCAGTAAAGGAATTTGCAGCTCAGAGGCATGATTTTCGATCCAATCCACGGCAGCAAAGAATTCTGTTGCAAGTCTGGCACTACCGTATTCGTGACGTAAGGGGTCTTGACTATAAGCAGAAATAACATTTGGATTGCGCGAACTAGCATGATGATTCAAGCCAACCTTAAGACTCAAGCGTGGATAGACGCGGGAAAAGACTCGCCCGATCGCCAGTTTGAGGCGCGAAACTCCAACTTTTCCCAAAGCTGGTGCAGTGACGATCGCACCCCGCAGTCCCTGCGGCGATCGCAAAGCATAATCCAAAATAATCGCACCTCCCAAGCTATGCCCCCAGACAAAACAAGAGCAATTGGGTTCTTGCTGCCAAATTTGCTGCAAAAAGGCGCTTAAATCTTCTCGAAATTCAGTCCATCGATTAATATGTCCCCTTTGTCCTGGCGAGTGTCCGTGACCTCGTAAATCAAAGGCATAGATTACATAACCTAGAGACACTAAGTACTCTACAGCAGGTAAAAATAGACCGCTATGCGCTCCCAAGCCATGCACGATCGCCACCACAGCCCGCGATCGATCTTGGGGATGCCAGCTTTGGTAATAGAGCCTTAATCCACCAGCGCCCTTGAAGGTTCCTGCAATGTTTTTCATCCTGATTCTCCCCAAATGTTTTTCTACAACAGGGTGAACTCAGAAGTCAGAAATTACCGTGCATCCATTTTAATTGTATACAACTGACGAAGAAGACTGAATGCCTCACTTGAGCTGAGCGATCGCTGTTTGGATACGGTTGAGAGCTTCGCGAATATTTTCCAATGAGTTAGCGTAGGATAACCTTAAATATCCCTCACCAAATCTGCCAAAAGCAGAACCAGAAAGTACGGCAACTCCGGCTTCTGCTAGTAAGTAATCTGCGAGTGCATCACAGTTGAGAGGAAGTTGTTTGACATTAGGAAATACGTAGAATGCTCCTGTAGGTTTAACGCACTGAATACCCGCGATCGCATTCAAACCATCGACAATAAAATCTCTTCGCTGTCTGAATTCGTCCACCATCTGTTCTACAAACTCTTGCGTCCCTGTCAATGCTTCAATTCCAGCAATTTGAGTAAACGAACAGGTGCAGGAATTAGAATTGATCGTTAATTGCTCCAGCTTTTGAGCTAATAGTTGGGGAGCCACACCATAACCCAAGCGCCACCCCGTCATCGCGTAAGTCTTAGAGTAACCATCTAGCAGAATCGTCCGCTCTTTCATTCCAGGCAAACTCATAATGCTGTGGTGTGTTTGTTCGTAAAGGATGCGCGAATAGATTTCGTCCGAGAGGATATAAAAATTATGTCTTTCTGCTAAATTGGCGATCGCCTGTAAATCTTCAAGTTGCAGCACTCCTCCGGTAGGATTTTGGGGAGAATTGAGAATTAATAGTCGCGTACGCGGAGAAATTGCTTGTTCTAAATCCTCAATCCGAAAGCGAAAGCCAACTTCTTCGCGTAAGGCTAGAGGAATTGCCTTTCCTCCGACGAAGTTAATCACTGATTCGTAAACGGGAAAACCTGGATCGGGATATATGACCTCATCACCTGCATTCACCAGCGCCAGAATAGTGAAAAAAATTATCGGCTTAGCGCCTGGTGTCACTACCACTTCATCGGGATGCACCTTAACGCCTCTTGTATGTGTCACATATTGAGCGATCGCTTGCCGTAACTGAGGTAATCCAGCAGCAGGAGCATAGCCAGTGTAGCCATCTTGCATGGCTTGAAATGCAGCCTGACAGATATTCATCGGTGTCTGAAAGTCTGGCTGTCCGATTTCTAGATGAATTACGTTACGTCCTTGAGCTTCCAACCGTTGTGCTTTGGCAAGGACTTCAAAAGCAGATTCCGTCCCCAGGCGGCTCATTCGTTCGGCAAAATTCATATTAATTCATTTTCCAAATCACAACTGACAACTGACATTCTTGTATAAATTTTTATTAAAAAAATACTTATTAAGAATGTTAGATATCAACCAAAAGTTATAGGGATCGACAATAGCCGAAAAATATAACTACAATTAAATTAGTAGACTCGATCGAACGCTAGGGGTCTTCCCTAACAATAGAATGAAACCTTAACTTCCATTTTATAGAGTCTCTTTGCTAATACATACTCTGTCATAGATGTATTAATGAAGCTTCTATAAAGGAATGAAAAGGCTAGATCGAGTTTACATGATAAACCTATAAATTTATTGTTAATTTTTGCTGCTATTGGTAGCAAAATTTGATGTGGCACAACCCAATGCTAACTACTAAATTTAGATGTAGCAGATTGAATAATCCTGCTATCCTCAATTGAATGTGAGGAAGTTTACTATGCTGAATTTATCAAAACCACAAGAATTTAATTGTCTAGCCAGCTACGTTTTAGAAATGGTGAACGCTGTTAAGCTAGAGCAATTAAAACCATTTTTCGATTTTTTACCAGCCGATCCATATTTAGCAGGCAACTATCGTTTTAGAAACCTTTCTCACTTTCAAATAGCTGGCGATCGCCTGATAAAATTACCCCACAGGCAGCTATTTCAATCGAAAGCATATAACCCAATTTTGGGAGATGTAATTAGAGAGTATCCAGAACTTGACGATCGCCTAGTTGCGTCAGTAGATTTTCAAAAAATTGTGTGGGAATTTTTCCAGTTTTGCCAGCTCTGTACTAACTTCAATGAAGTTGCAGTGCATCAAATTAGAACGACAGCTTCTTCCCAGCAACTCGGCAATCCTGCGCCTGAAGGAATTCATCGCGATGGAGTCGAACTCGTCGGCATTTTCTCTGTCAATAGAACCGGAATTGAAGGGGGAGAAACGCACCTTTATCCAGAGAAAGATGGTCGTCCCGCTTTCAGTAAAATTCTCAATCCTGGCGAATTCTTAGTCTTTAGAGATAGTCAATACTTCCACTACACCTCGCCAGTCAAAGCGACTACATCTGAACTGGGAGTGAGAGATGTTTTCGTCCTCACATGTCCTGGGTTATTTCCTCCTGAGCAGGGAGTAGGGGAGAAGAGAGTTGAGGGAGCTGAGGGAGCGCAAGGTTGCTGAGGGAGCGCAAGGTTGCTGAGGGAGAGTCGCAAAGAGACCTCTCGCCTCTCGCAAGAGCGCCTTTCACCAATTACCAATTACCAATTACCACTGGTAACTGTCATATGATGAACAATATTTTAGTCACTGGCTCTAGAGGTCAACTGGGAAGCGACCTTGTTGTTGCCCTACAAAGACGCTATGGGACAACACACGTCATGGAAAGCGGGCGATCGCCACGCTCAGAGGAAAGCAAGTTATTTCCTTATAAAGTGTTAGATGTCACAGATGCTCGGCGGTTGGAAAAAATTATCAAGCGGCATCAAATCGATACAATCTACCACTTGGCAGGACTACTATCAGCAAAGGGCGAACAGGAACCCGATCTCTGTTGGGACGTTAATATTAACGGGCTAAAAAATGTTCTGGAAGTAGCAAAATCCGCTCGACTCAGAGTTTTTTATCCTAGTTCTATTGCCGTATTTGGAGCGCATACGCCGAAGTTAGACACGCCTCAGATTACGGTGACAGAGCCATCTACAATGTACGGAATTACCAAGGTGACGGGCGAACTACTTTGTCAGTACTACGCGCAACGGTTTCGCGTGGACGTGCGATCTTTACGTTTACCGGGCATTATTAGCTACAATGCCCCACCAGGAGGCGGGACAACAGACTTTGCCGTAGAAATCTTCCATGCTGCCCTCCAGCAGAAAACTTACACCTGTTTCCTTCGCCCAGAGACTCGCTTGCCCATGATGTATGCTTTAGATGCGGTCAGAGCGATTCTGGAACTGATGGAAGCAGATTTATCAGCCATCAAAGTTCGTACTAGCTACAATGTGGCAGCAGTCAGCTTCTCGGTAGCAGAACTCGTAGCTGAAATTCAAAAGCACTTACCTGAGTTTACCTGCGAATACAAACCCGATTTTCGGCAGGCGATCGCTGATTCTTGGGTTTGTACAGTTGACGACTCCAAAGCACGAGCCGATTGGGGTTGGCAGCATACCTATGACTTACCTGCAATCGTCAGCGATATGTTGGCGAAGCTGGAGTCATTAAAAAGGGAGCAGGGAGCAGGGAGCAGAGGAGCAGGGGGGCAGAGGGGCAGGGGAGCAGGGGAGCAGGGGAGCAGAGGAGAATCAAAAACTCACGAATCACGTACCACGCACTACGCACCACTTATTCCCGACTCCCGACTCCCAACTCCCAACTCCCTACATTCGGTGATGTAGCTATGTTGACCACAGCGGCGGCTTCTGTTTTTCAATCCCTGCTCGATGAAATTCATCAATCCGGTCTGCGCAAAGAAGAACGAGCGATCGCATCCCCTCAAGATGCTAAAATCCAACTTCAAGATGGTCGGATGGTACTGAACTTCTGCGCTAATAATTACCTGGGATTAGCTAACCATCCTGACATTATTGCCGCAGCCCAGGAAGGAATTGCTAAATATGGTTTTGGCTTGTCATCGGTGCGCTTTATCTGTGGCACACAAACCATACATAAAGAGCTGGAAGCAAAGATTTCTGCATTTCTCGGTACTGAAGATACGATTTTGTACGGTTCCTGTTTTGATGCCAATGCCGGACTATTTGAAACACTACTTGATGAAGAGTGTGCGGTCATTAGCGATGCGCTCAACCACGCTAGTATTATTGACGGAGTTCGGCTGTGTAAAGCTAAACGCTATCGGTTTGCCCATAGCAATATGGAAGAATTAGAGCAAACGCTGCGAGCTACCCAATCGCTGAAAATCCGCTTAATTGCCACGGATGGGGTCTTCAGCATGGATGGCGATATCGCTAAGCTAGACCAAATCTGCAATTTAGCCGAACAGTATGATGCGCTGGTCATGGTAGATGATAGTCATGCTACTGGGATTTTGGGAGCAACAGGACGCGGCTCGATCGAACATCGTGGTGTCATAGGTCGTACAGATATCATCACCAGTACGTTAGGAAAAGCCCTGGGTGGAGCTTCTGGAGGCTTTACATCAGGTCGTAAAGTCATTATCGACTTGCTTAGGCAGCGATCGCGCCCCTATTTATTTTCCAACACCCTTGCTCCGGCGATCGCCTACACCAGCATTAAGGTATTGGATTTACTCAACCAAACCTCAGAATTACGCGAAAGACTGCTGGAGAATGCCAGCTACTTTCGGACTTCCATCGGCGATCGCGGTTTTGAAATTAAACCTGGGATTCACCCGATCGTACCAATTATGCTGTACGACGCGAAACTCGCACAAGCTGTGGCGCGAGATCTGCTTGATGAGGGGATTTATGTCATTAGCTTTAGCTATCCTGTAGTTCCCCAAGGTCATGCTCGAATTCGGGTTCAAGTTTCCGCCACTCACACGCAAGAACAATTAGAGCAATGTGTAGAGGCGTTTGCTCGCGTGGGGAAAAAGTATGGGGTTGTTTAACAGTAACCAGTGACCAGCGACCAGTTCCAGTAGGATTTATTTTCAAAACTCACCTTGCAAATCTATGTTAGTGTTTTGACTTTTGACTTCTGACTTCTGCCTATTGAAGAGGAAAATTACTATGATTGAGGATATCCAAAAAAGATTAAAAATTCCAACTGCACGACTAGAAGCAATTAATGATATTTTATTGAATCCAAATATGGAGGCGATCGCCAATTTCCTCAATATCGTGTCTAAATATGGGACTCCAGAAGAGATTAATGCTAAGGCAAAACAAGCTGCGTCTCTGACCGCATTGCTAGAGCGCGTTCGACAAACTCGACTCGAATATTTGACCGATCTACAATGGCTGCAACAGCAAGCAGATGAGGGCGCATTTGTCAGCATTGTCGATTATCGACAGAATGTGATAGGAAACAAGGCAAAGAATTTGACTTTTGACGACAAATATGCGGTGACATTAGAAATTAGTGCCTGTCAATATTTTCCTTGGATAATTGCCGCAGCTCGACGCGCGATCGCCCAACAATCCCTCATGCCGGGACGTTTCATTCAAGTCCGCCAGATGAAGGAACAAGAAACCGATGGTGACTTGCCCGCCATTGCCGCAGCTATGCAAATTATTGGCGCGAGTTTTGTCGTCACTCTCGATACTAAAGGAACTGATGGCTCGAACGTCCATCTCGGTGGAGCGGAAACGATCGCGGGTTACTTTGGTGGTGTTGGACAGCCCAACGATCGCGCTTTGCTATGGCTGGATGAGTACTTGTATTACTACACTAACTATGGCATTCGCCAAGTTCTCAATCTCAATCCTGGGACAGTGCTACTAGGCTATCTTTTGCATCGACTTGGGGTTGATATCGAGTTCAAGATCTCTGTATTTATGGGCAATGACAATCCCTATGCAGCTTTGTGGACTTTACTTGGAGCCAAGTTATTTTCTAGAGATGATGGCAGCTCTCCATTAATTGGATTTAATTGGAGTAACTCAGTCAACAACGAAACAATTGAAATTACCAGCCAGTTGCGTCATGCTTTGGACTTCGAGCAATTGATTCGCTTCGAGCATCACATCACTGAAACTTGGAAAGGCATCGTGCGACAGCCTTACAACCGCACAGATGAGTTGATGGAGCTGGCTTCGTGCGTGCCGAATATTTCCGCCAAGCATGAGGGAGGCGATCCAGACATTGAGCGGATGCGGCAGCACCCATCGGATATTTTCGATTATTTCCGTGACAAGCAGGAGATTATTGCCTCTGGAGATTGGGAACATCTTACCCTGAATTTTTTGGACAAGTTTGATGCCTTGAATAAAACGGCACAAGCTCTTACAGAACAGGGTCTATCCGTTCTAGCAGCTGGAAATCTCCACCTGCTAGAACGCAAACATTTGTCAACTTTACAAGTTACGACTTACGACTAATAACTCCCATTACCGATTTCGAGACAAGACAAAATCCTCATCTAGCGTCAGGTCTAAATCTCGGTTGGGATTGACAACAACCACTTCCACTTCTTTACGCTTGCGACCTCTAAGGAGCGTTTCTCCCAACACTCCAGCTCCCGCACCTCCTAAGATTGCACCTAAATCGATATCTCCAAAAATTTCAGATGCTACGGCTCCGACTGCTGCGCCAACAACCGCACCGCGAACGAAGTCAGGATTGGTTTTGCGATCGATTGTCTGCTTTCTTCTCACGACAGCTGATGTTGCCTCAATCGGATATTTTCGTTTTTGACTACCAATGACGACTGATTCAGCTACGAATTGCGAACCACCATCAGCAGGTCTGAGTCTACCGTTAATTTGGCTGCCTGCGGGAATCACGACATTTCCGCGCTCCGAGCGAACGCTTGTTGCTGTAGTTAGCGTCAGTCTGACTGATTCTTTAGGCGTAACCAGCACTCTATCTGACTTTTTGTATCGCACTGGAATGACCGTGCCAACTGGCACGATTGACTGAGATGATTGCGCAATTAAGAGTTTACTAGAGTTCGATTGGGGTGCTGCAACCGGAGTCGCAGCGATCGCAGGTACTATTGTGGCAGAAGCCATTCCCAGTGCCATCAGTGCCGCAACTTTGGCTTGCCAGGAATTAGAAATGAACATATAAAGTCTTTCTCCTAATTTATCGAATTAGAGATTTTACATCTTAATGACGTAAAACCAAATAAATTGTTCTTTAAGTTTATGCTCCTTAGTGGTGAAAACATGGAACTTGCAGACACAGCTCTTAATTTTACGCTTTGATGCTTCTGTTTTAATTTTATTCAAGCTTTGATTCAAGTGAATTTCAGTCCGGTATTTCACCAGCACGAGTTTTATCGAATTCTACCTTAGTGTAGAAGTCAATTTCTGATAGATTTACTAGCTCGTTTCCTTAATTTCTAAGCGTTAGCAATACTTCTCAATCCAAAAATAGTAAGGATTACTTGTTAATTCATTTGGTCTAAAATTGCTAAACAAGAACTAGTAAATAGTACAGACTGAGTGCGATCGCGTAAATGTAATTGATTCAAAACACTCGTGATGCGATCTTTCATCGTGCGCTTGGAAATCAACAGCGCTTGAGCGTCCCTGTTACAATGAAGCGTACAGATGGGGTAGTTTCATCATGACAGTTACTCTTGATAGTAGCGGTGTTAATATTCGCCCAGCTACTACGCAAGATGTTGAGGCGATCGCGATTTTGTCTCACCAACTTGGCTATCTTGTTTCGACTATTGCCATAGAGCAGCGCCTGTACCAAATTTTATCAGATAGCAATCATATTATCTACGTAGCCACAGGTTTAGACGATCGAGCGATCGCCTGGATTCACGCTTACACTTATCACTCGCTGCTGACAGATTTTCATGCTAAAATTGGCGGTTTAGTTGTAGCGCCAAGCGATCGCGGTGCTGGTATTGGGAGAAAATTGCTAGATCGAGTTGAAAGCTGGGCAAAGACACGCGGATGTCAAAGTATATTAGTTCGATCTAATATTGTCCGTTCAGCAGCTCATCATTTCTACCAAAAATGCGGCTACAGCCAAGTCAAAACGTCTTTGGTATTCCACAAAGTTTTGTTATATGACGATCTGTAGGGGTGGGTTCGCCCAAAGTCTCTATTTTCACACCGAGATCTTGCTAAACCCACCCTTGCCAAAACGTACAGCAGCAAGTTTAATTATCTTCACGCCTGCGATAATCAGAGTCCCTATTGCGACGATAATCAGAATCGCGGTAATCATCATTTCCAGAACGCGAGGCAACAAAGTCTTCCTCTAATCTCAAATCTAAATCTGTATCTGGTCTGATGACAACAACTTCAACTTCTTTTTGTTTGCGACCTCTCAATAAGACTTCTCCCAATACACCTACACCTGCACCAGCTAAGACTTCACCTAGATCGATTCCACCAAAAATTTCACCCAAAACCGCACCAGCAGCAGCCCCAATCACCGCGCCTCTAAGGATATCGGGATTTGATTTTTCATCAATGATTTCCGTGTCGGTAATCTCCCGCGACGTTGCTTCAATTGGATAACCGCGATCGCGACCTTCTAAAACTAAATTTTGCGCAACAAATTGAGTTCCGCGATCGGCAGGTCTGAGTTCGCCTTCAATCCGACTACCAGCGGGAATTGCGATTCTACCGCTTTCAGACTCGACATCTTCAGCCACAGTCAATGTTATGTCCGCTGTTTCTTCTGGAGAGACAATAATTTTTTTTCCTCTATCATAAGTTACCGGAATTATCGTTCCTCTAGGGACAACACCACCAGAAGATCCGCGATACTCATCGTCGCGAGAGTCAGGAAAGAGTTGGGCAATTTCAAAAGAGGGAGAATTGGCGATCGCTGGAGTAGAAATCAAAAGCGGTACAAACGCTGTTACGGTCATTCCCATCGCCATTAAAAAAGCAGTTTTTGACTGCCAGCGATTGAACAATAGCATTGACTTTCTCCTATAAAGTAGACTCAGGTTATAAGTTATGAAGAAAAGAGCGCTCTATTGTTCCCGTGACCTCCCATTTTCAAAAAATTCCAGCTTGGCGCGCTGCTACCATGTATCGAAAAATGTATTCTATCAACTCAACATAATTACGCGCTGAGGTGAGGGAATCTGCCCAGACAGTCACGCCATGATTGCGGATTAACAAAGCTGAGATTTGCGGTAATTGAGTGCTGAAGCGATCGCTAATTTCTGCGGCAATTTGAGGAACTTCTAAATAATTTTCAAATATGGGAATTGCCACCTGGGGGTTTTCTTCCCATACACCCAAGCCTTTAACCATTTCCAGGGGTGGTAGTGGCAAATTATCTTTCTCAGTAAAATGAGAAACTAAATTTGCTTCAATTGAGTGGACGTGATAGCAAGCTTGAGCCGCTGGAAACAAGCTATAAATTACTTGATGAATTATCGTTTCTGCCGAGGGTTTAATATTAGCAGATGCTCTTTCTAAGATTGTACCATCGAGGGCAACGCGAACGAAATCGCTAGTTGATAGCTCTCCTTTTGCCTTCCCACTTGCTGTAATCCAAAAACTATCGTCAGCATGACGAGCGGAAAGATTTCCTGCCGTTCCTACCATCCAATCTTGACGGTAGAAATAACGAGCAGCATCGATCAATTCAAATTGCGGAGCGGTAGTTTTGCTATTAGTTACTGAAGGTTGATAATTAAGCATGAATCAGATGTATTAAATATGATAAATTACGCGATCGCACTTTGACGAAACCGAATCTCTTTGCCCGTATATTGAGGAATCCAACCTGTTGTATCGATAAAATATCGTACTGCTTTGACTCGCCGGGCTGGTGTTAAATAAAACCAATGCTCGGTTCCGGCGGGGACGTTAATATACTCTTCTGGTTGTACTGTGAGTTCTACTTGGCTACCATCAGGACGCACGAAACCAAATATCCCTTCACCATCGACAATATACCTAACTTCATCATCGGCGTGAGTGTGAATGAGATCGAATTTTGCTAGCATCTCATCTAAGTTTGGAATTCCAGGATGTAATGCAATTAAATCGCGAGATTGATAACCATCTGTCTGTTTGAGTTGCTCAAAATAAGTATCTAAAGCCGCGAGAACACGTTCTTTTTCCTCCGAATTTAAGCTTTCTTGGACTAACAATTGCCGCAATTGTGAATCTTCTCCCACACTCCAGTAATTGAGTTGAATATTTAGGGAAGCTAACTCGCGGCTAATATCACCAAGTTGAGTGTATATCGTACCGTCTTCTAATTTGAGGATTGCCATAGTCAGTTATCAGTTTAATGCTAAATCCAAATATCTGAAGTACAATCTCCGCCAGGATATCGCATTTCATGGGCGCGGGCTGCACCGTTTGGTTCTTGACCGAAATCTATGTAAAAGTTTTCATTAATTTTCAATCCTCCATTTTCCGTGTCGCAATCAATTTGCAACATATAAGACCCCTGTTTAGCCAAATCTGGATAGAATTGATTATCCCAAGTACTGAATAGAGAGTTAGTGACGTACAACCGCTTGCCATCTAAACTTAATTGCAGCATTTGGGGACCACCTTGCAATTTCTGCTCCTGGACTTCGCTACCTTTTCCTAATAAACCACCATACCAAACTTGCCCAGTCAATTGAGGCTGATAAGGATTGCTAATGTCATACTGACGAATATCTCCATGCAACCAGTTGGAAAAATAGAGATAGCGATCGTCCATTGACAGCAAAATATCGGTAATCAAAGAAGGCACGGGAATTTCCCAGTCTTGAACCTCTACGGATGGAACATCAATAACTTTCTCAACTGTCCATTGTCCATTCGATTTGTGCCAGTGCCAAATATTACTACTTAAGGCTGCACCAACATAGCCGTGTGTACTATCTGGGTTGTGATGAAAACGGACTTCTAAAGGAATTAAACCTTCTACACCTAAGTCAAAACTTTGAATAATTTCGTGTTTTTTCCAGTCCCAAAAATGCAATTGCTGACCGTAATTTCCGGCTGCGACATCGTTGAGGTCAAAACTAGGATAATACGTTTTAGGCGCGCCCCATTCGCTACTTACCATAATGTTATGGCGCGGCTGATACCAAAAGTCATAATTAAACTTCATCGTCGTGGCTTGTTGTTCCCAGCGTCCGACAATATCAAAGTTTTCATCGAGTAGCAAAAAGCCGCCAGGTGCATTCCCTTGACTATCACCTAGCATTGAAATCATGACATGTCCATCTGCTAAACAGTGGACTGTATGAGGGGCTGTTAAATTTGTTTTCGCTTTGATTTCTTCTGCTTCAATGACTTTATAAATTTGAGGCGATCGCGCCTCTTTTGTATCTACAATATAAATCCGGCTCGATCGCTGTCCAGGTACGATCGTAAAGCGACGAGATTTACTCGCGTCACCGTGACACGAACTACATGCATTCCAACCAAAATGATGTAACTCATCGCCTAAATAAGGCATGGGTAAGCGATGAATTACCTGAGAATATGTCGGAGAGTCAGGATCGACATCAATCGTCGCTAAATAATCTGGTGCTTCAATTCCCGTACCCGTATAAAGGGCGATCGCATACAATATCTTTTCTCTCTCTGCTTGCATCGCCACTTGGGGAGATGCATAGCCAGGACCGCAGCAAGCATGATTGGTCATTAGTCATTCGTCATTGGTGAGTGGCTGGTGACTAGTGACTAGTGGCTGGCGACTGGTGGCTAGCTTCTGAATATCTAGTTACTACTCACGCGATGTGCATTTTAATCTATCGCCCCCGATTTGGCGGGGGTTGGGCGATCGCAAGACTATACTACCTTGCACGAGATCCCCTCTAGCTCCCCAATCAAAGGAGAGAAACTGTTAGATACTAATTAAACTAGCATTAACTGCTAGGAATACCGTAATATTTTGGATTTTTTACAAATAGTTAATATACAATTCTTGATAATCTAGCTAGAAATACTTCACGGTTTGTAACTTTTATTGACAGAACGTAGGGAGCGTGGTTTAGGATGTAGTTAACCAGATTAAATAAGTCAGCCTAATCCAATCATAATTGGAGCGGAGGAACCGAATTCTGGGGCTTATCTCTGAGACAAACAGAGAGGGACATCTCTCAGTCCTAGCCCGTCAGCTAACTTCGTAGGCGTTGAGAGGAGACTGTAAAGATCGAAGATTTTCTAGATCGCATTCAGTGTCCTTGGCTGGTTTAAACCCGCTACGTTCTACCTGTACTTGGCGCTGAGGAAGCTTTTCCTATGGTAGCCAGAAGCAGGGAAGCTAGCCTACTAAGGAGAAATACCATGTTAAGAATTGGGGATTTTGTGCAACACAAGCAAACAGATCTAACTGGTGTTGTCATCGGTTACGGACATCAGATAATTGATGACATTTATTTGCCAACATTAGTGGTACATTTAGATCGAAGCAAAAGTTTCAGCCGCAAAGGTATTATGGAAGATCTATCTTCCAAGTGGTTGCCTGTGGAAACAAGAATGCATACTCATGCCGCATAGAGCTGAAAACTAGATTTTTGTTTCTGAGATTTTCGTGTCTGTTGTATTTTCCTGAGTTGTGAAGTGTAGGACTACCTGAGTCTGAATTGTCAGATTCAGGTTTTTTTTGCTCATACTGGATCGCACCGGATTTCTACCATAAATCCATCTGGATCGTAGCAGTAAACACCTCTACCTGTAGGGCGGCTGACGGGACCGTGGGCGATCGCAATTTGATTATCTTTCAATACTTCCACGGCGCGATCGAACAATTGCGGATCGATATCGAAGGCAAGATGATAGGCACGGGTAAAACTCCGTTCGGGATCGGGATCTGGTGGTGTTAACTCCGGTTCCCAGAACAAATCTAAAACCGTTCCATCTGGGGTGACGAAGTTAGCAACTTTGCCTTGCGCTACCAAATCGAGTAGAGTAGAGGGGATTTCATCGCCTGTCAGTTCGTGCAATCCCAGAATATGACAGTAAAAGTGGCGCGATGCTTGCATGTCTTTGACATTTAAGGCGATGTGGTGGACTCGCCGCAGGTTACCAGGTGCAAGGGTGCTGGGAGTAGTCATGATGAAGTCAGTCCTCGTAGGGGCGGGTTTTTGAAGATTCCTATACTAGGATAAATAGTTTTGCGGTTAAACCCGCCCGTACAGAAATGATGAAATCAGTCATCGTAGAGGCGGGTTTTTAGTAGGGTGCGTTGATTAACGCACCCTACAGGCTTACTTCGTTTTTTGTAGAGAGTTAGCAGAGTTCAAAGCCAAAGCAGAAACAATCAGTAACATACCTACAGATTCCGTAAGTCCCGGTTGTCTAGATTTTTACCACGAACCCCATGAATTCTTAAAGCATCGCTGAGAGTGGGACAATAATTAGGTAAGCCAAAGCTGCTAGGATTAATGACATTTTGATGAGTAAAATGGCGATATTGCAAACAAAATCTATCCCACTCTGCCATTTGAATGCGGAATAAAACTATAAATAAATTGGTCAAAGATGAATACAGAGGAATGCGGAAATAAATCTTTTTATTGAGATAAGTACAAATTTCTTCAATGGCTTGGTTAGCAGTTAATAGCTCTTGTCCGAGAACGTAGTGAATTGGTAGTTGGTAATTGGTAATTGATAATTGGTAATTGGTAGCTGCTTCCTTGTCCCTTTGTCCTTCTTCCCTACTCCCTGCTCCCCGCTCCCTGCTCCCTTTAATCAAATATTTGACGACTTGGGCAACATCTCGTCCGTGAATAAAATGGAAGCTGCCTTCTGTTTTGAAGAAACGGGCGATGTTAATCCACTTGACAACATCGGGTAAGCCAGCAGATAGGTGAGAGTATGGTTTCTGAGCGTCACCCCCTAGAACTAAGGTAGGAAATAGAACGGTAATTTTAGGGGCGATCGCTAATTCTGGTAATCTACTTAAAGTTTCGTATTTAGAACGGATATAATCTATGCCAAGTGACCCTGCTTCTTTTAACAAGTTATTTTGACGATCCAAAACGCTAGCTGTAGAAAAGTAAATGACCTGCTGACATTTTTCTGGATCGAGTAAATTTAATAGTTGAATTGTTTTATTAACGTTAATTTCAAAAGTATCTTTGCCACCCCAAACAGTAGCTACTAATACAGCAATATCAATTGTTTTCAGTAGATCGGCAAACTGTTCGATGTTAGCTAAATCGCCCTGTAATACTTTTACACCAGGGCGAGTAGTAATATCTATTTGTAATTTCTGAGGATTTCTAACTAGTAAATACAGTTCGAGATCGGTTTTCTGAACCAGGATTTCAGATAAATAGTGACCGATACATCCACTTGCACCAGTCACCAAAACTCGTTTTGAGGTTGTCATTTAATATTTAAGATTTTTAGCAGTTTCAAAGAAGAATCTGACATTATCTTCTGGAGTGTCGGGTAAGACACCGTGACCCAGATTGAGAATATGTCCTCTCGTACCTGCTTTTTTCACCGTATCGTAAATGCGATCGCGGATAAATTCATGAGAACCAAATAACACCCCAGGATCGAGATTTCCTTGCACGCCAATTTGATTCCCCAGTCTCGCCCGTGCGTCTGCCATATCTACAGTCCAGTCTACGCTGATTAGATCTGCTTTAGCTAGCGCCATTCTTTCTAATAAACCTGCACTTTCAGCTACCAAAAGAATCAGGGGTGTATCGGGATGGGTTTGTTTAACTTGTTGAAATACTCGCTGTTGATAGGGTAAAGCGAAAGTTTCGTAATCTTGAGGTGAAAGTTGACCTGCCCAAGAATCAAACATTTGTATGACTTGAGCGCCGCAGTCAATTTGGTAGCGAACGTAAATGGCGATCGCATCTGCTAGTTTTTCTAGTAGCTGGTGCAATACTGTCGGGTTAGAAAATGCCATACCCTTAATAATGGAATAGGTTTTAGAACCTTTTCCTTCAACTGCATAGGCTGCAAGCGTCCATGGCGCACCGACAAAGCCTAAAACTGTAGCTTTATTCCCGACTTCGGCTCGAAGTGCCTGTAATATCTCTTTAATAAAAGGTAAGGATTCTGCTGGTTCTAACTGACGCAAAGATTCAATTTGCGCTTGAGTCCGAATCGGCGAGTGAATGATTGGTCCCTTGCCTTCCGCAATGTCCATATCAATTCCCAAACCAGGCAACGGCGTGACAATATCGGAAAATAAAATTACGCCATCTGGTTGAAAAGCTCTCCAGGGTTGCAAAGAAACCTCAATCGCTACTTCGGGAATTTCAGAACGCTCCCGAAATGATGGGTACTTCTCGCGTAAATCTCGATACGCCTTCATATAGCGACCTGCCTGCCGCATCATCCATACTGGCGGGCGGTCTACTTCTTCTCCACGAGCAGCCCGTAGCAAGTGGGGAACCTGGGTTGCAACAACCATTCTTGCGCCTTGTAATCTTTCTGCAATTCTTTAGCGTATCATTTCACCATGCCATATTTACACCGGATTCTCGCGTAATACTATATGACAGTGGAATGTAAACTAATCACCATGCCATATTTACACCGGATTCTCGCGTAATCCAGTGGAATCTAAACTAGAGACTCTTAACCGCTGTCGAGCGCCATGCCATTTCTACCCGAGTAACGCACCAAAAACTGAGAGTGATGCGTTACGCAATCGTGCCTACGTAGATTTCAAAAATTAAATATGAGTCCTATAGATGACACGGTATAGCGTCGAGGTACTTTTTCGTAGAGTAGCATTAACCGCCAGACGCAGTACAAGTTAATAGCAGATTGGATGCGATCGCTATCCAAAAACCTTGTTAGAATTTACAAAAATATAATTTGTTTAATTTAAGTTAAACGATTTAATTAATCTTGATGTTGTCGATATTGTCGAGCTTTTGTAACATAGAAGATGAGCTATCTTTAGTTAGTTAGATAAGTATTTTTTGTTACCGTCGATCGCACAAACACAATTATATATTTGTATTTGCTGGATATATTGAGTAAAAATTAATGCAATCCAGTTAATAAGATCTGGCGATGGGCAAAATAAATAATTTGCTAGCGTCATAAAATTAGTTGACAAGCAAAAAGCAAGAACCAGTAATTAAGAATCAAAAGAATTGCCCTACCTCCGAAAATATACTTCTTTAGATAGATCGGACAAATAGACAAGCAAAACTCTCAGTAGAGATACTGAACTCTATTATTCGCTATACCTGTAAATATAGTATCCGTGGTCTTGCTACTAAAGAAGACAGTATTTTTGAATGCCGATCGAGGGAAGAAATATGTATAATAAGGCTGACTTTTTAAAACAGTACGTAGCGCAAACACAAATTGTACGGGAAGTAAAGCTGAGCGAACAAACTGTAAATGAAACAAAATCACCTCAGTTTAATACTTCCGATCTGCTCATGCTTTTAGGTCCGATTGGCTTTATTATGGGCTGGACAATTTTGTTTTTAATGCTATCTAAAATTGGAGTTGCGGCGCGAGATGAACTCTTGTTTACAATCAAGCGCTTTCAAAAAGTACCCTGTCGAAACTGTCAATATTTTACCAACAATCCTTATCTCAAGTGTGCTGTCAATCCTTGTGCCGTTTTAACAGAAGAAGCACTGAAATGCTCTGACTATAGACCAGCGGAAAAGGTTGAAGAATTAGACGACGAAGACTATTAGAAAAAGGCAAAAGACAGAGGACATAGGATTAACTTTTAGCTTTTGACTTTTAATTTAGTTAATATTTGCCATAATCGCGTTGCAAATCGAACAGAACTTTCTCGGCATACCACTGAATAGTTCTACCAGGATTCCGGTCTTTCGCTGCACTGAGGAGTCTATTTGCGGCTTGGCGATCGCCATGTAACAGTAGCAAGAGTTTTTTTTGTAGCGGGCGGGAAACCTGTTCTATCCTAATGGCAGTATCGCGATCTCCACTTCCTTCGCTATCATATGGTTTTTGGCGGCGAGGTGATGAAAATGGGGTAGTTCTGCCATGCTTTTTTGGCTGTATCCATCTGAGTCGGCGGCGAGATTGTTGAGAACGATAATAAGCAAACATTAATCCGAATATGATTGCAAATACAATTACTACACCTAGTAATACAAAAAGTTTCTGCATAGATATGACGGTAATAGCGAGTAAACTGAATTCGTGCTGCGAGTAGACAGCTATGAATATTCTGTATTGATAGTTCCCAATTTGTTACAAAATTTACTTCTATATGTCGTATCAATACTTAAAGCTTCAATGAATTTTTTTCAGAAAAATAACTTTTCGTCTCTGTTGCCGTCGCTGAACTCTCAAGTTTGGATTTTGGCAAGCGGTCGTTTCCTCTCAAATGTAGGTACGGGGTTTACCCTGTTTTACGCGCCAATTTTTTTCGTCAACCAAGTCGGCTTATCTGCCATTGCAGTCGGTTGGGCGTTGGGTAGTGCTTCTATTTCTGGAGTTGTGGGACGAATTTTGGGGGGAGCATTTTCAGATTCGCAGTTTTGGGGTCGTCGTCGCACTCTCTTACTATCAGCAGCGATCGCGGCGATCGCCTGTTTTGTCCTCGCCATTACTCCAGATTTCACCACTTTAGTTATCGGCAACTTACTATTGGGACTGGGACAAGGCTTGTATTGGCCCGCAACTGAAGCTGTTGTTGCCGATGTCACATCCACCGACCAACGCCGCGAAGCTTACGCCGTGACTCGCTTAGCCGACAATCTCGGGTTAGGGATGGGAATTGTATTTGGTGGAGTTTTGATTGGGACGACAGGAGCTTATCGAGCGCTATTTATTTTAGATGGGTTATCGTTTCTAATTTTCTTAGCCGTTGTCTATTTTGCAATCGCCGAAACTCGACCGCAGGAGAATCAAACTGGAACGTTTGCGCCTGGGAGTTGGCAAATAGCCTTGAGCGATCGCAGTTTGTTAGTGTTTGCGATCGTCAATATTATTTTTACAACTTACATCGCCCAGCTACACAGCACTCTACCCCTTTATCTGAAAAATTTTGTTCCAGTTGGCAGTAGAGGTCAAGGATTTACTGAAACTACAATCAGCATTTTATTCGGCTGGCATATGGCTATGGCGATCGTGACTCAGTTACCTGTGGCACGCGCTTTAAAACGTTTTACTCATCCTCAAGCTTTAACAATCTCTGCCTTGATGTGGACTTTAGGCTTTTTCTGTATTTGGATAACAGGAACAGTTGCTAGTGGTCAAATCACTTGGGCAATTTTAGCTTTAAGTCTACTGGCGATCGCCACTGTTGCTTACACTCCCTCTGCTTCCGCATTGATTACAGAACTCGCACCTCCAGCTCAAATTGGGATCTACTTTTCCATCAACTCTCTATGCTGGGCAGGCGGGTATTTCATCGGACCACCCTTGGGTGGATGGGCATTAGACCAGTCAGCCGCGATCGCAGATAGTTTTTGGTTAGGTTCAGCCCTTAGCGTGGCGATCGTCGTGGGAATTTTACAGTATTTACGCCGCTTATTAGGGAGCAGGGAGCAGGGACGAGCAGGGAGCAGGGGAGCAGAGGGGTAAAGGGAGTAACTACCAATTATCAATTACCTATTCCCACTGATAACAGATAATTACAATCAGGGGAAATACGCAAGGCAAAAGTTAATTTGGAAGAATAAAATTAATTGCCTTCCAGTTAAGTCTTGAAGAGGCTGCGATCGCAGCCGATTGATGTATTTGTGAAAGACAAATGCAAAAATTTTTCATGCCTAGATCGGTAGGTATTTGTTTACCTGTCCGCAGCTTTGCTGTTTTTCGTCAGAAATGAAGTTTATAATTAAGTATCAATTTACTTCCTGGTTGCCACAGCTTAATTCACAAGTTTGGATACTAGGAATCGGTCGTTGTATTTCCCAATTAGGTATTGGTTTTACCTTATTTTATACAACCATATTTTTTGTCAATCAGTTAGGATTTTCTGCCACTAGTGTTGGTTTAGCTTTAGGAGGCGCATCAGTTGCAGGCATATTGGGTCGGTTGGTGGCAAGTTCTTTATGCGACTCGTCTGTGTGTGGTCGCCGTCGAACTCTATTACTTTCTGCCACGTTAAGTGCGATCGCCGCAGCCATCTTAGCAGCAACCAATAGCTTTGCACTCTTAGTTATCGGGAATTTACTGTTGGGGTTTGGACAGGGTTTGTACTGGCCCACTATTGATACTGTCATCACCGATTTAATTTCTCCCTCACAATGCCAAGATACTTTTGCCGTGATGCGAGTCATGGACTATGTAGGTTTAGGTGTAGGAATTCTTCTAGGTGGGGAGATAGTCGGTTTAACAGGCGCATATAGAGCGTTGTTTTTGTGCAACGCTGTAGGATTTGTTGTTTTCTTCATGCTGGTCTATACAAAAGTTACAGAAACTTACCAACCGCAGAAATCAAGTTCTCGAATTAAAGGCAATTGGTCAGCAGCATTGAGCGATCGCTGTCTTTTGGTCTACGCGATCGCTAATACGATGGCGGTTGTATATGCCTCGCAGTTTCAAGCCGTGCTACCTCTATACTGGAAAAACTTCGCCGTCGCAGATAGTACGGTCGAGCAAGGATTTTCAGTCACCACAATTAGCATCCTGTTTGGCTGGCACGTTCTTTTAGCGATTGTGTGTCAATTGCCAATTACCCGTGCTTTGAAGCGCTGGAGTCCCCCTCATGCAATGATCTTTTCTACCTTAATGTGGGCATTAGGTTTTGTTGTCATTTGGGTGACAGGTATTGCTCCATCGGTTCGCCTTGGCTGGGCGATCTTAGCAACAGAAATTTTTGCGATCGCTGCCGTGTCTTTAACTCCCGCTGCGGTATCAATCGTAAACAGCTTAGCTCCCTCCTCACAACGCAGCGTTTATTTCGCGATCAACTCCCTCTGTGGTTCGCTCGGGTACATCATCGGTCCTCCTTTAGGAACGTGGGTATTAGATCGATCGCCTCAGATGGCAGATAGATATTGGTTGTTTTTAGCTGCGAGTACAGTATTCACGATCGGCATTTTGCAATACCTGCATCGTTTGTTGCAACAGCGAACAGTTGTCAATTATCAGTAACTAGTAGCTGGTGGCTGGTGGAACCAGAATTGCTCCCCCTGCTCCTCTGCTTCGTTCCTTGCACCGAAACGCTCCCTACTCCCTGCTCCCTCATGTGGACTGATGTAATTAGCATATTTCTCAAGTCAAATTGCCCTTTATGTCAGCGTCCGACTGGGAAAGTATTCTGTGTTGATTGCACGAGACAACTACAACGCTGTCAACTAAGCGATCGCCATGTCCGTTCTACAACAGAAATCCCAGTATTTGCTTGGGGAATCTATGGAGGAGCGCTCAAACGGGCGATCGCGGCTCTAAAGTACGAGAAAAAATCTCAAATCGCTCAACCGTTGGGGTTCTGGCTGGCTGATGCTTGGTTAAATCTTCCATCGACTTCAAGCCAGCTAATTGTCGTTCCGATTCCACTGCACGCAACTAAGTTAAGCGATCGCGGTTTCAACCAAGCAGAGTTATTAGCGCGGAGTTTTTGTCAGATGACGGGGCTAAAATTGCGATCGCAGGGATTGGAGCGCACGCGCCAAACTGTACGCCAGTTTGAATTACCTGGAAAAGAGCGAGAGCAAAATGTAGCTGGAGCTTTTCAATTAGGAGTGGATTTTCGCCGCCGTCCTGTCAGTCCGGTTTTGATCTTAGACGATATCTATACTACTGGTGCGACAGCTCTCTCAGCCGCACAGACTTTGCGCCAAGAAGGGATTAAAGTTTTTGGAGTCGTGGCGATCGCTGCTACCTTGAAAGGAAAGGGCTAAAAATCACAAATCTTATTTGCCCAAAACTTTAACTATACCAATACCACCAAAGTAGAGCGCCAGCACCGCACCCGCGAGCAGAGATTGAGTTATCGGATCGGTAGAGGGTGTTAATACTGCTCCCAAGACTACCGCACCTAGCAAGACAAAGCGCCATCCCGACAGCATTTTGGCAGAAGATACAATACCCAATATACCGAGTAAGGCTTGGATAATGGGAATTTGAAACGCTAAACCGATGCTGAACATGAACAGCAAGACAAATTCAAAGTAGCGATCGATCGACCATAGTTGTTCTACTACATCTGCTCCGTAGCTGATGAAGAAATTTAATGCAGCTGGAATTAGTACCAGGTAAGCAAAGGCTAATCCGGCTCCAAACAGCACGGTAGAACCTAAAACAATTGGTGCAATTAAGCGGCGTTCGCGGCGTGTCAATCCTGGTAAAACAAACTGGACGATCTGGTAGAGGATGAATGGACTGGCTACCAGTAAACCGCTGTAGCCTGCGACTTTGATCGAAACAAAAAAGTATTCGCCTGGAGCCAGTTGTAGAAACTTAACTCCCTGTGCTGGCACTTCTAATAATCTAACAATCGGTTTGACGGCTATGAAACAGCCAATAACCCCTACGACTACAGCAATTAGGGCATAGAAAATCCGCTGCCGCAACTCCTCTAGATGCTCGAACAGGGACATTTCCACTTCGTCAGGCAGTTCGTTCAGATAAGAATCTTGCTCTTGAACCGCTGGCTCGATGTCATTATTTACATCTGCCTGAGATGCAGTGTCAACTTCAGAGGGTGGTGTCATTACTCAAGCCATTTCCATATCTGATGAATATTGTATCTGTAATGAAGGGAGCAGGGAGTAGGGAGATCTAGCTTTTGCCTCCTCTTTATCTTGCCTCATCGAAAAATTGTCCTGTTGTCACTGGCTGGTGACTACGATATCTTGTCACTAGTGAGTTAAGAAGATTTTGGTCGCGCAAAGACGCAGAGGCGCAAAGAATAAAAGAAATGAAGAAGATTTATTTGGATTTAGAGATTTACACTTATCAGATCGATTTTGTCGGTCATGTGAATAATTCTGTTTATCAGCAGTGGATGGAAATTGGAAGGACTAAGTTGTTAGAAGCGGTAGGAATGCCAATTCACGCGATCGCAGAACGTGGTTTTGTGCCAATCTTAGTTCAAACCAATATTACTTATAAAAATCCTCTTTATTTGGGCGATCGCGTGCGCTTAGAGTTATGGCTTTCCGAACTCAGAGCTGCATCTGCTACACTAGATTTTCGCTTTTTTAATGGTGATAATACGCTGGTAGCAGAAGCACAGCAAAAAGGACTATTCATCGATCGAGAAACTAAGCGTCCGCGTCGATTGCAAACTGAGGAACGAGAATTATTTAGTCCTTATGTAGTTTCTGAATTTAGCGCTAATTCTAATCGAGAAACAGCAAGAGTTTAGCTCTATTTATCTTCTGGCGAAACCTTGACTTCTGCACTAGTTTGAGTTAGGTTGCCAGCACTGTCTCTAGCAGCATAGGTAATCGTATAAATTTTCGGTTGTCCGTTTTTAGATTTTGCTCTTAGAAAAACTCGTCCATCTGGCTTAATTTCAATGTCTTCTGAAATTAAGCGATCGCCTCTGACAATTTGTCCATCGTTGGTTGTAATTGAGCCGATTCTATGTGATGGATTCGGATCGATATTGTCGCTTACCTGTGCGTTAACTTTTATTTCTACTAGGCGATCGTCTGCTGATTTAAGAATAGTAGGTTCTACGCTAAAACTAATTTTCGGTGGTTCTCGATCTGGGATAAATCCTTCAAATTGAGCTGCTGTAAAGTTAGGAATAGGAAAATCGTCATCGGTATTTAAAGACTTACCGCCACCGTACACGATAAAACCTTGAATAATGTATGGTGAAGGAAGTTTTTTGTCGCCAATGGCTGCACCATTAAATCTGAGTTTTAGTAGCGCATCTCCAGCAGCAAACGAACCTTCTCCTGCTGCCAGATCGATAACAGTACGATCTTTTGTTGCGAGTGAGGCACTCCACTTATAAAAACCACTATAAAGAAAATCTACAGGTATTGTAACGTCAAGATAATCGAATTTACCGTTATTATTAATATCTATTCCTACAGGTTTAGCACTACCATTTAAGACAATTGCTCCCCGTTGGAATTGTACTATTTTGTAAGCTTTAGTTTTACCTAAGTTGACAACTCGATCTTTGAGAGCGTAGGCATCTCCTTCTAAAAATACTTCACTCACCTGGTAAGGGGCATCAACTTGCAAATATTTCTTAATATCTTCGGTATCAAATTCGATTTCAGGACTGACATTACCAATTGGTAACTTAACTCTAGTATTTTGAAAGAATGATTCGCCATTGTTAGCCTTGAGAGTCACTTTAATAAAGTATTCTCCAGCTTCTAAAACTCGAATAGCAGGGGATATAATAATGCGATCGAAGAATCCATCGCCATTAATATCGATACCGCGATCGCTAAACGATTTCAACAGTCTAGCAGTTCTACGAATAACTTTAAAATCTGTAGAAACGTAGCGCTGAAATAAATTACCTTTTGAGGTTTTACCTTCTACAATTGCACTTACTTGAAACTCTCCAGGTTCCCTAGCTTTGAGGGATGTGGTAAATATACCATCATTAGCAGCGCGATCGCCGTTTAAGCCATCGTCGCGGAATTGAAGAAGTTGCTTTTGTAGCGTTCGATCTCCCAGTCTTTGAATTACAGCATTAATTGCAATCTTTTGAATCGGATTTCTATTTTCTAAAGTAGCTAATTCTAATTTAATATTGTTATTTAACCAATTTTTTTCTCTAGCACCTTGTATACCCGCAAAAATAGTACTATCTGTTAATAAGGTAAATGTAATATCTTGTTGTGCGTCGGTAGAAACTTTTTGTTGAATGATATATTTCCATTTCCCAGGTAGAGGGTTAAAGAGTTTAAATATTTGTAAGATTGCCGATTCTGAATTTGGAGAAAATGAAAAAAAGATACTTTGAAATTTTGAACTATTCTGAGTACGCTTAGAAAAGCGATCGCTGTTGGGAGAAATCAATTCAATTTCAGTATTTTTCGAGATGTTGCCAAACAGCAAATTTATTTCACGCGCATCGTCTACAATTACAGTACCTTCAATACTATGAGTTGGAGCTTTCAGAATGTAATTTTTTCGTTCTTGCTCTTGCATTCTGCTAAAATCAATAAGCTGCTGCGGATTTTCAGTTTGCGCGCTAGCAGGCAAAGAGATAATTACAGTAAATACTAGTAATGCACCAATAAATTGAGATGTCTTTTTCGTAAGTTTACTCATGCCAAAATTAGCCTAGATTTGCGATCGCCTAGAGCAAACTTATCCTCGAACCTATTTTCACTCCAACAGTAATTTCACTAGATTACTTTCTGGTGTGCGATCGCAATCGGCATACCCTAGATAAGACTAATGTTTTATTAAACTGCGTAAAAATGTATATCTATTATCAAATATTTTGAAAAGTTAAATTTAAGATTTAAGCTCGGTAAGTCCTCTTTTTTAAGGAGGATTTAGGAGGATTTAATTACTTGCTACATCAATTGACATCGACGGATGCACGTCAGAATATTTAGTAACTAATTGAGAAACTTGCGGATTATATAATCTTAGATAATTCCAATAGTTACCAAAGACTTGTCGCACGTATCCTTGAGTTTCTCCAAAGGGAATCAATTCGACAAATTCATCGGGATCTTGAGTGTTGAAACGCTTCAGCCATTTTTCTACATTGTTCCAGCCAGCATTATAACTTGCGATCGCCAACAGCGAGGAATTATCAAATCGATTGTGGGTGTAATCCATATACCAGGTTCCTAGTTGGATGTTATCCTGGGGATTTTCTAAATCATACTTAGGTACGTTAATCTTTTCTGCTATATATTGAGCCGTACCAGGCATTACTTGCATTAATCCTACTGCTCCAGCTACAGAACGAATTGTCGGTTCAAAACGTGATTCTTGACGAATTAAAGCCGTGACTAAAAGCGGATTGAGCTGATGTTGTTGCGCCCAAGTTTGAATTAATGGTAAGTAAGGAAAAGGATAACGTGCTTGCCAATAGCCTAGCTGTTTACTCAAATTTTGATATTCTGCTTTTTCTAAGGGAATATCTCTGTCTTCTAAAGTGGAAATTTCATTAATACCAATTAAGTTTTCTCCCTTCGCCAAATACATTAAACCATTAGTAAATTGTTCGGCTATGGTTGGTTTTTCGGGATTGCTATATTCAACTTGCCATAATGCTAAAGCCTCAGCATCTTGTCCTAATTGATAGAGTTCTTTCAAAGCAGGAGAACCAGCAGGTGGAATAACACGTTGAGGTGATGAAAATTCGGGATTCATCTGACGCACGGTGTTAAAATTACCCACATCTAAACCTAAAAGTGTAGCCGATCGCCACGCATAATAAGATTGAGGAAACTTACTCAAAACGGACTCAAAAGCAGTTTTGGCATTTTCGCTTTTACCTAATTTCTGCGCCCATTTTCCTACCCAAAAACCCGCTCTAGGTGCGAGAATACTTTCGGGGTTCCGTAGGGGAATAACTTCCGCCCATCGCGTGGCTGCTTGATAATCTTTTTTAGCAGCTTTTTCTTGGGCAACTTGCCAGCGATATTCGGCGGCGGCTTTCGAGTCACCGTATTTATCTAATAAGAATTGTCGAACTTTGGCAGCAGATTGTTTGCTATTCAGGTTGTCGAGTAAATTCGCTTTTGCTACTAGTGCTTCTCCTGCTTGTTTGGGAAAACGATTGACAATTCGATCCAAATAAGCAATTGCTTCTGCTGGTTTGGATATCCGCGCCAATCGCATCAGCGCCATTCCAGATTCTTCTGCGTTGGGATAAGCAGCTACTAGTTGTTTGTAAACAGAAATAGCTTCTGTTTGTTTGGTACTCAATTGCAATCCTCTGCCCCAGCGATAAACATTGCGGGGGATACGAGGCGATTTAGCGTAGGCGACAGCAGCTTTACCATATTCTCGATTCTCCCAGTAAGCTTGGGCGACTATTTGCCAATGTTGGGGTTTGAGTTGCGTCGCCGACTGACTAACTAAGCGATCTAAAACAGGGACGATCTCCGGCTTCTGGTAGTCATATTGTGCCAAAAGTAACTGCAATCGCGGCTGCTGGGGGTTTTGTTGCAGTAGCAAACGGGCAATTTCTAAACTGCGGGGATGGCTGGGAAATAAGGCGATCGCTTCTTGCCAATATTGCGGTTCGTTTTTTCCTAGTACGAACAAGGCTTCTGCCGCTACCGGACTTTTAGAATGGCGCTGGAGTAAGTCTTGCCAAGCGGCTTGAGTTCTTACCTTATCTCCCGTCAAAGAATACGCTTGGGCGCGTTTGAGGGCGATATGAGCCGCTAGTTCGGGATAATCTTTTTCTAAATCTTGCAAAATCGCGATCGCTTTGTCCCCTTGCCGTTGTATGATAAAGTCGCTCGCTAGGAGGTAACGGGCGCGGCTGCGATCGCGAGAGGTAGATTGTTGAGCAATTTCTTGTAATTGAGCTGCCCTCTGGCTGGGAGAAAGAGAAACCAGGGATAAAACTCCTGATTTGGGAAGATCTAAGCCGTTTTTTCCTTGCGGTTTCAGCAGAGCAATTCCGTTTTCTCGATAGTTATTGTAGTTAGCAACTATTAGCGGTACGCCCAGTAGAGCAATAAATAAGCATACCCCAGCGGCAAAAGCATAAGATCGTCGCTGCAACATAAAGATTAAGTTTAGTTAGCCTGAACTTTAGATTAAATCTCTGCCAATCTAGCATTCCTAATTGGCAACTGGCTGCTGCGATCGCTTTTAATTTTTCTGAAAAACAGGGAGTCGGGAGTCGGGAGTCGGGAGTTGGGGGAACAAATATGTTGCAGTACCTCGCAAATCTTCAGAAACTCGCCAATTCGTCAAGCATTCAACTTGCCAACCAAAATGATTAGCCGCCCGCCACAAAGCCTGTGTGTCTGCTGTGTGACGTGGAGATAGAATCAGCGTTGGCATCAATTACAACTTGACTAAAACCCCAGGTTCCTTTTGGATCGGAACCACGTTTAATATATCGGTCTGAGAGCAGTATTTCAGATCTTCGTGACAGTCTAGGCGTAACAATCGCCTACCGTGGCTGGCGTGGTGCATTAGCTCTAATAACTTATCTTGCCATTGGGTAAATAGCGCAGTCGCGCAGATGACTTCATCGTTACCCGCTATTTCTTCGATTGGCAAGCTAGTCTTCTCCCATAAACTATGAGCGATCGCTCCCGCACAAACTGTATCCTCTAATGAAAAACTGCCTTCCCAACCAGAACCGACAATCCAGACTGTTTCTGGTCGTTTTTCTAATACGTACTTTACTACTGCTGCCCGATTGATCAAAGCTGCTGCCATTACAGTTGGAGCATTCTCGATCTTTTGTAGGGCGCGAGTCCCATTTGTTGTACTAATAAATAATCGTCTACCTTCAACTTTTTCTGGGGTGCAGTCGAGGGGAGAATTGCCCATGTCAAAGCCTGCAACTTTTCCCCCGCCTCGTTCTCCTGCCCGCAGTCGTTTTTCTGGCGACCATTTATCGCTGACGTGCATGAGTTGTTCTAGATCGCTAAATACTTGAACGGCTTCGCCACCAGCGGCTAGGACTGTTGCTATGGTAGACGTGGCTCTGAGTACGTCTACGGCGATCGCACAATCTGGGTTGCAGTCTCCAGGTACTAGTTCTGGAGTGTGATAGACGTATAGCTTCACGGGGGAGCGCCCTATAACTTTAAATTTAATTCAAACTTCCGCAATCTTACCAAAGATTGTTTAACAATTATCTTTGATTTTGGTGCTTGCTAAGTTTGAATGAGAAAGGCGATCGCGAACGGTTTATGCTGCACAAGTACTATTTCTAGCTTTTCCTTTCAATTGCAATACGTGGTGTCTTTTGTACTATTCAAAAATTCAAATACTTACGATTATAAATTTCTATAGATCGAGGGAATTTAAGATAGTTCCATGCAACATGTCTCTAGAAGGATGCCACAGATATTCTTTGAGATTGATTTTTCCAGCTGAGTTGAATTTTACTCCTTCTTGCTCTAGCAACGATTTTTGCAAGTAGTCTGCACCATGTCGCAGAGGTGAATAGGAGATTTCGCCTTTTGCATTAATCACTCGCTGCCAGGGAATATCAGAGTTTTTATCTACGCGATAAAGAGCATAGCCGACTAAACGAGCTTTACCATAGCGATTTGCTAAGTCTGCTATTTGTCCGTAGGTGGCTACTTTTCCTCTAGGAATTTGGCGCACTATGTTGTAGATGGTATTGTAGGTAGACACTAATAGCAATCCGTGATGAGCGTCAACTGTTCTATCGTGGAAATACGTCAATAATTTGATTCAGGTTCATGGCGTAAAATTCATCACGATGTGTTATTCCTACTAATTCCCACAAAAACACACCTTTTGCGCCCAATGTAAAAGCCTGTTCTGCCCAATTTCGATATATTTGAATTCTTTCTTTTTGTAATGCTGTAGCTGGGAGAGGAGAACGATCTGTCTCTGACTGACAGCGACACCAGCCCATTTCTCCCAAATACCAAGGTTTATTACCAAATACAGTAGCGCGAGATTTTATCCATTCTTCTCCCATTTTTACGTAACTTTCGGGAGTCTGGGGGCGATCTGGTTGTAGTAAATAATCCCAACCACGGCGATCGCGGAATTGTCTACCACACTCGTTAGGCTGATTAAATTCTACTGCTTCATGGGTATACATGTGGATGCTTCCCATTGTCAAAGTACTATTTGGCGCAAACAGATTAGTTTTTAGATCGATTCCTTCATAATACTGGCTTTCGTTTTTGAGATAAATTAATTCCAAGTCTATAGGAGAATTCAACCAACCCTCTTCACCTGTAGTAATATTAACTTTTGGCAAACTTCTTTTCACAAAACTAGCTTGGCGATTCAACCACTGAGCCACTATTTGATGAGAATATAAATTGTTTTCAATCTTTTGATTCCCCATGCTGTAGCGATTCTTGCCCCGTGGTTCATTCATAATATCGAGAATTGCCACTTGAGAATATTTCTGACAAACTTGAAGTACGGGTTGAATGTGAGTTTGGAATAATTTTTCAATTACTGGACTCGTATAAAAATCAAGGCTGTATTTCAAATAATATTCTTCATCTTTGCGATTGCAATAAGCGTCAAACCATTCTTCTCGATCTATTTTGTTTACCCATTCTAAATATCTCAGAATACCACCGTATTCGATCCAATAGTTAGCCAAAACAGGTACGAGATAAAATTCCATTTCGGCTAATGACTGCATCATCGCGTCTAAAACCTCTAGCACTCGACGATCCATTTGTTGAGCTGTCGTCCACAACATGGCATCAAAATGAAACGGTCGATTGACTCCCTTTTTTACAGTTTGTCTTTTGTCTGAGGGATAGTTATTACCAGCAAGAAACCGAATTGCATTAATTTTACTGCGATCGCGTAATCTAGCTAATCCCAGTTCGTCTTGGAGGTATTTGCGGATAGTTTGACGTAGATTAGCTTGAGGATTTTCCTTTACTTTCCGATAGCTTTCTGTCAAGAGATAGAAAGCATTAATTCCATAGAAAGGTTCGGAAACTGCACTGTTAGCAGGTAGTAAATGAGTGGCGATCGCTCCCATCGCTGCATACGATCCAGCTTGAATTAATTGCCTTCTAGTTAGATTCATATGAAAGTGAGTAGTGGTAATTGGTAATTGGTAATTGGTTGCGCACCACGCACCACTCTTCTCTGCTCCCTGCTCCCTTTCTTCATGGTGATTTTGGTTCTGTAGGGGGCGCAGGTGTTTCTGATTCTGCCTTTTTTCCAGCTCCGAATGTATACCAAATTTGAGCTTCAAAACTGCCACCAAATTCAGTTAGGTTTTTAAAACCACCTACAGACAAAGTTAAATTGTCATTCGCACCCCAACGCATCTGTCCGCCAATTTTGGAAAAATCTTCGTTATCTGATTCTCGCAAGCGATAAATTCCGTAAAATTGCGTTGCGAGGGCGAACCGCCGCAATACATCGACGCTGAGTTCTCCAGTGAGACGCAACTCATCGCTAGACGAGCCGAAATAATCGCGATAGCCGACTTCTACAGTTCCATAACCAAAACGCTGTTTGCCAACTTGAAAACCTCGGCTGACGGGTAAACTCACTTCTACGCCAACATCTTGATTCCCCGCACCGGAGGGATCGTCGTCAGCATCATAACCTAAAGGTAGGATGATATTAGCTTGTAAGGCTGTTGCCCAGTAGGGATCGCGATTGAAGCGCCAGCGAATACCAGTTTCTTGAGGTGCAAAGCCTGAGTTTTCATCTCCACCTCTGTCGTCATTTTTCGACCAAGCAAAGGGTGATTTGAAAATAAAGGTCAAATTGTCTTGTAAACCATGTTCTAGATAAAACTGAATTTCTTGTTTGTGAAAAGTGTCGGTATCGAAATTGCTATAGCTGAGGGAAGTGAAGTTGAAGTTTTTTGGTTGAGTAAATCCCCCTGCTAAACTTGGCAATGATTCTGCGATCGCCCATACTCCGCTGAGTAACACTATAGCGATCGCTCCTTTGAGGTGCTTTACCCTAAAGCCCATTCTCCCTCCTGTATGACTCCTTTAAAAGTCTTAGCGGCATCTAGGGCATTATAGGGATTATTCTTGTACAAACCGTAGTGCATTAAAGAAAACTTATCTAGTCCCATGTTAGAAACTGTTTTTAACCAACTCGGTTGTGCCATGATCGCAAAGTCTCGCGTCACCGTATCGGCACGACCCCCATTTGGATGAAATTCTTTGATTGAAGGCTCGTAGTGCGACACCATCAAGGATTTGCGGTATTTGGAAAAAATTTCGCAACACTGGCGAATTTGTTCGGGGTTGCCTGGGTCGGGACGCTGAATTTCTGGGTTAAATTCCCCTGCTGGTCTGGGTCGCATCGATTGAAAAGCAACACCATCCATTTGCTGCATCATCTGGGCAAAAGGGGGAATCATGCTTCTACCGCTACCCTTGTTAGGAAAATCAAACGTCACAATCCATCCACCCCAACTGGGAGCTACCCAAGCACTAGGCAACTGACGCTTAATAATTGCCCTCGCCTGCAAAAGATTTTGCATCAGTTTTTGGTAGTATTTTTCGGTTTGGGCGTTATACGTATCTGCGGGTACGCGCCAGTAGGAAAATTCAGTTGCTAGCGTCCAGTAGGTTTGTCTGCCTTTAGGATTGGCTTTGCGAATGTATCCAGCCAATTCTTCCAAGTCTTCTAAGTATTGCTGGGAAATGTGATAGTCTCCCGTAGGTAGTTTAGTATCATCTTCCCAGGTAATGACTTGCAAGCTGTAACCAGCAGAAAACCAAGCTGATAGCAACCCTTGACGATGCCAAATTCGCCAGAAACTCAAATCGCCTTGTTTACGGTTAACACAGTTGAGCCATCCAGTGAGAAAATCAGGCGACCAAGCTTGAACTAATTCTCGCACGGCGGGGTTTGCTTTAATCTCTCCTATGAGTTGAGCTGGATCTGCTCCAACACCAAGATGCCAGCGGCTAGCGTTGCCTGCTTGCAATACTGGTTCTTTGCCAGCAAAACGGCGATCGCAAAATGTGAGCAGCATCGAAGTGGCAAACAAACCTTGCAAATATTGACGACGAGAATAGCGGTTCATGGTGGGCTAAGGCGTTGCAGAAGCTTATAATGTGGGTTGCCAAATACCTCCTGAAAACCTGGCAGTGTAGTTTCAGTTAGTTGAGGCCAATAAGATAAAATCCGGTCTTGCTCGCTACCGCGAGTCTGCGCCCCTGGAATCAAAATATAATCTGTCAGCAAATCTGGCTGTTGTAAAGCCAAGAAAAACTCGTTTTGATAGGGCAAAATAAAGTAGCTAGCATCATTGAGCATGTAAATAACTGGAAAGTTAACTGCATCGTCAAGTAATACCTTTTGACCTGGTAAAAGTTTTTCGTATAACACCTGAGCAATTTGTCTTTGTGCCTGTTTTTGTTGCAGCCATTGTTGTACTGGAATTGTGGTCAAATGTTCTTGACGAAAGATCTGTCGCCAGAAAATAGCTTCTTCTGGTATGACCCGATCTTGTTGTAAGAAAGACACACCGATCGCTAAATTGGCAGCTAAAGCTGCTGTCAGCAAGGAACGCTGCCAGAATTGAGTTGGGGTTTGGAGTTGGACGATCGCTGGTAGAATTCCTAAAAAAACTCCAAAGCGGCTGACCTCTGCCATAAAGGTTCCCTGAAAAAATCCAGCTACTAAAAGCATGACTGGCAATAGTAAAATTGCTGCAAATAACAGCTTTTGTTTCGATTTCCAGATCGTCCAACCCGCGATCGCTAAATATACAGGCACGACTTGTACCAGCCAAGCGAAGCTTTGCCACCAACTATTCAAAAAATCTTCTTGTTGCAAGAAGATTTTAGTTTCTGCTAATCTCATCCCGCTGTAATGGCTGTTGAGAAAATAGTAGGCATCTTCAGTAAACATCCAGTTCATATACAACCATGTCGCAATCAGGACGAGGCTCATGAATAGGGTGACTAAGATTGCTGTTACTTTAAAATCCCAAGCTTCGGTAGGAAATAACAGCAGAACGATTAAGGCGACTGCGGGTAAAATTAGCCACGCTTCGTAACGCAGTAGCATTAGGGGCGCTAATCCCAGTCCTAACAGAACTAAGAGTAAGGTAGTCGGTAGCGATGGTATTTCTTGCCCTTTCGCCAACATCCACAGCACTGCCATCAGCAGCATCAAGAAAATCGTTACGGCAACCCAAACTGGACTTCGCAGTAGCATTAAGCTAAAAGCGGGGTTCAAGACAATTAAGACAGTCCAAACGCTACGCCAAATCGAAGGAACAGCAATATTGCCCATCTGCCACACAATTAACCCAACTGCGATCGCCCCTAGCAAGGCTTGCAAGGTAATCGCCGAGCCAACAATCAACGTGGAATAGACCAGTAACGGCGGAAAAATGGACACGATCGCCCGATATCGGGGTTCAGCTCCATTGAGGGCTTGCAGTGCTTTTGCTCCCAGAAACTCTGTGTCGTAGTTAGAAAAGCCACTCATATCTAGCCAAGCCAAAATCAGACCCAGCCCGATCAGAGCGATTGCCCCTGCACTTAGCCCTTTCAAAAGATTAGGCATGTCGGAATTGACCAAAGATAGTTCATTTATTTACGTTAATCGGTCGCGGCTATCTCGCGTCCAATTCATTCGATCGTGCTAATGAAACTATTGGTTCTTGTTGCAACTCGTGCAGCAAGCGGAGAGCAGGGAGATACAATCGGAGCGGGCTTCTACTTACCTTGAATTCCCAGCTATCAGATTGGAAATTCTGGTGGCAGGACTCAGACCTTCCCTTCTCATGATTTCTCTGTTCGTGCAGGAGGCAGCAGGATCGATCCCTCTGCTATTGACTTGCCACCTACTTTTTTCTCGATATACTCGATCTAACTGTTGCCATTTGCTCCAGCTTGCATGTATTAAGTAGTTATGTTTTTTCATCTGCTGCACGTTCATGCATATACTCTACGTATATATGGACTCAGGCAAAGTTTCTAACTAGAAATACGACATAGTTTGTTGCCCATATCTTGGAGTCACTGTTTTTATTTATACCATACCTTGAGTAGTTATTTATACTTTGTTGAGCGAATATTTATAGCTCGATCTAGGCTAAAGGTGAAGCGGTCGCTCGGTCTTAAAACTGGAAAACTGGAAACAAAATCGGAACTATAATTGTCAGTGATGTTTTTACGATCGACCAATTAAAAGTTATATAGCAATCTACCTTGTTATCTCATATCTATGTTGCCTGTTAGATTTTGACAAGCAGGAGTCAGGAGTCAGAAGAATTAATTGAAGACTTTGTTAGGCAAACCCACAGATAGACAAACCCACATTTATGCAGACCCATAGCCTACGCTCAGACTATTATGCGTACCCTGTCGTACAGATTCAAGGAAGGCGATCGCTCGGTCGAGGCAAACGCCGTGAGATTGTTATATTTGGGTAGTTGCTTTGACTGCCTATTTATTATTTAATAGCTGAATTGCTTGTTACTCGGTTGCAAACCCGTATTATAAGCCACTTGTCCAACTTATTAGAATTATTTTTATATAACTTTATGTCGATTGAGACAAGCCATTATGAGTAGTGTTTCTTAACTGGTAAAACATACAAAAAATCAACAGGCGATCGTGCCAACCGATCGAAAATTAGCGAAAATTAAAAATTTTGTGAGAGATTGTGCGACCGATAGGAGAAAAGTCTTGAATAGGAAAAATAGCCGCACTGCGATCGAATTAGGGCTAAGCGCGATCGCTTCTTTGTGCTTGTGTATAGGAGTTTCTCCTGCCGTGCTAGCCCAATCAGCAGAAGTCATTTCCCTAAAAACGCTCGGTTATAATCGTTCCATCGTCCTGAGCGGAGTAAATCCAGAAGTTGAAATTAGCGTTCCCGCGCCCAGGGGTGGACTTGACCCTAGTAAGAGTTTCATGGAGCTAAAGCTGGAACCCTCATCGGTACTCAATGAGAATTCGTCCGTGCGGTTGCTCGTCTATGGCGAACCGATGAAGGTCGTTTCTGTCAAATCGCTGCTAGCAAATCCAGTTGTCAAGCTACCTATACCACCCCTGCCTGCAGGAGAATCGTATATTAATGTATCGATCCAGCCCTATTTATTCATCACCAACGATACTCGCCGAGATATACCTACAGGTAATCTATTTTTAAAAGTCAACAAAGATAGCTTTTTTCAAATTACGCCACAGTATACCGATAATAGTATTGATGGCTTCTTCAAGTCTTTTTACAAACAAATCGATCTCGTCGTTCCCAACCAGCTGAATCGCGATCGCGCCGAAGTTGCCTTGTGGCTGTACAGCGTTTTAGCCTACCAGTTTCGCGAATATCAAATTCCGATCTTTTGGCGTTGGGGTACAGCTCCCGCTACACCTAGTTCAGCGCAAGTCGTGTTACACAACGATCCAAACGGTCCTGATGTCGAGCGGCGGGGTTCTGTATTGCGGGTGCGGGCAAATCCCAGAGCCGTACAGTCTCTAGCCGCAGATTTCTATCAGCCAGCTTTAGTAGGGCGGGGTTTAACGCTAGAGAGCGTCGATACCTTTAGACCGAGAACCAATATCCAAAGCCGTTCGTTTCAAGAACTTGGCGTTCGCAACAGCGTTATCCGCATGTCTGCGGGAACGCAATCATTGCCCCTACAATTCGACTTAGCTCAACTGGGGGGAAGACCGCAAAACCTAGATCTCGTCCTGAATGCCACTTTTACCCCTACCTACGGACAGCAGGGAGAGCGCCTCACCGCGCAAGTTTACCTTAACAATACCTTAATCCAGTCTTACAATCTTCAAGATAAGACCGTTCTAAAAACAACTCTGGCTTTGCCGACTAACCTACTACAGCGGACGAATAATCTAGAGGTGATGTTTGCCTACGCTCCCAACGAAGGCGGTGGAGCAAACAAACCCACGGGCGAAGCGATCGTTCAACTCGATCGGGAATCGTTTTTGAGTTGGAGCGGCTACCAAGGTCCAACGGGGACTTTGAGCGATCTGCCCCATGTGTTTTTGCAACCAGGGCAGTTAGTTATCGATACTTCTAGACCCTCATTACTAGCCGCAACAGCTTATATGTTGGGAGCGATTAGTCGCTTGGGACAGCAACCAGTGTTTCCCCAACTAGTAGATGCGGCATCTGTTCGAGATTGGTCGAATTTACCCAAAGATCAACTCGACAGACCCCCAACCTGGAGACTCATGGCGATCGCGCCTCAAACACACGCTCTCCCAGCACCAGTACGGTTAAATGAAGGCACGTTTGAAATTTTCAACCCCGTCAATCAAAAGCTGTTACTGCAAGCTCAACCTACAGATCCGTTTGGCATTCTGCAATATTTTAACTATCAAAATACACCGACCCTGTGGTTGAGTTGGTGGGGGCTAGAACCAGCAATGGCGGAACAGTTAGGGCAAGCTTTGGGCGACCCGCGCACTTTGTTAGCCAGCCAGTTAGATGGTAACGTCGTCACCGCTACCGACTCGCGACGAGTCCAAATTTGGGATTTGGGCGATCGCACTCTGCAAGTTAACTACCCAGGGGCGAGAAGCTGGCAAATTTTCTGGCAGCGTTACGTTAACCCTTTAATTGTAGTCGGTTTGATCTTGGGGGGATTCGTTGCTTGGCGAATTTATCAGCGTGTCGGACGATCGCCTAGTGCTACAGCCGCTAATCCAGTTGAAAAAGCTAAAAAACTATGAGGGATTTTCAACCCCAAATTGAGGCTAAACTTCTAGAGTCGGGTTGTCTGACCTCGGAACAATTACAAGAGGCGATCGATTTACAAGCAAAAATTTCTTGTTCTTTAGGTAAAGCCTTATGGAGCTTGAATTTCCTGACACAGGCAGAGTTTTTGCACTCGATCGGCACTGTGAGCGGACACATTTTACTAACAGATTGGTTAGTCGTCTCTGGCAGCGTCCTAGACTTTAGCATTGCCAAAACTTTTGAGCCAGCGTACTTACGGGAGTTAGGTTTTTTTCCCTGCGCTTGGCAGGACAGCAATACCCTAGTAGTAGCCGTAGAAGAACCAAATAATATCGCGATTAGCCAAGCGCTTCGCAGCCATTGGTCGCGAGTTAAAATTTACGAAGTTCTCGCCACCGAAAACCAAATTTTCAGCTTGGTATTTGAGGAAAACCTTGCGGCGGAACTGCTTGACAAGGGTAGATTGACGGTAGCGCAATGGCAAGAAGCCCAAGCGATTCAACAGCGTACCGGATCGCCATTAGGGGAAATTCTGCCGCGCTTGAATTATTTGCGACCGATTGACTATGTAGAAGTCCTTTCTCAACTCACGGGTTTGAGCATTTTTTCTCGCTTAGCTGGGGCGGGAATTAGGCAAATCGACTTAAAACTCATGCAACGCTTTGATCCGCAAGTGATGATGGGCGATCGCTTCATCCCCTTGGCTTGGGTGAAGCCACACGCCCTCATGGTTTTGGTGCATGACCCCTTCGATTTAGTTGTAGAAGCTGCGATCTACGCTCAATTTCCCGGGGTGGAACTGGTTAAAGTGTTGGGGACGGAAAACGATATCACGCGAATGCTCGATACCTGTTATCGTCAAGAATTCAGCCGCCGTGCCATTTACCAACTCATGGCGCGATCGCCTAAAGACTCTGCGGCAAGGGTTTTTACCCCCGCTCAAATTGCTGTTGGCTATATCTTATTTGCCATAGTTTTATGGGGTTTGGCGTTTGACTGGTGGCATACGCTAGCATTTTTAATCGCCGCCTTGAATATTTTCTTTGGCGGTGCGGTGATGTTCAAATTGATTTTGAGTTTAATTGGAGCCGCCGATCGCACTCACCAAATTACTAAAGTAGAAGTGAATTCGCTCGACGAGCAAACTTTGCCAACCTATACTGTTTTAGTTCCAGTTTATAACGAACCAGAGGTGACACCAATTTTAATTGATGCCCTCAGTAAACTCGACTATCCGCATGAAAAGCTCGATGTTCTACTCTTGTTAGAAGAAAAGGATTTAGCCACAATTAACGCCGCCCAAGCTGCTAACCCGCCACGCTATATTCGTTTTATTTACATTCCCGATAGCCATCCAAAAACCAAGCCGAAAGCTTGTAACTACGGTCTTTCCTTTGCCAGAGGAGAATATTTAACTATTTACGATGCTGAAGATATTCCCGATCCCGACCAACTAAAAAAAGCAATTTATGCCTTTAGAAATGGTTCGCCGGATTTAGTTTGCGTCCAAGCTGCACTCAATTACTATAACCGCGATGAAAATTTTTTGACGCGGATGTTTACCTTGGAATATTCCTATTGGTTTGACTATCTATTACCAGGATTAGAAACTTTAGGGCTACCGATCCCCCTGGGAGGAACGAGCAATCATTTTCGTACCGATCGCCTGCGTGAATTAGGCGGTTGGGACCCTTTCAACGTCACCGAAGATGCAGATCTCGGAATTCGTGCCAGCAAGCGGGGATATACGGTAGGGGTGATTAACTCCACGACTTATGAGGAAGCCAACTGCGAATTTAAAAACTGGATTCGGCAGCGATCGCGCTGGATTAAAGGCTACATGCAAACATGGTTAGTCCACAATCGCGCCCCCCTTAAATCGCTACGGAAACTAGGCTTAAAAAGCTGGCTTGCCTACCAATTTTTAATTGGAGGCACGGTGCTGATTTTTCTAATTAGTCCGATCTTGTGGGTATTGTTGATTTACTGGCTTGCCACCCGTGCTTATTGGTTAGAAAATTTAATTCCTGGGTGGGTTTTATATATTTCTTTATTTAATCTTAGTATTAGCAATGCTTTAGGTATATATTTGAATATGATTGCAGTATTTCGGCGACGCTACTATAAACTTTTATTGTATGCGTTGCTCAATCCTTTATATTGGCAGTTCCATTCCATAGCCGCTTATCTGGCTTTATGGCAATTGTTCGCCAAACCTTATTATTGGGAAAAAACTATTCATGGACTTAGTAAATTTACCAAAACATATTTACAATTCTCCGAGTAATCGGCTCGCCCAATCTTTGCCAAAATCAGAGGAAGGCGATCGCGCTAGCTGACTATGATAAAACATAAAAAGGTTAATAAAATTGGTTTAAATAAGGTTTGGAAATCGGGAGTTGGAAGTCGGGAGTCGGGAGTCGAAAATAATTTTTCTGCCTCAGCTTCCTCAGCTCTCTTCTCCGCATTGTCTCCTTGTCGTCCCCTCTTGACGGGGATAATTGGATCTTTGCTAACAATACTTTCAGGTTGTGCTTTCCAGTCGCCTGAAGTCGTTATCAACAATACAAAAACAGTAGAAGACATCACTCAAACTGCTACGTCAACCACTGCTGCTATCCCCAGAACGGTAAAGACAACTCCAGTAGATAGGCAAGTCCTCCAACAGCTAGAAGGGCGACTTTACCAACAGTTGCAAGTGCTGATGGCAAAAGCACAAGGAGCAAGACCTGATGGCTATGTCTATACAGTAGACTTGAGCCAAATCCTCTACTATGCAGCTGGAAAAAAAGACTCTAGACTGTATCTTCCCTTGCGGGATTTTGCAACTCGTAACTTGATAATCGATAAAAAATCAGACCCTTACACGAAAGGGTTTGTGCTTTGGCGTTATCGCGATGGTGCGCCTGCTGATGCATCGGGAACGACAGAAGCTTTACGCCTGGCAGAAAGTTTGTGGCTGGGTAGCCAAACATTAGGAGATGAAACAGATCGCCAACTGGCAATGTCGATTTTGCAAGGATATACCCGTCACGCTCAAATAGACCACGATAAATGGTTAATCCGCAACTATTTTAACTTGCAAACCCGCGCCTTTGCCAATAACTCCTTTCTCGTCGGCTACGACCCAGATTTATTGAAAATTGTCGCTCAAGTGACGGGCGATCGCGAGTTAAAGTCAGTGGCGCAAAAATCCTACGCTACAATTCGCGAAGCAGCAACCCCTTCAGGATTGTTGTATGACATCATTCAACCAGAAGTGTTGACCCTAGTACCAGAACTCAAACAACTAGCGATTTTCTCTCCCAATGATGTCGTGAAGCTAGCGAATACTTGTACTGTAGCAGAGAGAGCCGTGGAGGAAGCGCCAGAAGTCGGACAGCGAGTCATCCGCTTTGCCTTAGCACGAATGCCCAACCTCAATACATATTATTACGGGCGCAATGGAGAACCAGTTATTCCACAAAAAGCGGAAATTCCTACATATGCTTGCTTGGTTAGGTTATCGGCAAAATTGAAGGAAGAAAAAGCCATGTATGCCTTCCTCAACCCTTTTGTCAACCATGCAGAGTTTATGGCACAAAACATCAACCAGTTTAGCCTTTACACCGTAGGTGAAGCGCTATTGGCTCTCCAGTCAGTCTCTCAGTTTAATCCACCTGGAAGTCGCGATCGGCTCCAAAGTTCGAGCGTTTCTATGAGAGATAGGGTATAGGGGAGGAAAAGGGAGACAAGGAAGACAAGGGGGACAAGGGGGACAAGGAAGCAGGGGAGCAGAGGGGCAACTACCAACTACCAATTCTCCATACCCTACACCCTGTCCGCTGAGAACTGGTCACTGGTCACTGGTCACTGTAAACTGGTGTAAACGATTTGTAGTGTCATTAGGAAAGATCGATCGCCCGTGCGGAAAATAGTTATTGCTGGCAACTGGAAAATGTTCAAGACCCAGGCAGAATCCCAAGAGTTTTTACTAGGATTTTTGCCGTACCTGGTGGAAACTCCTCCAGAAAGAGAAGTGGTGTTGTGCGTTCCTTTTACGGACTTAAGCATCATGTCGAAGAATATGCACGGTACGAGAGTACAGCTAGGAGCGCAAAACGTCCATTGGGAAGCGTCAGGGGCTTATACGGGTGAAATCTCTGCTCCCATGCTGCTAGAAGTTGGCGTGCGTTATGTTGTTATCGGACATAGCGAACGACGGCAATTTTTTGGCGAAACCGATGAAACGGTAAATTTACGGCTGAAAGCAGCTCAAAGTTTCGGTCTGAACCCAATTTTATGTGTAGGTGAATCGAAGCAACAACGGGATGCGGGAGAAACTGAATCCCTGATTTCTATGCAGCTGCAAAAAGATTTAGTGGATATCGACCAGCACAACTTGATCGTTGCCTACGAACCAATTTGGGCAATTGGTACGGGAGATACTTGTGAAGCCAAGGAAGCCAATCGCGTTATTGGTTTAATTCGCAGTCAGTTGAGCAATCCTGATGTACCGATTCAATACGGTGGTTCTGTGAAACCCAACAACATCGACGAAATTATGGCACAGCCAGAAATTGATGGTGCGTTGGTTGGGGGTGCGAGTCTGGAACCTGATGGTTTTGCGCGGATTGTCAATTACAAATAGTGTCGTACCGTAGGGGCGGGTTTTTTGAGGATGACTGTACCATACAAACATTTTTGCGGTTAAACCCGCCCTGACCTAACGTTTGGGTTGTAATTGACCAGATTAATGTCGCGCAAAGACGCAAAGGCGCAAAGATTTAAGAAGGATTTTTGCAGTTTGTAGGGGGGATCCTTCTCAAAAATTTTTAAGTGAAAATGGTTGTCCAAAGTTCTTTGGTTATTCGCGATCGCTCTTTTGCGTGGGGCAAACGTACCTATATTATGGGGGTGCTGAATGTCACGCCTGACAGTTTTAGCGATGGGGGTGAGTTCGATCGCCCTAGCGCCGCTTTAGAACAAGCGCAGCGCCTCGTAGCAGCGGGTGCAGATATTATTGATATTGGCGGGCAGTCAACCCGACCAGGGGCGATAGAAGTTTCTGTAGCAGAAGAATTAGAGCGGGTACTATCGGTGGTGCAATTGTTGCGTCCTGCAATTTCCGTGCCGATCTCTGTAGACACGACTAGAGCGGCTGTGGCTAGGGCGGCGATCGCCTCTGGAGCGGATATAGTGAATGATATTTCTGGGGGAGTGTTTGACCCAGAAATGCTGGCTACGGTGGCAAAACTGGGCGTACCAATTGTACTTATGCACATGCGCGGTACGCCGCAAACAATGCAACAACTGACGGATTATGAGGATTTAATTAGGGAAATCTATCAGGTTCTTGAAAGTCGCGTTGCAAAGGCGATCGCCTCTGGGATCGATCCAGATCGAATTATTATCGATCCCGGGATTGGTTTTGCCAAGAAATACCATCAAAGTATCGAAATTCTGCGTCGTTTGTCAGAATTTCGCGCTCTGAATTGTCCCATATTAGTTGGAGCATCGCGGAAAAGTTTCATCGGTCATATTTTAGAGCAACCCGACCCGAAAGCACGAGTCTGGGGAACGGCAGCAGCTTGTTGCGGGGCGATCGCTAACGGTGCAGATATTGTGCGCGTCCACGATGTCAAAGAAATGCATGATGTTTGTCGTGTGGCTGATGTTTTGTTTAGGAGTGAGGAGTGGCTAGTGGCTAGTGGCTAGTGGCTAGAACTGCTCCCCTGCACCTGAAGCTCTCTTCTCCGACTCCCGACTCCTGTACGGGCGGGTTTAGCAAACATTTTGACTGCTAGAACTAGACATTTCGGGTCAAAACCCGCCCCTACCGACTCCCGACTTTTGATTTTTGACTTTACAACTTCTCTCTCATTCCCTTCCACAAAGCTTGATACTGCTGAATTGCATCTGGAGTTAGGAGGCGCAAAAATTCGCTTTTGTCCAGAATCTTCTCATTTAGTACTAGGAGAGGGCGTAGTTCTGCTTGAATGTTGTCGGGATCGATCTGGAGGGGAATTGGTGAATTTGTCCTACCGAAGAGGAGAATTTGTCGAGCAATCTGGGGTTGCCAGCAAAAATCAATCCATTGATATTCTAAAGCGCGATCGCTGTTTGCCTGTATCGGATTTGCCCAGAGATCTGCCCACAGTGAAGTTCCAGACTGCGGAATTATCGCCGCAATCTGACGGTGGCGTTGCATCACAGGTATGATGTCGTTTGACCAGCCTACAGCTAACCACGTATCTCCCAAAATTAATGGCTGCAAATAGGTATCCGAACTATAAAGTTTGACCTGCGGCTGGAGGCGATTCAACTGGACGGTTAAATCTGGGACTTGGCTCGGGTTTTCCGTGTTATACGATTTGCCGAGGTATTTCAGGGTTAAGCCGATAACTTCCCGGGGATGGTTCGGTAGGGAAATGCGATCGCGCAGTTCTTCTCGCCATAAGTCTCCCCAGTCTTGCGGTTTCCAGTTTAAAGACTGGAATTTATCTCGATTGTAAGCAATGACGGTATAACCCCAACGGTAGGGAGCAGCCCAAACATTGCCTTTTGCGTCAAATTGTCCTGCTTTGTTACGCCTAACTAATTCTTGCCATCGATTCGGTAGCTGCGACCATTGAGATAGTTGTGTCGGATCTAAAGGTTGAATTAGATTTTGCCTAATTGCTGCTGCAAGCCAGTAGTCGCCCACAGTTACTAAGTTAGCAGGGTTGGGATTTTGAGGTTTAAGCCATGAAGGTAGGGGAAGTTGCGATCGCCAATCTTCCTCTATTGGCTTTTGATTGTTTTGCTGCCAAGATTGCAGGCGATCGAATAAGCTACTCAGTTGTTCCACTGAGGCGAATTCTAGACTAGCAGTCTGCTGCATCTTTGTCCGAAATTTCTGCAAAACTTGATTGGGAAGCGAACCTTTGAGTAATTGCACGCGCAGTTTGGCTCGTTCTTGGGTATTACACCCTGCGAGTAACTGACCGAGCAATAGCGTTCCCGTACCGAATAAAAACGACCTACGATCCATTTCCTTAAGCTGGTTGCTTCCGTTCCACCCCGAAACCAACCAAATCGATAATACTAGGTGGTTCTTCTATATTGGCAGGGCGTTGGTAGGTAATGATGGTTCGCAAGCGTAAATCGGGGGTGACAATACGCATCTGATCCACTGCTACAGAACGCTTGTAGTAGGTTGTCATTTCTAGAGTTTGGCGCGTGGGTTGGTAAGTGAAACGTCCGGCGATCGCGCCTGCTTCGGAATAGCCTTCATCTCGTAAATAAAAACCCCGAATCGTTTCTGTTGTCGAATCAACTGCGGCGGCTGTTGGTGGAGGAATTTCCTGGATTACCGTATCTGAGGTAACGCAGGTATCGGGTACGAATAAAGCTTGCAGGCTCATTGATAGAGTTTCCCCAGTTTCCGAACGAGTGTTAAAGGCGATCGCAAATCCTGGTAATGAACTATTTGCGTCAACTCTTGCTAGATCGACTTTAATTCCATTTAAGGCAGAAATAGAGAGAATTTGCTGTTTTTGCGCTAATTCTAGGGTAGATACATCATATTCGGTATACGACTTTTCTACCTGCCCTGCTAGTAGATAATGATAAGTTCGTTCGATTTTCCATTTGCCCACGCAAACAGTAAAAAACTCTTGAAAATTTAGCATTTTTTTCTCGGTATGATGCGTGACCTTCTCAATCTCTTCCCTTGGATAGAAGATTTATGCTTGTGACTAAACTAGTGCTTCTAAGTTAATACATTGAGTACAGTGAGTGCTGGCTCTAGATGAATTGTGAATTTTTTCTTGGTCGATTATATAGATCGCTACGCCAACAAAAGCCTGAAATATTGTAGTTTATAAGTAATGTTACTGAGTGGAGCGGTTAAGATCGCGCGATCGCCAATCTAGTTCAAGCGGGCAGGAAACAGAGGTAGAAGGAAAAAATACTTACGTTAACTGTAGATTTACTTCGCTCGCGCTGCACTAATCTTTCTACCCAGAGAAAACCTCGAACTTTTAGCTCTCTAGAATATTGACAAATTGAGGCTGAAATTGAGAAAAATTTAGCATTACAGCGATCGCCCTCCCTAAATCCTCTTTTATGCTTAAACTAAATACATACTAGCGAGAATAACACTGCGAATTAGTATTTATTTTTGTGTAAATATTCTGAGAAAGCTATCGCTTTAAAAGCAATTTTGTCAAAAGTTAAATGATTGATAAGTAGAGTAAACTTTGTCCAATTGTTGCATAGCATATAAGAATCAGTAAAGGCAGGCATAGAGGGTAGTCAATGGAACCACTTCAAAAGCAAGTCTCGATCTTGAGTAATAAAGTCGATACCCTTTATCAGGTAGTCGATCGACTCAACAGTCAAGTCTCTTCCGCTCTCACAGAGTGTCGTTTAACTCCAGCATCAGCGCCAACAGATGTGATGGGAGAAGCTAATGGACGCTATGGAAATAACAGCTATAGCGCTTCCAAATTAGTGATGGAACACAAAGACGTGCTATTAGATAGCAACGAGTTAGATACCCATCTCCACAGTGGCGAAAAGGAGTTAGCGCCCGAAATTCAAATTCAGCGGCTCACAGCACAACTAACCGCAGCCTACAATCGGATAGCTGCCTTAGAGGAACAATTGCTAGCACGGAGAATTCACTAATTGAGTCAATAGTAAGTAGTGAGTAGTGACTTACAACTGAACTACTTACGACTTAGTAATTCATTCTTGCCATTAATGCTTCGATCGCTTGTAGGAGTTGAGTCTGACTCCAGCCAGCTGTGAGAGAGGAGGCGATCGCGCAACCACCTGCGCCCATACCTTCTTTTACGTAACCTTGCTCGTAAGCGCGAAGTTGAGTATATCTGGAAGTTACAAAACTCAGCTCAGTTGACAAAAGCGTTACAGTATCTATACTGGCAGCGAGTTCAACTGTTTTCCCTGTCGGATCTTCCGCTACCCAGCGAGTCGTTCCTACAACAATAGCTTCAGAATGCCACTTGAGATGATATGCCTTGACTACAGATTGCATTAAGGCATAAACAGCTAGCATTTGCGTACCACCAGCTAAGATAACTCCTTTTGTGCGACTAGCAGCGATCGCCATTCCAGCGACAACAATTTGCATCGGGTCTCCCACCGCTGCTATGAGTACGCCAGGATCTGCTACAGGTAGCCGTTCCCACAGTCCAGCACGCTGCAACCCTGCTTGGACTAACTCCCATTTTTGGTTATGGTTGCAAATCGGATGACTGCTATTTACCTTACCAGCAGCATCAACACCCAAACCAGTTAAAATAGCGAGTGCCGTCGTGGTTCCACCCACGACACACTCGCCAATAATTAGGTAGTTGTGGGAACTTCTACCAAGACGTTCTCCCCAAACTAAACCTTGTTCCAGTAAATGTTTTACCGTTGCTAGTGGCAATGCGTTCCCTTGACTCAAACACTTAGCAGGAGTCCCGCCCAAATCGATTGTCGGTACGGTTGGCGGTTTGGGTAGCCCAGCATTAAATAAATAGAGAGGAATATTCAATTTCTCCACAACAGCACGAGAGATTGCCACAGGAGAAGCCCCCGCAGGCAAGGGAGGTAAGGCGTTTTGCGGCTGCGGCTGGGGACCGCGGGCTAAAAATTCAGCATCCGCGATCGCTGTATATTGTCGATCTTCAGGAGTCAGACCAGCTGCCGAGATCCCGGGGATTAAGCCTGTTGCTGTAAACCCCAAAACACAAGCAAAGGCGGGAGAACCACCCCGATACCGTTCTATCCACGCCTGTCCCCGTGCTATTTGAGTATAAATTCGGATTGTCACATTCTTTTCCATGCATATGTAGAGACGTTCCATGGAACGTCTCTACATTATCGATTACTCATAGTCCATTAAAACCTGTACCCAACGGGGCGGACGGGGAATTGGATTGCCAAGGCGATCGAGGAGTAACCAAGCAACGAGGTGAACGACAAATAAATAAACTAAATTGCTGACTAAAACCAGTGCTAGCGCTAAGACTTGAATCACCAGCATACTCGGTTGTAGCAACAGTCCTAGCTTGTCAAAAATCCACTCTGCCAACTCCGTGACTTCTACAATTAGATAAACCCAGAGATCGCGACCAGACCAAATCGACATTAACCAAAAGCGAAAGAAGAAACCGATCGCGCCTAAAAGAGTTCCTAAAGCAACTGAGACGATCCAGGGCGATCGCCGCCGCCAAGCAGCGCCTAATAATACTCCCATCACCCCATAGGGCATAACATACAGCAAACTGGGAATTGGACCCATCAACACTGCTAGCAGCAACCCAGAAACTCCAGCCGCCATCCATCCCGCCCTCGCACTCCATCGTAAATAGACGATCGCTACAGGGATCGCAAAGAAAATCCGCAGCAGGGGACCGAGGGGAAAATAAAAATTAATGAAATAGATCAAGCTGGCTGTACTCGCAAGAAAAGCTGTTTCCACCATTGCCAGTGGTGGGGCAGATTTCCCAGGCGATCGCTCCGATTGCTGTGAAGTCGTAAGATCGCTAGATGGGTTTTCCTGAAATGAATGGGGATCGCTCATGTACGTGTCTGAAACTTCTTCCAGTCTAATCGAATGGGTAATGGGTTCAGTCTTAAGTGTCACGCAAAGACGCAAAGGCGCTAAGAATGCTTTGCGTCTTTGCGTCTTTGCGCGAGATCAAACTCTTAGAGCCTCAATAGGGTTACGGCGATTTTGCCGGAAAAACAAACATCGACATCTGTACCAGGAGCGCGATCGCGTTGGGCATATTCCCCTGCATAATAAAAGCGATCGCCTTCAATCCGATAATTGACTGGGAGCGGTTGAGTTGAAGGTTCGCAAAACACCACTTCTGGATCGGGATCTCCTGGTAGTAAGTGCGGCAAATTTACGTTCCAAAACGTGCCTGGTTCTGGCGGACGATCGAGTAGCTCGGCTAAGACTTTCGCCGTCCACCTTGCCGCAGTATCCCAATCTACACTGCGTTTGCCTTTGCGGTAGTGGGAAACTGCCACCCCAGGAATTCCTTGAAATGCTGCTTCTCTGACGGCTGCAACAGTTCCAGAAATGTAGACATCAGCCCCCATGTTACCCCCAGCATTGATCCCAGAAAGCACGAACTTGACATCTTGACAGATATATGTAGTAGCTATGCGGGTACAATCGGCTGGAGTTCCGGCGATCGCATACTCGTTTTCGCTGCGACGATGAACGTGGATTGCTTGAGTTGTGGTGACTTGATGTCCGCAGCCAGATAAATGATCTCTGGGTGCAGCGACGATGACTTTGTACCCAGCCACGGCTTTTTGCAATGCCCGAATTCCTGGCGCGTCAATTCCATCGTCGTTAGTTAAAATTAAAGTCATAGCCTAAAGTTATAATTTATACTTATGTTTGCGAATAATAGCCAGCGATCGCCTAGTATAGCTGCATCATAGCTATGTTAGATGAAAGCGATCGCTACGATTTTGAGCAGTCACTAAACTAAAATGCAGGAATGAATGCGATCGCCTCTTGGAGTGCAAAGATTGAAAAAAGGAAAACTTCTGCCAGATGGCTATGCCAGAACAGTACGGATCGATCGCCCAATACTACCACGAACGCACGAAATACGACCCTGAGACGATTGCTGCTAAAGGTCAGGGGTTAGATTGGTCGAAGCAACCGTCGCCATTTAAAGAGTATAAGATCGGTACGGTTTTCGATCTCAAACCATACTTACAAGCAGAGGCAGAGGCTTCAGCAGTCATTCCAGGGATTGCTTGGTGGCAGCGATTGTCTCATTTTTTACTATATAGCTACGGGATAACCGCCAAAGTTCCAACTATGATGGGGCAGCCGCTCTATCTCCGCTCTGCCCCCTCTGCTGGTGGGTTATATCCAGCCGAAGTTTATCTGATTTCTCGCGGTACGTCACTCATTCCAGCCGGACTTTACAACTATCACCCGCTGACTCATTCTCTCACTCAGTTTTGGGAAAGTGACGTTTGGGGCGACCTGCAAGCAGCCTGTTTTCAACATCCAGCTCTAGAAAGTAGCGAAATTGCATTGATTGCCACAGCTATATTCTACCGTTCGGCTTGGCGCTACCAAGATCGCGCCTATCGTCGCATATTTTTAGATACAGGACACCTGCTAGGTAATATTGAACTGGCTGGTGCTTTGACTAACTTCCGTCCCTACTTAGTTGGTGGATTTATTGATGCATCTGTCAACCAAATATTATATCTTGACCCAGAACAAGAAGGAGCGATCGCAGTCGTTCCATTAATAGATTTGGCAGTACAACAATTACCTCTCAGTTGCACGGCTTTACCATCTGCTACCCAAGTTGAGTATCCCGAAATTCCCGATGGCGAACTACTGGCTTACTGCCATCGAGCAACGCAAATAGACGAAGCACCAGTAGTGAAAAGCCAGGAACAACAGGAAGTCGCCAATTTAGAAGATAAATATAACTTTCCTTTTTGTCTGAAAGTTTCAACTAGAACTAACCCGATAGATTGGGGAATAAATTTAGTCGGGTTGGAGACGACAATACTCGAACGTCGCTCCACTCGTGCTTATACTGGTGCTGAACTCACAATAGATGAGTTAAGGGTCTTATTGGATTTCACCTATCAACCTCAGCATTATGTCGATCGAGGATTTGATGGCGATCCAGACTATTTCGACTTAAGCTTAATTGAAACATTTATTGCCGTATCTGGAGTCACGGGCTTAGAAGAAGGTTGCTACTACTACGCACCAAAAGCCCAAGAATTGCGGCAAATTCGATTTAAAAACTTTCGACGCGAATTGCACTTCCTCTGCTTAGGACAAGAACTCGGTCGGGATGCAGCCGCCGTCCTCTTTCACACCGCAGATCTGAAAAAAGCTGTAGCACGCTATGGCGATCGCGTTTATCGCTACCTACACATGGATGCAGGACATTTAGGACAAAAACTGAATTTAGCCGCTATTCGTCTCAACTTAGGTGTAAGCGGTATCGGTGGCTTTTTTGACGATCGCGTTAACGAAGTTCTTGGGATTCCGACTGACGAAGCCGTACTTTACATTACGACGCTGGGAAGACCGAGATGAAAAAGTCAAAAGTTAAAAGTTAAAAGTCAAAAATGAAGAATTCTTATATTCATTTTCCAATACAAAATCGACTGAAAATTCGATCTAGGACTGACTCCGTGACTTCTTCTCCAGTAATTTCTCCTAGTGCTTGAATTGCGCCGCGTAAGTCAATCGTCCAAAAATCGAGGGGTAACTGCTGTTCGATCGCCTCTCGTACTTGTTCTAAGCAAGTTTGCGCTCTGATTAGCGCGGCGGCTTGGCGCTGGTTAATTGCTAAATCTAGATTGGCAGAATCTACCTTTCCCGATCGTACCTTTGCCAAAATTGCTTGCTCTAAAGCATCTATCCCGCGATCGCAAGCAGCAGCCGTTGTCACTACTTGACTAATTTCGGCTGGATAATTCACTGTTTCAACCGCCGCCAGATCGATTTTGTTAATAACTAAAATTAACGGACGGTGTTTTACCTGAAGGTAAATTTCCTCATCCGCCTGAGTCCATCCCGCCGCCGCATCAATTGTCAATAAAACTAAATCGGCGGCTTGAGCGCTAGAAAGCGATCGCTCGACTCCCATTTTCTCGACTCGATCTTCTGTGGCGCGAATTCCTGCCGTATCTAATACCTGAATCGGAATTCCTCCCACGACGAGTTGAGACTCGACCACATCGCGAGTCGTACCGGGTAAATCGGTGACAATAGCGCGATCGCTACGACTCCAAGCATTCAACAAACTCGATTTTCCCACATTCGGACGACCGACAATCGCCACTTTTAATCCCGTGCGTAATAATTCGCCTTGATGGGCTGTAGCCAGAATTTTGCTGACTTCTACCCCAATTTGGGCTAGTTCTGCTCGAACTAGTGTTTCATCTAATGGTGGTAGATCCTCCTCAAAGTCAATTCTTGCCTCAATTTCTGCTAAGACATCTAAACATTTCGTTCGTAATTGGCGAATTGGGTGAGCTAATTTTCCCTGTATACCTGCTAAAGCTGTCTGCGCTGCTTGCGGCGATCGCGCCCCGACCAAATCGGCTATACTTTCGGCTTGGGTTAAGTCTAAGCGTCCGTTTAAAAATGCTCTAAGTGTAAATTCTCCTGGCTGCGCTAGTTTAGCGCCTCCTACCAAACACAACTGCAATACCTGCTGTACTGCCATAATTCCACCATGACAGTGAAACTCGACGACATCCTCTCGGGTATAGGAACGTGGAGCCTGCATGATTAGCAATAACGCCTCATCCACGAGTTGCTGTGTTTGGGGATGGCGAATGTAGCCGTAGAGAATGCGGTGGCTTTCCCAGGCTTGTTTTCCAGGGGCGTAAAATAGATGATGAGCGATCGCGATCGCTTCATTTCCCGAGACCCTGACAATGCCTACACTACCTTGTTGCGGTACTACCGCAGTGGCAATGGCAGCAATAGTAGACGATGCGATCGAATCAGACATTTATCGCCGTAACACGCAACAGACAACATATGTAGGGGCGCACAGCTATGCGCCCCTACAAATTTATTGTAATCAAACGACTTCTGATTTCGCGCACTAATAGTAGGCGCTCTTGTAGGTCGTTGTCACTCCGTTAGCAACCGCACCAATGACAGGGCTACCGACAATTTTTAAGCTTTCTAATGCCTTTGCCAGCGCCGAACGGTGTGCTTTGCCCATACCTACGACTAAAATACTCGCATCTATATGGGCAGAGAGGAGATTGCTATCTGCTAGTCCTAAGAGTGGCGACGTATCGTATACGATCAGATCGAAAGCAGATTCAAATTGTTTTGCTAAGCTTTGCATCTTGTGAGATGAGAGCAAATGGGCAGGATTGGGTGGAATTTGTCCGGCTGTCAAAACATACAAACTCTCGACTTCTAACGATGTCTTGCTGACTGATAATTCGGCGCGATCGCTATTTTTGATTGCGACTGGTTCGCAATTGACTCGATGCAACACATCTTGGAAATTGATGTCATTCACGATTACATTACTTAAGCCAACGGTGTTACTTAAACCCAAGCGTTTGTGAATGTTAGGATTTCGTAGATCTGCATCTACTAGTAGCACTCTCTGCCCCATCATGGCGGCTGTTTGAGCTAAATGGAGTGCCACGGTAGATTTCCCTTCTTCCGCAGCAGCAGAAATGACAGCCAAAGACCGGATCGGCTTATCGAAACCCAAAAAGCGAATATTCGTGTACAAAGAGCGCAAAGATTCCCAAAACTGAGCCATAGTTTGCTGTTGAGTTTGTGGCTTTTGTTGGCTCGATTTTGCGATTGGATTGATAGATTTTACGAGTTCGGTAACACCAGCCTTAACCGAACTAGCGTCTTTCTTCAGCGGAATTTCTCCAAGTAGTGGCAATCGGGTTAAATCTTTCACATCTTCAGGCGTATGAATCACATTGCTGAATTTTTCGATCAGCAATGCCACTGCAATACCCGTCAATAAACCCATGACTGCCCCCAACATTAAATTACGTTTCAGGCTCAACGAAGAAGTTTCAGGGTCAGTAGGAGGAGTGATCAGTTGCCAAGGTACTTGTTTCTGTGCCAAATCGATGCGTAATGCTTCGCGCTTAGTTAAAAACTGATTTAAGTTTTCGGAAGCAATTTTTAATTGCCCTACGAGATCGTCATTCTGGCGTGCCAAGGCGGGAAATTGCTTGACCTGCTGTCTTAATACAATATCGGCTTGAGTCAGCGCTTTATTTTCTGCCTCTAAGGTTTGAATCTGGTTAGCCGCCTCTAAAAGTTGCTGTGTTTGTTGCTGGCGAATAGTATTGGTAGAGGCAAAGGCTGGCAGCTGTCTTGATACTTGTATATTCTTGCCTAAGATGGCTCTTCTTTCCTGTTCTACCAAGGGAAGTAAATTTTGTTCCTGCGATCGCAGTGCCTGAACTGTAGGACTATCTTCCCGATATTGCGCTGCTGTAACGGCAATCCTGGTTTGGATCTGTTGCAGTTGGTTTAACAATGCTTGATAGCGAGGCGCTTCACTCAAGGCTGTGACGACTGCTGCTTCTGGCGATCGCATTTGTAATTGCTGCTGCAACGCATTGTAGAGGGCGCGAGTTCTGGCTAATTGAGTCTGCGTTTCGCGCCGTTGCAGGGTTATTTGATTCAGTCGATCGGTTAGCTGTCTACCTTGTCCTTCAGTATCGATTAAGTCATATTTTTGCCGAAATGTTTGGAGTCTTTCTTGTAAAGATTCAACTTGCTGCCGTAATTTTGGTAACTGTTCCTCGATAAATTGAAGTCCCATTCGTACGTCAGACCGACGCTCTTCTAAGCTATAAACTAGATAAGCTTTAGAAAGAAGATCCATTACGTATTTAATCTTTTCTGGATTTGGATCTCGGTAAGTCACTGAAATAATATTAGTATTTGGCAGTCGTTCAAACTTGAGCTTGGTCAGATCGGTATTTGGATACTGCGTTAATACTTGCTGGGCAACAGGAGTCATGATTTTTGGACTCTGTAATACCTTAATTTCAGTTTCATTAATAGTTCTTTGTTCAGCTTTGATTTCGTTGAGAGGAGATATCGATAGTTTATTCTCAGCAGTTATAGGTTCGAGCAGTAAATCAAACTTGCCTTCATAGACTGGTTTACTTAGTAAACCATAAACTACTGCCGCTGCTGCAACTGTGGTTGCTACACTCGCAACTACAAGCATTCTTCTTTGAACTGCGGCAATTAGCTTTCCTATGTTTAAACCACCTTCATCACCTTCTTCTCGCTGTGCTTTAGATGCCAAAGGTAGAGCCTGACTTTGAGGACTATTGCTCTCAGTTAACAATTTCTGAAGATGGGGTTTAGTCTCCATTCTGGGTTTCCACTTATTGTTTACTCATAATGCACTCGTAGTTTTAAGTTTGAATAAACTTTATTCTATGAGGGCGTACAGTGATATATATAGATATTTACTATCAGAAAATCTCGCTAATATTTGATGAAAACCATTTATTAACGCGAACGTTTAGCAAACTAACCTATATTGGTTGGTCTTCTTTTATACTACACATTGATTGGGAATTTACGGAACTTTTATATTTTGTCCCGTGATTATAAACATTAAGTAAAATTTCGGATAAGCAGCTTGAATTTCTTACGAGTTTCTTGCACTAGACGGGGTTTCATCTAGTAAGAAAGTAAATCGAGAATAATTACAAAAAATAATGAGGCGACCCGCACAACTCGTAAATATAAGCTACAGGTACAGGATCTTAAAAAAGTATGGCTTAAATTCGCTCGAAAAAATTATAAAAGCGATCGAGGTCATGCCAAATTTTTACGACTTTCACAGTTAAGAGATTATCTGCACGTACTTTCACCGATCGCAAAAATACGGAAGCGATCGCTGCTATGCGATCGAGACAAGATTATCGAAACGAGTTATGGTTGCTGCACTGTGGAATGAGAATGCCACGATCTGTGAGTTGGTTCATGGTAGCTTGAACTTTAGCTATGGGTAACTCAAGCTTATAAGCAACTAATACCGCACTACAGAAAGGATGGCGTTGGAGTACGTTGAAGACGTTCTGCTCTAGGTCGCTCATGAATCTTGTCCTCCAAGCTGTTCTTGTCTCAAAAATAGGACGAGAAAGTGAATAAGCTGTGAAGTCGGGAGATAATCAGAAAAATTTTCCAGTGGTTTGTCGATCGCATACCGAATGCACGCTGAGAATACAAATTACAATTTTTCTAACGCTTGATTTACGCATCACCCCTCGCGGGTAGAGTGACGGTAAAAATCGTACCTTGTCCGAGAGTACTTTCGGCAGTAACTTGTCCTTGGTGGTTGGCAACAATCGCAGCCGCAATTGCTAAACCCAATCCCGAACCTGTTGATGCTTGTACTGCTTGTGATGCTGTCGCGTGAGTACGAGCAGGATCGACGCGATAAAAGCGATCGAATAAGTGAGGTAAAGCAGTTTCGGGAATACCAATACCAGTGTCTTTAACTTTGACTTGAAGGCGAGAAGAGAGGAGCGAATGGTAGGGGCGCGCAGCGGTGCGCCCGTACAGAAGGGGCGGGGAAAAAAGTTCTTTGTTAGTAGAGATATGTTGTAGCTCGACCCGAATTTCACCACCTTCTGGGGTGTAATGTATAGCATTACCAATCAAGTTTGTAAATAATCGTGCTAGTTGATTCCAGTCCCCCTGGAGGGTAAACCAATCGTCTTCGGTTTCTGTCTCCGTTGGTGCAGTTAAATCTAGGAAAATTTTGATCTTCTTCTCTGCTGCGGCGAATTGCTGTTCTTCTACGACTTCCATTAAGAGTGCGTCTAAGGGACAGGTAGAAAATTGTGGCTGAACGATCCCGCTATCTTGACGTGCTAGAAATAATAAGTCATCCACGAGACGACCGAGGCGTTTAGTTAATCGTTCTACTACTTTTAATTGTTGTCCATATTTTAAAGATCCTGCGCCTTGTCCCCCAGCTGAATCTAATTCTGCTAAAGCCACTTGAACGTTAGTTTGAATTAAAGCGATCGGGCTTCTCAATTCATGGGAAGCATCAGCAGTAAATTGTTTCAAACGTTGATAAGAATCTTTGACGGGTTCCATTGCTTTGCCCGAAAGAAACCAACCACAAAACGCTACGGAAACGAGCATCAATCCAATACCCAAAATTAAATCGAAAGCGAGTTGCTGGCTCGGTTTAGTGACTTCAAACCAAGGATGACTAACGCGCAGATATCCTAAAACTTGTCGCCCGATTTGAATTCTTTCTGTGACTTGTCTGAGGAGGAGCGAGGAATGAGGAGTGAGGAATGAGGGGGTGTTTTCTCTGTCTTGATGGTGACTAATTTGAACGGTTTCACCCGTGCGGTTGGGATGTAGGGGAATATCTAAAGGTGCGGTAAAGGTTGACCAGAGTAGTTCCCCAGTGGGGCTAAACCATTCTAAATCGATGCGATCGTCATCGACTGTATCGGCATTATCTCGAAAAGAAGCTTCAATATTTAACCGTTGTCCGCTTTCTGGGGAAATTGGTTCGATGACCAGCGATCGCCCAACAACTTCTACGACATGATTTAAGGTATCGTCAATCCGTTCGATCAGGGTATTGCGGACGTACCAATACATCCCACTGGCAAATAGGAGCAGTAGGATAGCAGTAACGGCTGTATACCAAAGTGCTAATCGGCGACGAGTGGTTTGGAACATAAATAGGGAGTAGGGAGTAGGAGGAAGAGAGCAGGGGGGCAGAGGGGCAGAGGGGCAGAGGGGCAGAGGGGCAGAGGGGCAGAGGAGTAACTACCAACTACCAACTATCCATTACCCATTACCAACTACTCACTAATGAGAAATGACAAATTATAAACTACGAGCTAGAAATAATGGACTACGAAGTATTCCGGTAGTAGCATGACGATTAGCTCGATAAGAGAGGTTGTTGTCACTGTTGAGGTAGTAAAGAGGGAACGCTAAAACAAATTACATCGGCGGATGTCGAGATTATGATTTTCAAGGAGTTAAAGCCCAGACGGGGTTGGATTATAGGTGTGACTGCGGGGGCGATCGCGATCGGTTTAATTGGTGTCGGAGTTACTCAGTTAAGAAATTCTGACCGAGCTAAACCAACAGCATCTCAGACTCCTGCACCTCTACCTCAAAAGGTAACAGTTGTTGCACTCGGACGACTAGAACCGGAAGGGGAAGCAATTCGCGTCAGTGGTCCTAATGGCGAACGAATTGGCAAATTATTAGTCTCACGCGGCGACTTTGTCAAGGTAGGGGCAATTATTGCTTATTTAGAAAGTTACGATGAGAGGCTGGCGGAAAGAAATTATGCTGCTAGTCAATTAGCTGAAGCGCAGGAGAGGTTAAAAGCATCAACTGCATACGCTCAAGCCCAAATCCAAGAAGCTCAAACGCGAATTCAACAGGTCGATCGCCCCGGAACTTTTGAGGTAGAGGCGCAAAGAGCAACTGTTAGGCAGATAGAAGCAGAGTTAGCATTAGCACAAACTGACTTACAACGCAACCAAAACCTTTATCAAGAGGGAGCGATCGCCAAGCAAGAATTAGATCGGCAAGTCAGTCAGACGCGCAGTTTACAGGAACAACTCAACAACGCCAAAGCATCCTTGATTCGGTTGGAAAATACCGTGAAAGCGAATTTGGGTAATGCAGCGGCTCAACTGAAGTCAGAGCAAGCAAATCTACCATTAACGCAAGTCCAAGCGGCAGCGCGATCGGCAGCACAAAATCTGGAATTAGCCGAAGCACGGTTGCAGCGGACAATTATTCGCGCTCCCAGAACTGGGAGAATTCTACGGGTTTTTGCCTATCCTGGGGAGGCGATCGCCGACGATGGAATTGTGGAAATGGGAGATACGCGCCGGATGTATGCCGTGGCTGAGGTGTATGAATCTGATGTGGGGTTGGTAAAAGTCGGGCAGAAGGCGACTATTACTAGTCGTAATGGTGCTTTTGCTAAACCAATAACTGGAAAAGTCTCGGAAATTGGCTGGCAGATTTTTAAAAATAACGTTCTCGATGACGATCCGGCTGCCAATGCCGATGCACGGGTGGTAGAAGTGAGAGTACTTTTGGACGATCGCCAAACAGTAGCAGCTCTAACCAATTTACAGGTAGACGTGAAAATTGATGTGAAATCGCCGATCCCCCCAACCCCCCTTAACAAGGGAGGCTAGTTTGGTTCTCTTTTGTGTTAGTCCAACAGCAAAATCTGACTTAAATATTTTGACTTTTAACTTTTGACTTGCTTAGACGTGAAATGAGAACTCCGATCGCCTGGTTGAATTTGGTACACGAAAAGACGCGGTTAGTTGTCGCGATCGCCGGAGTTGCTTTTGCGGTCATTCTCGTATTTATGAACTTGGGTTTTTTGGGTTCTCTGGCAAAATCTGCCAGCCAAATGTACGAGCAAATTAATGCTGATATCTATCTGCGATCGCCTTTAGCTTTAGAAATCAGCAGTACCAAACCCTTTGCAATCGAGCGGATCTATCAAGCACGAGGAGCTAACGGCGTAGAGAGAGCTATGCCACTTTATTTAGGTTATCTCCAATGGCGCAACCCCGAAACTCGCCTGAGTCGGGCAATATTTGCCTTCGGAATCAACCCCAACGATCCTGTATTTTTAATTCCCGAATTAGACTCCCCTGCAAATCGAGCTGCGCTTCTACGTCCAGATACCGTCTTGTACGATCGCCTTTCCCGTCCCGAATACGGAATGCAAACAATTGGCACGACAACCGAAGCGAGATCGAGAGGAATTGGTAGAAAAGTCACAATTGGCGGTCAATACACCTTCGGCGGCGGATTTGCTGCTGATGGAACGTTAATTATGAGCGATCAAAACTTTCGCCGCTATTTCGATCCCTTTCCGCTCAACCGCGTCAGTTTAGGACTGGTGAAACTGCGGTCGAATTCAGATATTGATGCAGTTGTCAAGGAATTACGGCAAATTTTGCCCAAAGATGTAGAAGTCATTACGAAAGCAGAAATCATCGATCGCGATCGCGCCTACTGGATTGGCGCAACTTCGACTGGCTTTATTTTTGGTATGGGGGTGATTGTCTCCTGTATTGTCGGTGTCGTCATCGTCTATCAAATTCTCTATACCGATGTTTCCAGCCACTTACGGCAATACGCCACCCTCAAAGCAATGGGTTATCGCAGCCGAGTTTTATGCGCGATCGTCATTCAAGAAGCAATTATTCTTGCCCTTCTAGGTTACATTCCAGGCTTCGCCATCTCCCTCGGTCTATACGATCTCACCCTCAGAGCCACCAGTGGAGGTCTACCAATTGCAATGGAACTCGAACGCGCTATTCTCGTGCTGCTACTAACGATCCTCATGTGTACCCTCTCCGGCTTGGTCTCCTTGCAAAAAGTCATCAACGCCGATCCTGCCGAAGTCTTTTAATCAGTTATCAGTGGTAGTTGGTAGTTAGTAATTGGTAGTTGGTAAGAGCGTAGTGTGGGATTATTTAATTCCGAATTCCGAATTCCGAACTCCCTAGCCCTTAGTTAGTCATGCTTCCCCCTCGTCACACTCCCTTAGCTTGGTTCAATTTGACTCATGAAAAGCGCCGCTTGCTGACCGCAGTTGCAGGGGTGTCTTTTGCCGTGTTGTTGATGTTTATCTTTCAAGGGTTTGAAAATGCTTTGTACGACAGTCAAGTACAACTGCTAAAACGGCTCAATGGAGAAATTCTGATTGTCAATCGGCTCAAGTACAATATGTTCGTACCGGAGCAATTTGCCCGCCGACGACTTTATCAAGCACGGACTTTTGAAGGTGTAGTTGCTGCCTATCCTTTTTACACGACTACAGGCGATTGGAAAAATCCTCAAACGAAAACCATCAGACCATTGCGAGTCATTGCTTTCAATCCTGATGACCCTGTATTGCCTCTGCCTGGAATTTTACAAAATCGGGAGGCGTTGAAACTACCTTGGACGGCACTTATTGACGACCAATCGCGATCGGAAGTGGGACCGATCGCGATTGGTACAGTCACCGAGTTGTCAGAACAGCAAATTCGGTTGGTGGGTACTTTTAGTTTGGGAACGGACTTTGCTTCTGGAAATGGCAATGTTGTTATTAGCGACCAAAATTTTTTGCGCTATTTTGCTAACTTGGCTCCAGAGGAAGACAGCCGCACGCTCAATACTGTCGATATCGGACTATTGAAAGTGGCGGAAAATGCCGATGTGGATGCGATCGCATCTGCACTGCGCCAGCAACTACCGCAAGATGTCGCCGTGTGGACGAAAGCCGAGTTCGTGCAAAAAGAATTAAGCTACTGGCAAGAAAATACAGCAATTGGCTTTGTGTTTTCGCTGCTAACAACGATGGGGTTTTTCGTTGGGATTATTTTGGTTTATCAAATTTTGTATACGGATGTAGCAGAACATTGGGCAGAATATGCCACGCTCAAAGCGATCGGTTATTCTAATTTTCACCTGCTAGGAATTGTGTTGCAAGAATCGGTGATTCTCGTGTTTTTTGGCTTTGTCCCAGGATTTTTTATCAGTTTGGGACTGTATAGTTTAACAGCTAGTTCTACAGGTTTGTTAATGCAAATGACTTGGGAACGAGCAATTAATATTCTGATTGCTACCTTTATTATGTGTTTGATTTCGGGCGCGATCGCCGTGCGTAAAGTTCAAGCGACAGATCCGGCGGAGGTCTTTGGTTCGTGACTACTGTTGTAGCAACTGCCGTGCAAATTCGCCAGCTCAATTATTATTTTGGGCAGGGCGATTTACGTACTCAGGTATTGTCCGACATCAATCTCGATCTACCCAAGGGACAAATCGTGATTATGACTGGTCCATCGGGTTCGGGCAAAACAACGCTTTTGAGTTTAATTGGAGCTTTGCGATCGGCTCATGAAGGGAATTTATTAGTATTAGAAAAAGAATTAGTCGGACTCAACAAATCTCAATTGGTAGAAATACGACGGAATATTGGCTTTATCTTCCAAGCACACAATCTATTTGAATCTCTGACTGCTTCGCAAAATGTAGAAATGGCTGTGGAATTGACAAATAACTGGCGAGAAAAGCGCAAATTAGCAGTAGAGATGTTGAGTCAATTGGGTTTAGCTAACCGCGTCGATTATAAACCCAATGCCCTATCGGGAGGACAAAAACAAAGAGTCGCGATCGCCCGTGCTTTAGTCAATCAACCGCAACTAATTTTAGCAGACGAACCCACTGCTGCCTTAGATAAAAAATCGGGGCGCGAAGTCGTGACATTAATGCAACAACTGGCAAAAGAGCAGGGATGTACGATTTTAATTGTCACCCACGACAATAGTATTTTAGATGTAGCCGATCGCATTATCAACTTAGTCGAAGGTCGCCTGGAATCAGACGAAAATTTAGAGAATTTTGTCTCTAGCCGCGATCCGAAAAGCCTCGATCAGAGGATGTTTAGTTGATGCAGGAGTCGTAGGAGCGGGTTTTCAAACCCGCCCGTACTTTCCTAAGCGCCTTCCCTTAACTTATCCAACACGCTGCGATCTTCGAGAGTAGAAGTATCCCCAGAAACTTCTTCACCTGCGGCTAGAGAACGGAGTAACCGCCGCATAATTTTCCCCGAACGGGTTTTGGGTAAAGCGTCGGTAAAGCGAATTTCGCCAGGACGGGCGATCGCCCCAATTTCACTGACGACGTGCTGTTTGAGTTCTTTGTTCAACGCCTCACTGGGTGTTATCGTCCCTTCTAGGGTGACAAAGGCAACGATTTCTTCTCCTTTCACCTCATCTGGCTTACTCACGACGGCGGCTTCAGCTACCGCTGGATGAGACACCAAGGCTGATTCAACTTCCATCGTCCCCAAACGGTGTCCGGCTACGTTAATTACGTCATCGACGCGACCCATCACCCAGTAATAACCATTTTCATCCCGTCTCGCCCCGTCTCCAGCAAAATAGATGTACTGTCCATCTTTGGGGGGGATGTGTTCCCAATAGGTGCGGCGGAAGCGATCGGGATCGTTGTAGACTGTCCGCATCATTCCAGGCCAAGGGTGACGCACGACTAAATAGCCACCGTTATAATCGCCAACGGAGTTGCCTTCTAAATCTACGACATCAGCTAAGATGCCAGGGAAAGGACGAGTTGCCGAACCAGGTTTGGTAGGAATTGCCCCTGGTAAGGGTGTAATCATGATACCCCCAGTTTCCGTTTGCCACCAAGTATCGACAATCGGACAGCGATCGCCGCCAATAACTCGCTGATACCACATCCAAGCTTCAGGATTGATCGGTTCGCCTACCGTTCCCAGCAAGCGTAGGGAAGAAAGATTTCTGGCTTTGGGCAAGTCTTCGCCCATTCTAATAAAGGCGCGAATCGCTGTAGGTGCGGTGTAGAAAATATTCACGCCGTATTTTTCAATTACGTCCCACATACACCCAGGATTGGAGGGACGCGGCGCACCTTCATACATTAGCGTAGTTGCACCGTTGGACAAGGGACCGTAGACGATGTAACTATGTCCGGTAATCCAACCTACATCAGCCGTACACCAGTAGACATCAGTATCTTGTAGGTCAAAAATCCATTTGGTTGTCATGTGGGTGTAGAGATTGTAACCTGCGGTTGTATGGACGACACCCTTGGGTTTACCCGTACTACCAGAAGTGTAGAGGACAAACAGCATATCTTCGCTGTCCATCGGTTCGGCGGGACAATCTGCCGATACGCCTTTTTCTAGATCGTGCCACCAACGATCGCGCCCTGCTTCCATGTGAACTTGTTGTTCGGTACGCTTGACAACGAGGACGTTTTCGACTGTGGGGACGGCATTGTCGGCTAAAGCTTTATCAACTTGATCTTTAAGGGGAACGATCGCATCTTTACGCCAACCGCCATCGGCTGTGACGACTAACTTAGCTTGAGCGTCATTCAGGCGATCGCGCAAGGCTTCGGCGCTGAAACCACCAAAGACGACGCTGTGAGGTGCGCCAATTCTGGCACAGGCTAACATGGCGATCGCGGCTTCGGGGATCATTGGCATATAGATCCCGACAAGATCGCCTTTTTTTACCCCCAACTGTTTGAGAACATTGGCAAATTTACAGACTTCCCGATGTAGTTGCGCGTAGGTGAGGGTGCGAGAATCGCCTGGTTCGCCTTCCCAGATCAAAGCAGCTTTGTTCTTACGCCAAGTGGTAAGGTGGCGATCGAGGCAATTGTAAGAAATATTTATTTTGCCACCGACAAACCATTTCGCAAACGGCGGTTGCCAATCTAACACTGTGTCCCATTTTTGGAACCAATGCAATTCTTTTTCCGCTAGTTCTGCCCAAAATTGCTGTGGATTGGCTTTGGCTTTGTTATAGAGTTCTTCATATTCGTCGAAACTTTTGATGTGAGCTTTTTGAGAAAATTCTGCCGGAGGTTGGAATAAACGCTTTTCTTGCAGAATTGATTCAATCGTGATTTGTGACATAGCGATCGCTGTAATCGTTATTGCTACTAAAAACCATTCTGAATGCAGATTTGCCCGAAATTGTTTTGATTTTCGTTAAGATGGGCAACTACCCGTATTCGACAATTGTAGTCAGATAGCTCCATCACTATTTGCGATCGTGAAAGTTGCAGATAGAACAAAGCTTGCTGTAAATTATCCTGATGAGAACGCGATTTCAGGCGATCGCAACGCCTAGCCTACTCTCCCTCTCTCCCGCTCAACAGGTTAAGCTGAATGGAAGAGTCATATTTTGACAAGCTGTATCTGTAGGGTCTTCAGGTTTAAAAACTGTTAATGATAGACGAAATACTAAATTCCCCGTATCACGCCAGCATTGAAACTGCCGCAGTCTTAACCATATTGATCTTTTTAGAGGCGGTACTTTCGGCAGATAATGCGATCGCCCTCGCGGCGATCGCTCAAGGACTGGAAAATAAAAAACTCGAACGTCAAGCGCTCAATCTCGGCTTAGTAGTTGCCTTCGTGCTGCGGATTGCCTTAATCTTGACAGCAACTTGGGTACAGCAATACTGGCAGTTCGAGCTATTAGGTGCGCTTTATCTACTGTGGCTAGTATTTCAACACTTTACCTCAGCAGAAGACGAAGACCACCTGCACCACGGACCTCGATTTCAAGCGCTTTGGCAAGCTATCCCCATCATTGCCTTCACAGATTTAGCATTTTCTCTCGATAGCGTCACTACAGCGATCGCAGTTTCTCAAGAACGCTGGCTGGTACTGACGGGGGCTACTGTTGGTATTATCACTCTGCGATTTATGGCAGGCTTATTCATCCGCTGGTTAGATGAATTCACCCATTTAGAAGATGCCGGATACGTTACCGTCGCCTTGGTAGGATTGCGGTTGATGCTGCGGGTAGCTAACGACGCTCTAGTACCCCCAGAATGGTTAATGATAACCGCGATCGCGCTGTTATTTCTCTGGGGCTTTTCCAAGCGCAATGTTGAGGACTCTCCTGAAGCGATCGTACCCACAGAAAATAAAGAAAAGGCTGAAGTACCGAAGTAGAGAATCGGTTGTAGAGACGTTACATGTAACGTCTCTACAACTCCCTACTCCTTAATCCACGGAGTCAAGCTAGGTTCCCAACTCGCTAGTTCTTCTTCCTTAAACCAGAGGCTAACTTCCTGTTGGGCGGTCTCCGGTGCATCGGAACCATGAATGATGTTACGCCCAATGTTAACGCCATAGTCGCCCCGAATTGTTCCTGGTTCTGCTGTTAGGGGGTTAGTAGCACCGATCATCTTCCGCGCTGAAGCAATAACTCCATCGCCTTCCCAAACCATCGCCACAACCGGACCAGAGGTGATAAACTCGACTAAACCTTGGAAAAAAGGTCTTTCTCGGTGAACGCCATAATGCTGTTCGGCAAGTTCGCGGCTAACTTTCATAAACTTCATCCCAACCAGGGTAAAGCCTTTAGCTTCAAAACGACGAATAATTTCACCGACTAAACTTCGTTGTACGCCATCGGGCTTAATTGCTAAAAATGTGCGTTCCACAGCTATCTCCCTTCAAGTTGTCATTGGTCATTACTCATTTGCAACCCACCAATGACTAGTGACAAGTAACAAATATCAAAATTAGATTATCTTAAATCGGCGAACAGTTATCAGTTATTAGTTACTTACGACTTACAACTTACGACTTACGACTTACGACTTACAACTTACGACTTACCAATGACCTTAATTTGAATAAGTTACACTGGCTATGCGTGGGGCTGTACAGAGGTTAGAAAGACGAGGTGAGAATAGAGATGGGAGCAGATCCAACTGTAGAAGAAATGGAGCCAGCAACGGTTGCAGAAACCAAAACCGAGCTAAAAAACGGCAAGCAGAAGACGTTGAACGTTGCTCCAGGTAAGTTATCGCGTTCGTGGACGATTGAAGACAGCGAAGCGCTCTACCGGATTCAAGGGTGGGGCGAACCATATTTTTCGATTAATGCCGCTGGTCATATTACAGTTTCTCCCAAAGGCGATCGCGGTGGGTCGTTGGATTTGTACGAGTTGGTTAATGCTTTAAAACAGCGAAATTTGGGACTACCTCTGTTAATTCGCTTTTCCGATATTTTAGAAGACCGGATCGAGCGGTTGAATGCTTGTTTTGCCAAGGCGATCGCCCGTTACAACTATCCTGGTGTCTATCGTGGCGTATTTCCGGTCAAATGCAACCAACAACGCCACCTAATTGAAGATTTGGTGCGATTTGGCAAACCGCACCAGTTCGGCTTGGAAGCTGGCTCTAAACCAGAGTTAATGATTGCTTTGGCGTTGCTAGATACTCCGGGGGCGCTGATTGTTTGTAATGGCTACAAGGATAAGGAATATATCGAAATTGCCATGCTAGCCAGCCGTTTAGGACAAACACCAATCGTCGTCCTAGAGCAAGTTGAAGAAGTCGATTTGGCAATTGAAGCAAGTCGCCAGTTGGGAATTCAGCCTATTTTGGGCGTGCGGGCAAAACTTAGTACCCAAGGAATGGGACGCTGGGGAACTTCTACAGGCGATCGCGCTAAATTTGGTTTGACTATCCCCGAAATCATTCAAGCGGTAGAAAAGTTACGCGCCGCCAATCTCCTCGGTTCGCTGCAATTACTCCACTTCCATATCGGTTCCCAAATCTCCGCGATTAATGTCATCAAAGACGCGATTCAAGAAGCCAGCCGGATTTATGTAGAGTTGGCGATGCTGGGAGCAAACATGAAGTATTTGGATGTAGGTGGCGGCTTGGGTGTAGACTACGACGGCTCCCAAACTAACTTCTACGCCTCCAAAAACTACAACATGCAAAACTATGCCAATGACATCGTGGCAGAGTTGAAATATGCCTGTGCGGAACGGCAAGTTTCAGTTCCGACCCTGATCAGTGAAAGCGGACGAGCGGTTGCTTCCCATCAGTCGGTTTTGATCTTTGATGTCGTCAGTACTTCCGATGTTCCTTTCGGTACGCCAGAACCACCCAAGGAGGACGAACCGCCAATCGTCCACCACCTTTGGGAAACTTACCAATCGATTACTAACGAAAATTATCAAGAGGCGTATCACGATGCGGTGCAGTTTAAAGATGAAGCCATCAGCCGCTTTAACTTGGGAATTATGCGCCTGACAGAAAGAGCTAGGGTAGAGCGGATTTACTGGGCTTGCTGCGAGAAGCTAATGGCTATAACCCGCCACGAGGAATACGTACCCGACGATTTGGAAGAGTTAGAAAAGATCATGGCTTCCATCTACTACGTCAATCTTTCCGTATTCCAATCAGCGCCGGATTGCTGGGCGATCGATCAGCTTTTCCCGATCATGCCGATCCACCGTTTAGACGAAGAACCCGATCGCCGAGGCATTTTAGCAGATTTGACCTGCGATAGTGACGGCAAGATCGATCGCTTTATCGACTTGCGAGATGTGAAGTCCGTGCTAGAAATGCATTCCTACAAACCAGGAGAACCCTACTATCTGGGCATGTTCCTCAATGGTGCGTATCAAGAGATCATGGGTAATTTACATAACTTGTTTGGAGATACTAACGCCGTCCACATTCAACTAACGCCCAAAGGCTATCAGATCGAACATGTTGTTAAAGGCGACACCATGACCGAAGTTTTGGGATACGTACAGTACGACGCTGAAGATCTGGTAGAAAGTATCCGCCAGCGCAGCGAACAAGCCATGCTGGAAAAACAAATTACCTTGCAAGAATCCCAGCGTCTCCTCCAAACCTACGAACAGAGTCTCAGCCGATATACGTATTTGTCTTCGCCAACGTAAGTTGTAGGGGTGAAACATCTGTAGGGGCGCACAGCTGTGCGCCCCTACATGCATTATTAACTAGCCTCAATTCCTAGTAGTTCAGCGATCGCCTGTCTTTCAATTGCAGGCTGGGATGGCGTTTCGACGCGGGTATCCGTAATCAACCAGTCTAAGGCAGCAGCTTGGACATCAATCATGGCTCCCGTTTTATCGACGCAATAGCGCCCGTAGACGAGCTTATCTACGAGGCGGACTCCCGGACCTAAACGCGAGTACTCGAAAATGACGCTATTGTCAACTGTAGCGCCGCCACAGATATAGCAGTTGGGACCGATCATGGTAGGACCAACTATTTTCGCACCATCTTCAATCCGCGTCATTCCACCGATATACACGGGACCCGTAATATCTACTTTGTCCCAGTTGACAGCAACGCTCAGACCAGTGTAAATCCCAGGACGAACTTCATGTCCTGGAATTTGGACGTTTTTAATTTCACCTTGGAGTACGCCGCGAATGGCTTGCCAGTAATCGGGAACCTTACCGATATCCACCCATTCAAAATCCATCACCAAGCCATAAAAAGGTGCATTTTTTTCTACAAGTTTGGGAAATAGCTGACTACCAATATCAAAATTTTCTCCAGGTGGAATGTAATTAAATATTTCTGGCTCAAATATATAAATTCCCGTACTAATGTTAGTACTCAGAGCTTCTTCAACTTTTGGCTTTTCTTGGAAGGTTCTGACTCGTCCGTCTTCATCTGTCACCACGATCCCGTAACTAGGGACTTCTTCGCGGGGAACGGATTTCATGATGACTGTAGCAATAGAGCCTTTCTCTCTATGCCATTTCACTGCTGCCGTTAAGTCTAAGTCAATTAGCGCGTCGCCGCACAGTACAACAAAGGTATCGTCAAAAAACGGCGTGAAGTCCTGAATTCGCCGCATTCCTCCCGCAGATCCTACCGCTTCTCCAACGAGAACGCCATCGACAATTTTTCCTTCAAAGGAATAAGCAAGCTGTACGCCAAAGCGCTGTCCGTCGCGGAAGTAGTTTTCGATTTCGTTAGCTAGGTGGCTGACGTTGACCATGATTTGGTCAAAACCGTGTTGGCGCAATAGTTCAAGGAGAAACTCCATCACTGGCTTTTGCAGGATGGGAATGAGCGGTTTGGGGATGGTGTAGGTAATGGGGCGGACTCTCGTACCCTTACCCGCTGCCAGAATCATGGCTTTCATTAGAAGCTACTCCTCAACATGAGACAAACTGTAAGCGATTGATGCAAAATCTACTCTTGATTAAAAACAAATGCGATCGTTTGATTGCATTTTCGATCCTCGTTTAATTCTCTACCGAAATCATCCCGAAAACTACACAGCGTAGTTGCCTGCCCAGTAGATCATACTAAATACTTTTTGCCAAGCGCGATTGCCCCCCTTTTAAACAGAACATACAGTGGTTTTGGAGTCAGTATCGCCGATCGCCAATGGTTCGGAACCGCCCAAAGTCCTAATTTTAATTTCTTGATAAAACTCTTCTTGCGATAATTCCACCTTAGATTGGGCTGAGAGTAGCAGCAACGCCCAAAAGACGCTGACTTTTTCGTGTTTTTGCGATGAGTGGCAACCGCGATCGCTCAGTAATTCGCTATGAGACATAGTAGCTGCAATAGATGTGGCGACTTGTTTCGTTTGCGTCCATAAATCTACTAACTGTTCTAAATTTAGCCAATTTTGTTCTAAAGTAAAAAATTGTGCCGAGTAGCGAGATAAAAACTCTTCCAGTTCTCGCGCTACTTGAGTCAGATTTTCCTGGTGAGCTAGTTCTAAGGGCTTGCGAGCATCTGCGCGTGACTGAGATACAGAACGGCGGCTGCGGCTAGTTTTGGCTGTCAGATTGCCTTCAGACTGCAACTGAGTCGCAATTAGCTGCAAATGCTCGATCAAATCTTGGAGGGTTACAGGGCGTTTTTGGGGAGGTACGGCAACCGGACGACGATGTAATTGCTGTTCTAGAGGCAAACGTAACCGCGTAGCAAACTCCCCTTCCCCTACCAGCAATAACTCTTCTGTATCCAGTTCTAACTCGTCAGGGGGAGAGTCTAGTCCGGTAAGAGTATTAGCTTTAAATAAGACTAGCAGCGATGCCAGTAAAAAAGCCTGTCCCGATTGAGATAAATTTGATTCGTACGAGCCTGGTGTTATTTCTTGGGCAGCTAGCAACGCATTCAAGTAGCGATCGATCGCTTCAATGACTCTGACATCCCAAGGATCGATTTCTCCTCTCTGTGCCAGCTCAATTAACAGCGCAATTCCTTCAAAAATTTCAGCAGCATTCATGCTTGACCTAAAAGAACGTCATTGGTCATTAGTCATTGGTCATTAGTCATTGGTTAAGTCGCAAGTGACGAATGACGACAAAAGACATAGCTTAATCTAAGTCTTACCGCAAGATCTTGAAGGGGAAATTCGAGATTGGTAAAATAACTCAACAAAAATTAAAGGAGTTAGGCACTTAATGAGTTCTCATTGCCACTCTTCCTCATTTTCTGTAACTTGAGATCGACTCGTTAAAGGTTGAATCACCCGCGCGATCGCCTGCTGAACGAACTCGCGAATAAATTCATCGCGGCGACTTAATTGAAACTGTTGCTGTACGACTTCAGCAATTCCGCCATCACCCCAATCGCGATCGCGGCGGAAATATTCAATGAAACTTCTGCCAGCAATCCGAGTTAAATAAGCCGCAGTCACGGCTTGAATTGCCCTGCCAATCAGAAAAGTCGGTACAGTGAGTTGTAAAGCAGCACTGAGCAACTGAAATGCCCCTTTTACAATTCCCAAACTTGCCAAAATTTTACCCAAAGATAAAGCTAGTTCTTTTCCCCGTTCGATATTTAACTCACAACCGTAAACGCTGCCAATTTCTACCACCATTTGGGCATTAACAGCCGCAGTTGCGAGTAAGTCGGCTACTGGTATCGGCGTAACCAACACCACACCCGCCACGATCCATTGATATCTTTCGACAACTTTCTCGGCTTGTTGTCGCTGTTGGCTATCGATCAGCTGACGTGCTTCTTCCCCCAGACGATGAGACTGTAGGAGAATATTATCGGCAATCAATTCTTCTCCCTCTTGCCGCAAAATCGCCGCCATGCGACGTAGTAAGGGAGTGACTTCAATATCTGGCTGAAAGATTTCCCCTTCTGGCAATGTCACGGGTTGAGGGTTAGCCGCGATCGCCACAACATCGTTGGCTGCAATTAAATCTTTAACCCGTTCGCGCAACCGGGCAAGAATTTGTTCTTTGTCCTCATCCGCATACAAATCTGTTTTGTTGAGAACGAGGAGCGATCGCTTACCAATTTCAATCAACGCCCGTAAAGGTACGTATTCCGATTGCCGCAGATCGTTATCAACCACGAATAACAGTAAATTTGCCTCAGTTGCTAACTGACGGGCTACCTGTTCTCGTTCCGTTCCCGCCACGCCCGCCTCTTGAATCCCTGGAGTATCGGTAATCAAAATTTTGCGTTCTAAACCTTTTAAGCGCAAAGTATAGGTTTGTCCTACCGTCGTCGTTCCCATCGGTGCAGCAATTTGTCCGACAATGCGCCCGAAAATGGCATTTACCAGCGAAGTTTTACCAGCCGAACCCGTACCGAAGACGACAACTTGAAGATTTCCCCGCGCTAGATTTGCTTCAATTTCTTGCGATCGCTCGATTAAAGCTTGTCGCGTCACCTCATCTTGAATTTGGGTAACTTGCTGTTTTACTGCTGAGAGATTTTCGGCAGCAGCTTCCGTCTTTTGCGGTGGGATCTGCGTTTGTTGCGCCTGTCGTTGCTGTTTTCTCCGTTGCGATCGCCTTTCTCCCCTTTGAATGACGAGTATGTAGTAGACAATTGCCCCAATCAACGCCAACATCAACCCAATAATTAAGGCAATGAGGAAATTGCACAGTAGCGGCGAATATCTGCATACCTCGGCAATCTGTGCCACAGAACTCACCAACCACAGAACTAACCCCAAGGCAATAGCAATGCCAGCAATAATGGCGATCGGGCGCAGTCGTTTCATCAATTAGGATAAGAAAAATTAATTACTCCGATCTTAATCTGGTAGTTGGTAGTTGGTAATTGGTAGTTGGTAATGGGTAGAGTTGCTCCCTTGTCTCCCTTGTCCCTCCCTGTGCTCCCTGTGCTCCCTGCTCCCTGCTCCCTACTCCCTCATTTAAGATATATTAAGAAAGCTGAACGGTGGGAGTAAAGCTTTGAGTTTAGAAGCGATCGCAGTTGCGCCAACATCGGGGACGAAACCAGCAGGATTGGTTGTGGTACTGCACGGCTGGGGGGCAAATGCTAAAGATTTAGCCTCTCTCGTACCTTTATTAAACTTAAACAAATATCAATTTTTATTTCCCAACGCCCCTTTTCCTCATCCTTATACTTCTGTAGGTAGGATGTGGTACGACCTTTCTAGCCAAGAGTATCAAGGCATCCATGAGAGTAGGCAGATTTTGAAAGATTGGCTGCTTTCCCTTGAAGCTTCTACTGGCGTACCCCTGTCAAGAACGATCTTAAGTGGATTTTCTCAGGGCGCAGCAATGACTTTGGATGTAGGATTAGGCTTACCTCTGGCGGGTTTAATTGCCTTAAGCGGGTATATGCATCCTCTGTCCCAATCCTTAGATGAAGTCCCGCCAGTACTCATTGTGCATGGTAAGCAAGACACCGTTGTACCACTCAAAGCAGCCCAATACGCTAGAGATAATTTAATTGCCTTGGGGGTTGCCGTGCAGTACCAAGAATTTGACATGGGACACGAAATTCGCCCAGAAGTACTACCACTGATTCAGCAGTTTGTCTCCGATCTTAGTGGAGAGTGAGTCGTGAGTTGTGAGTGCGTCCAACTACCAACTACCACGCACCAAAAAGAAATTACTTAACAAGTATTAAAATTACGATCGCAATCCGTTAACTTGCGGAGATTCACTCTTGATAAAGTGAGTAGTATATAGAGGGGGCTAGAAAAGAATTCGGAATTCGGAATTCGGAATTTGGAATTATCTGGTAACTGGTAACTGGTAACTGGTAACTGGTCACTGATTCTGGGGAGGATCGCAGCATGATGAAGACTTCAAGTATTTCTCGGCAAAATATTGCTGCTATGTCAGCAATAGACGTGTCAGAACTGGCAACTCGTTTAGAACAAGACAACTACACGCATGTTTTTGACGGCTTGCAGGATTGGCATTTACTCAGGGCGATCGCTTTTCAACGTCCAGAATTAGTGGAACCATATATTCATCTTCTCGATTTGGAACCATACGACGAATCGTGAAGAATTCGGAATTCGGAATCCGGAATTAATGGTAGGGGCGGATTTTTTGCAAAACCGAGGCGATCGCATGTAAATTGTGCGGTTAAATCCGCCCGTACAGGAGTCGTAAGTTGAGATGAATCTAAAGTCGCCTCGGCGAGTGTTGGTTGGAATTGGCGGAGGGATTGCGGCTTATAAGGTTTGCGAAGTTATTTCTACGCTGTTTAAATCTGGATTAGAAGTAAGAGTTATCCTAACCGATTCTGCTCGACAATTTATTACTCCACTGACGGTATCAACTTTATCTCGCCATCCAGCTTATACTGATGCGGACTTTTGGCAACCTACCCATCAGCGTCCTTTACACATCGCTTTGGGGGAGTGGGCGGAAATTATGCTAATTGCACCCCTGACAGCAAATACGCTGGCGAAATTAGCCTATGGTATGGCTGACAACTTGCTAACAAATACAGTATTAGCTTCTACTTGCCCCATATTACTAGCCCCAGCCATGAATACGGAGATGTGGCAACAAGTCGCAGTACAGCGCAACTGGCAGCAATTATTGACAGATAAGCGATTTTATGGAATGTCTACAGGATATGGGTTACTAGCCTGCGATCGGGTTGGTGCGGGGCGAATGGCGGAACCAGCAGAAATTGTGACTCATATTCAGTCTTTTTTATGTACGTCTGGCAAGCGAGACTTGCTAGGGAAACGAGTTCTAATTAGCGCGGGTGGAACGCGAGAATATCTCGATCCGGTGCGGTTTATTGGTAATCCCGCCACGGGCAAAATGGGCATTGCTTTGGCACAAGCAGCTTTCCATCGGGGGGCAGATGTAACTCTAGTACATGGTATTGTCAACGCAGAAATACCGTCAGGAGTGCGATCGCTACCTGTTGTCAGTGCGGCAGAAATGGAGAAGGCTATGTTAGAGTGCTTTCCTACTGCTGATATTACAGTGATGGCGGCGGCTGTAGCAGATGTGAAACCTGCAAACTATAGTCGCGAAAAGTTACCCAAGCGATCGCTACCCGAAAGTTTGCCTCTCGCACCCGTGACAGATATTCTCGCCCAGTTAGGACATTGCAAACAGCCTCAACAAATTTTAATTGGCTTTGCTGCCCAAACGGGAGATATAGTCACTCCAGCCTTGGAAAAATTACACCGCAAAAAATTAGATGCGATCGTTGCCAATCCGATCGATCTACCCGATAGTGGATTTGGCAGCGACAACAATCAAGCGATTTTTTTAAACAAAGCAGGCGATCGAATTGCGATCGCCTCTGGGACTAAGTTAGAAATGGCACATCGGATTTTCGACGTGGTGAGTGGTGAGTGGTGAGTGGTGAGTCAAATACTTTTAACTTTTGACTTATCCTGGATTAACTACTACCTTTAGCTGATTTAATAAACTTAAAGATTGCCAGAAGCTAAGAATATGTTTTCCTACTTGTTGCGATTGAAAGAAGTGAAAAAAGTGTCCGCCGTCAGGATGAAGGTGGAAGCGATCGCTTGCTTTGAATAAAGGTTGCCATTTACGGAGTTCGGTAGCTTCTACAATTGGATCGTCTAGACTTCCACAAACCATTAATGGTACTGACACGCCATTGTGAGGGAAATTAGCTTTTTGCCAAAGAGAATGGGGTGAAAGCGAACTATCGAGATCTTTTTCTAAAATCTTTACTAATCCCTCAATTGTGCGATCGTCATAACACCCAAATAAATTATAAGCCATTGTAGATAAAACTTTTTTCCGATTTAGAGCTTGTAAGTGAGTGTAATAGTGAACCTGCCAATCAATAGCAACATCTGCACCTACACCTAAAAGAGTCAAAGAAGCAATCTTTTCAGGATATTGACGTGCATACAAGAATCCTAATAAGCCACTCGTGCTATGTCCAATTAAGTGAACGGGATGGGTTGTCTTTTGTAAATAGTCGTTTAACAATTCTATGGCAATATCGAGCGAACTAGCTTCGTCTTGAGTTTGCGAATATTCCCAACGAGCGATTGAAACTCGTTTAGATAAATAATTTAACAAAGGCTGTTCAAAACAGCGCAAACTAGAACTAGTATTCAACCACAAATAATGGGGAAATGACATGAAAAATTCCTTCAGAGTTGAGATGACTGGTAGGGTGCGTTCATCAACGCACCCCACAAATTTCTGTTAACTATTAAACTACATGCCAAACTCTTTCTTGAGTTGCGCTACCCAAGCTTTTACTCGTTCGTCAGTTAAATCAGATTGATTATCTTCATCGATCGCCAAACCAACAAACTTCCCGTCCTTCACAGCTTTAGATTCATTAAAGTCGTAACCATCTGTAGACCAATATCCAACAGTTGTCCCACCTAATTCTGCAATTTTTTCTTCTAGAATTCCCATTGCGTCTTGAAAGTTATCGGCATAACCGATCTGATCGCCAGTCCCAAAATAAGCTACCTTCTTACCACTGAAATCAATGCCGTCTAAATCGGGGAAAAAACCATCCCAATCGCTTTGGAGTTCGCCAATGTTCCAAGTAGGGCAAGCAACAATCAAATTAGTATACTCCTCAAAATCGCTTTCATCCACATCAGCGATATTATGCAAATTTACTACATCCTCACCAAATTCTTTTTGAAGTGATTCGACAACCATTTCGGTTTTTCCCGTTGTGGAACCATAAAAAATACCGACTTTTGCCATTCTATTCTCCTGAAATTATTTTGTTTGACATGAAATCTGTTGGGAAAATCGGGAGTCGGGAGTCGGGGAAGAAACTATAATTTAAAATCCAAAATTCCCCAATTTCCCTAGCCCCTAGTCTTTAGCTTCCAATCATAGGAATCGCCCGAAATAAATTCAGGTTAGTTAAGAGCAAATAAGCAAAGATTGCTCCACCAATTCCACCAATGAAGAATCCAGTCGAAAACTGACTCCAGTTATCTACAGCTTGTAGAGACTCTGGTACGTTTGGTACTGTGACTGCAAAATTTGGGCGTGGAACTGTAACCAAGCTTTTTTCCTGTGAGGTACTACCGTAAATTGAGAACCCAATCGTCAGGATGACAATTAAACTACCTGCGGCTAGTAAACCGAGCAAATTACTGGCGCGACTATCGTTTAAGGAACCCAGCGAGCCTAGTATGGTAAAAGGACCGACTAACCAATAACCATGAGCCATCCCAATTTCTAACCCTCGCGAAAGAGGTGTAATACCAGGGCGATAAATTGGTAGGTATTTCAGAAAGTTCAGTGTCAGGTCGTTAGCCTCAACCGAGGAAAAGCGATCGCCCGATCGAGGGTTTGATAACGGTGGCTGGATCAAGTCGCCTTTTTTCAAATCGAATCCAGCGGCGATCGCGCGGGAACGGAGGGCGTGCCAAATGTGACCGAGGAGAAATATGACGGCTAGAACGAAATGGAAAGCAACCAACCAACCACGGCTAGAAACAATCCCAGGAGAACTTTCCAAAGTGCGAATCGGACCGTAAAAAACTTCGGGGTATGCGGTATTGTTCACCGAGGCAAAGTACGCCGCAAAAAAGCCCATATAGGCTATAGCACCAATACTATAGGCAAGATACGCTTCACCTGAGTAAATTAAAACTCGACGCGCCCAGGCAAACGGCTTAGTCAAGATGTGAAAAATGCCACCACCAATTAGCATTCCACCAACCCAGATGTGACCGCCAACGATATCTTCTAAGTTATTGACAGCCGCCATTCCTTCCGAACCCCAAACACCGAACAAGTAGCCAAAAATGCGGACTGGGTTCAGCGTGGGATGATTAATAACCCTCACATCTCCGCCGCCAGCTACCCAAGGGTCGAACAATCCACCCCAAAACATTGCCTTGGCGACGAGCAGTAAAGCACCTAAACCTAAAAGCATCAGGTGGATGCCTAAGATCGTCGTCATTTTATCTGTATCTTTCCAGTCATAACCGAAAAAGCCAGCCAAGGTGGGGTTATCTTCTAACACCTCTGGTCCCAGTAAAGAGTGGTAAATCCCACCCGCTGCCAGAATCACCGAAGGGATCAGATGCAAAACGCTGATGACAAAGTAGGGATAGGTACTAGTCACTTGCCCGCCAGCACCAACACCAAAGCCGAGAGTTGCTAAATGAGGTAGCAGGATTAACCCTTGTTCGTACATTGGTAAACTTGGGTTGTAACGAGATAACTCGAACAAAGTCATTCCGCCAGCCCACAACAGGATTAATGCAGAGTGGGCAATATGAGCGCCCAACAATTTGCCCGATAGATTGGTGAGACGAAAGTTACCAGCCCACCAGCCAACTTCAGGAATTTGGTTTCTGTATGGACTATCAGAAATTACTGCTGTCATTTATGCCTTCCTTGAGAAATATTTGCATCTTTTCGATCGCCGGCTCAAATTTAAGTTGAAATAATTTGCATTAAGCTAGCTTCAGGCGATCGGTTTGGGAAGGATTGCTGCCTCGCTCACTCTCCCTTTACGGAAATCCAGCCCACGCGATCGCAGTGCGTGCCAGATATGCCCTTGTAGGAAAAAGAAAGCTAACCAGAAGTGAGTGTTAGCTAACCAAGTTCGAGAAGTCACGAACTCAGGATCGGGTGATGAAAAGTAAGGTACAAAATTCTGCCGAATCGTGAGTGCAGGACCGTAAAATACTTCAGGATAAACGGTAGTGTTGACTGAGACGAAGAGAGTCGCGATAAAGCCCATGAGCGCTAAAGCACCCAAACTGTAAGAAAGATAAGCTTCTCCCGACCAAACAAATAAAGGGTGCGTCCATTGAAACGGTTTGGTTGCAATATGAAACAATCCGCCCAAAATTAATATTCCACCAACCCAAATGTGACCGCCAACAACATCTTCCAGGTTGTCAACGCCAGCGATCCAGAAATTGCCTACTGCACCGAACAAGTAACCGTAAATTCTGGCTGGATTGAGTGTCGGGTTAGTCACGACGCGCACATTTTCCACTGCTGGGTCGTACAAACCGCCGAAGTACATTGCTTTGGCGACCAATAAGAACGCACCTATCCCCAGCAATACCAGGTGAATGCCAAGAATTGTCGTCATTTTGCCTGTATCTGCCCAATCGTAGCCAAAGAAACGAAATCGATGTTCTAGAGTGGCTGGACCGCGCAGGGCATGAAAAATCCCACCATAACCCAAAAATGCAGATGAAATTAGATGGATCGAGCCGATCGCAAAATAAGGGAAAGTGCTTGTCACCTCGCCGCTAGCACCCACGCCCCAACCCTGAGCTGCTAGGTGAGGTAGTAGAATTAAACCCTGCTCGTACATGGGTTTGGCTGGATTAAAGTGAGCCAACTCAAATAAAGTCATTGCTCCCGCCCAGAACACAATTAGCCCTGCATGGGCTACGTGAGCGCCCAGAAGTTTTCCTGATAAATTGGTCAGGCGAAAGTTCCCCGCCCACCAGGGAACTTCGGTAGCGTTTTGCTCTACCGATAACGGACTCTTAGCAACAGTTGTCACCGTGCCTCCTATTGAGAAAAATATTCAACAATCTGAGAGAACAGATTACAACATGAATCTAGTTATTGACAATAGTTTTTATTAAAATTTTTGAGGGAGTCGTTATTAGGGAGCAAGGAGCGCACGAGCAGGGAGTAGGGACAAGGGAGACAAGGAAGCAATTCTGGTTCCACCAGCCATTAGCCACTCTTCCGAGTTGCGACTTACGACTCCTAACGCCCTAACCACAACTTCTGTTGTTGCAGGCAAGCAAGGGCGATTCTTGTTTCTACTTGAGGAAATTCTTCGTAAAAGCGGCTGACACTCAGAAAAGATTTGGGCGTGTGCAGAACGACGATCCGATCGCCCCATTGTTCTAGCCAAGGTAGCAAGGTTTGAGGTGCGACGGGAGTGCAGAGCCAAACTGCTATGTGATTTTGCGATCGCAGCGTTTGGGCGGCTACTGCCATTGTCATTCCAGTGGCAACGCCATCATCGACTAAGATCGCGATCGTATCTCGCGTTTGTTGGGCGATCGCGCTATGTTGGGAGCGACCAGAATTGAGGACTGCCATCTGCAATTTTGCCTTGCTCAGGGCTGCTTCCAGCGCTATTTTTCCCGGTGGTGAATTTTGGAGAGCAATTGATGTTTGTCCTGCCCACATGACATTACCATCTGCTGTAACTGCTCCAATCGCTAGTTCTGGATTTTGGGGATGACCGATCTTTTTTGCCACCACAATATCTATCGGACAACGCAGCCGCCGCGCTACTGGCACTGCTACAGGCAATCCTCCCCGTGGTAGAGCATAGACAATCGGATAAGGGGCAACGTTAGAAACAGCCGCAATTTTGTCCAGAAGACGATGAATTTCTGGTGCTAGTTGTTCTCCAGCAGCAACGCGATCGCGAAACAATATAGCAGTTGACATACTTTCGGCTGAGGACGGCATACTGCTTATATCTTCAAGGATGTTTCCGCAGTTTAACTGTGTTCTACAGGCTTTTTTCCAATCGGCTAGCAAATGCAACAAGATTTATTTTTTCAGTAATAGTTTTCTCATTTTCAGTCTTAGTCGGGAGTCAGGAGTTGTAGGGGCGGGTTTAGTCAATAAATCGGCAACTGAAGCAGTCAATCTTTGGTCAAAACCCGCCCGTACAGGAGTCGGGAGTTGTAGGGGAGATAAGTAGATAGAAAGAGGGTTAAAGTAGTCACAATTTCGCTACAATTGGAAGGTTTGCTAGCGCAGCTACAATTTTTATTCCATGTCTAGCGAAGACCAACTCAACTTATTTGCAACTTCAGATATCGTCGAACCAGTCGCACCGCCGCAACTGGATCTGATTCCCACAAATGCTAAAATTCCCATTCCCCCAGGAACATACCCCAGCCTAGTTGAATTGGCACAGCACTGCAATCAGTGCCAGCGCTGCGAACTAGGAGCAACGCGCCATCATGCCGTAGTTGGGCGAGGTCATCCCCAAGCCCCGATTATGATTATTGGCGAGGCACCAGGGCAAAACGAAGATGAGACAGGGTTGCCCTTTGTGGGGAAAGCCGGACAACTTTTAGAGAAAATTCTAGATTCTGTAAAATTAAATACAGACAAAGATATATATATCTGCAATATCAATAAATGCCGACCACCAGGAAATCGTACCCCCACGACTGATGAAGTAGAGGCTTGCAAGCCTTATTTGTTAGAACAAATTCGCCTAATCGAGCCAAAAATTATTCTTTTAACTGGCGCAACAGCACTCAAAGGATTGTTAGGCGAAAAAAGAGCGATATCTAAAATTCGTGGTACGTGGTTGGAGTGGCAAGGACGCTTGTGTATGCCCATCTTCCATCCTGCTTATTTGTTACGCAACCAATCTCGCGAAAAAGGTAGTCCTAAGTGGTTGATGTGGCAGGATATTCAAGAAGTGAGAAAAAAACTGGATGAGATTTGCTAGTAGGGTACGTTATTTAATGCACCCTACTCCTTCGCATCTCGCGCCCGACTTCTGGCTCGACAATCACGCAACCAAGTTTCAATTGCCTGGGCAATAATACCATCACTCGTTTCCTCTGGTGGCGTGGGGGGTCTTTTGCTAGCGCGATCGCCAATTCGAGTAAACATACTAGCCAAACGCCATCCATCTTCAGTTTTGGCGAAAAAAGCCCAGTGAAACCCCTGCAATTCTACGGCGCGATCCTTTAAATACTGTCGCTCCAAGGTAGTAAAAAAGATCTGCTGTACGTCTTCACCGTCCGCCTGTGGCGATTTAGGCTGGTAAACACCAGGATCGGTAGTTAAAGGTTCAAACTCTGGCTGTCCTGCTACCAATACGTATGTGTAAAGATCGGTACTGCGGTTTAACTTACGAGCGCGTTGACTAGTACGATTGGCATATCCAGGTAAATCTCGTAGGAGTTGGTCGGTCAGAGTTTTAATATCTTGCGTGAAACAGCGGGAGTCGGGAGTCGTAGGGGCGGGTTTAGCAAACAGATTGACAGCCTCAACCGGAAATCTTCGTTCCAAACCCGCCCGTACAGGAGAGTCGGGAGTCGGATAAATCTTAGTAGGGGCGGGTTTACCCAAGATATTTGTTATTAGTGAAGTATCTTGGTAAACCCGCCCGTACAACAGTTGATAGGAGCGCACGTTTGTTATTAGTGAAGTATCTTGCCGCCCGTACAACAGTTGATAGGAGCGCACGGCTGTGCGTCCGGCTGGGGTAATCGAGACAGCAGGAAGTGGGGATAAAAAGGCAACAAAAATCGAGATAAACTGTAAAATCCTCACTCCCCCAGTTCCCTCAGCTCTCTTCATCACCCCGCCAACTCCTGACAAATACGCTCCCAAGCCTCCTCTGGATTGGCAGCAGCAGTAATTGGACGACCAATGACAAGATAATCTGCCCCTGCTTGAATTGCCTGCGTGGGGGTAAGCGATCGCGTTTGATCGCCTTTTGCTGCCCAGCTCGGACGCACCCCAGGACACACTAAGAGAAAACCATCGCCGCAAATCCGCCGCAACTGTTCTACCTCTTGCGGCGAACAAACAGCCCCATCTAAACCTGCTTCCCGAGCTAATGAAGCCATTTCTAAGGCATATTCCGGTAATTCCAGGGGAATTTTTAACTCAAAGGCAAGCTGACGGGCAGAAAGGCTCGTTAAAACAGTAATCGCAATTAATTTTGGTGGTGCTACACCCGCCGTCTTTGCTCCCTCCTGTGCCGCTTGTTGAGCCAGTGACAAAGCATCTTTACCAGCAGTCGCATGAATCGTCAGTAAATCGACTCCATACCCTGCTGCTGCTCGACATGCCCCAGCTACCGTATTCGGGATATCGTGAAACTTAAGGTCTAGGAATATCCGCTTTTGCCGCTGTTTCAACGTACTGAGAATACCACCGCCACAGCTAACAAATAATTCTAACCCTACCTTCCAAAAGCTGACCTGCGGCAACCGATCCACAAGCGCGATCGCAAGAGCTTCTGTTGGTACGTCTAGGGGAACGATAATTCGGTCTGTATGCATGGGTGTTGGGTTTAGAGACAAGGGAGACAAGGAGGACAAGGGAGAACGATCGCCAACTACCAACTACCCATTACCCATTACCATTTACTAATTTGACAAATTTATTTTTGCCAACTTGTAAGACTTTACCATCCAATTCATCTGGAGAATTGAAGATTAGGTCTACTTGGTTGAGGCGATCGCCATCCAGTTTAACTGCTCCGCCTTGAACTTGCCTGCGGGCTTCTGAACTAGTCGGACACAAACCACTGGCGCTGACAATGTAAAACAATTTTGCTGGAAATTTGATTTGAGATAGCGAAAATTCTGGTACGGCTGAAGTATCGGCTGTATTGCCTTGTACCAGTGACATTGCTGCTTTTTGAGCGTTTTGAGCAGCTTCTTTGCCGTGATATTGACTGACAACCTCTAAAGCAAGCAGCTTCTGGCGATCGCGGGGAGTTTCCGGCAAACTGTCTAAGGGTAAATTTGTCAATAGCTCGAAATAATCTTTGAGCAAATGGTCTGGCGTTTTTTCCAGCTTAGAATACATCAATAGGGGGTCTTCTAGCAGTCCCACTTGATTTCCCAGCGACTTAGACATTTTCTGGTTGCCATCCGTGCCAATCAAAATTGGTAACAGCACGCCAAACTGTGGCTTTTGTCCGAAATGTCTTTGCAAATCTCGCCCTACAGCAATGTTAAATTTTTGGTCTGTCCCACCCAACTCTACATCTGCTTCTAGCGCTACAGAATCGTATCCCTGTACCAGGGGATAGAGAAATTCGTGGATGTAAATGGGATTTTCTTTCTCGTAACGTTCGGCAAACCCTTCTTTTGCCAACATTTGCCCGACAGTCATCGTAGACAACAATTCTAGAATTTTGGTCAAATCGAGTTTTGACAACCATTCTGAGTTGTAACGAACTTCCAGCTTGTCGGGAGCAAAATCTAAAATTGGACGTACCTGATCTAAATAATTCTTAGCATTCTCGGCAACTTCTGCCGCACTCAATTGACGGCGAACTTCCGATCTGCCAGTCGGGTCGCCAATTCTAGCCGTGAAATCGCCAATCAGCAAAACCGCTTTATGTCCGGCATCCTGAAACGCTCTGAGCTTGCGGACTGGAATACTATGACCTAAATGAATCTCCGCGCCAGTGGGATCGATCCCGAACTTGATACGCAAGGGTCGATTTGTCGTTTTTAACAATTTTTCCAGACTTTCTTCAGGATTGCTAGAATCAGGCTGGTCTGGAAAGATTTCGCTGACACCACGTCGCAGCCAATTTGGATCGGGTGTCGCGGTGGCTAATTGAGAGCTTGGCTCTTGCCTTGGGGATGATAAATTCGTTACACTCACTCGCAACCTTCTCAATCGCTTAATTGACAGACTACTATAGTGACAAAATTATCCGCTGATTTGGCGATCGCGATCGCAGACAAATCTCTTGGCTATTAAGTTGAGGAAATTAAACCGCTGTGTCTTCTAGCATTGCCCGAGAAAAACCGAGATATTCATCACCTGGCTGGAAATTTCTAAAAGAAGTCAGTCAGGTGACAGGCGGAACCCTTCTAGCAGTCATTATGTTGACTAGTGCCATTGTAGCTGGAGGGCTAGTCGGCTTAGCAATTAGCTTCCGCAACTTACCCGATGTCAGAGTTCTGCGTAACTATATTCCTTCTGAAACATCTTACTTTTATGACATAAACGGCAAAGTTCTTGCTAGCATTCACGGCGAAGCCAATCGCGAAGTCATACCTTTAAATAAAATCTCTCCAGAATTAAAACGAGCAGTCCTGGCGATCGAAGACAGTCATTTTTATTCCCATAACGGCATAAATATTAGTAGCGTCGGGCGTGCCTCAATCGTCAACTGGCAACGCGGGGCAGTTGCAGAAGGCGGCTCGACACTGACGATGCAGCTGGTTAAAAATATTTTTCTGACGCAGCAGCGCCGATTTAGCCGCAAAGTTGCCGAAGCAGTCTTAGCCATTCGTTTAGAACAAATTCTCAGCAAAGACCAAATTTTAGAAATGTACCTCAATCAAGTGTATTGGGGACACAACACCTATGGTGTAGAAACAGCAGCCCAAAGCTATTTCGGCAAGTCAGCCGCAGATTTAAATTTGGCGGAAGCGGCGATGATGGCAGGAATCATTCAAGCACCGCAAAACTACAGCCCATTTGTCAGCATGAAAACGGCGAAACAACGCCAAGAAACTGTTTTGAACCGAATGCGTAGCTTGGGCTGGATTACGGCAGAGGAAGATGAGAAGGCGAGAGAAACGAAAATTACCCTGGGGAAAGTTCGCTCGTTCCAACGTAGTAGTATGCCCTTCGTCACCAATACTGCGGCTCAAGAGTTAGAACGGGAATACGGACTAGAAGCCGTGCAAAAAGGCGGGCTGCGGGTGCAAACTACCATTGATTCCAGAATGCAGCAGATCGCCGAAGAAACCGTAGCAAAATGGCATAAAACCATTCGCTCTCAGGGAGTCCGCGCCGACCAGATGGCTTTGGTATCAGTCGATCCGCGCACTCAATTTATTAAAGCATTGGTAGGTGGGGTAGATTATCAAAAAAGCGAATTTAACCGAGCGACTCAAGCCCGCCGCCAACCAGGATCTTCTTTTAAGCCGTTTGTCTATTACACGGCATTTGCTTCAGGAAAATTTACGCCCAACAGCGTTATCAACGACACTCCGGTCAGTTACCGCATCCCTGGGGGAATTTGGACTCCGAAAAATTACGATGACTCTTTCAACGGTCCCATGCCAGTGCGGCGATCGCTCGAAGTGTCGCGTAACATCCCCGCCGTGAAGCTAGGTAGTGCTGTGGGTTTGAATAAGGTGGTCGAGACGTGCCGTATCTTAGGCATCAACAGCCCGATGGAACCAGTCCCATCTTTACCATTAGGAGCGATCGGTGTCACGCCTTTGGAAATGGCAAGCGCCTACGCGACAATTGCTAATTACGGTTGGCAGTCCAAACCAACTATTATTGCCCGCGTCACCGATAGTAGTGGTAACGTTATCCTCGATAACTCGCCCAAACCCCAACTCGTTTTAGAACCTTGGGCAGCCGCTACCTTAACAGATGTGATGAAAGGGGTAATTACTAGCGGGACGGGAACCGCCGCCCAAATCGGTCGCCCCGCCGCAGGTAAGACGGGAACTACTTCCTCAGAAAGGGATATTTGGTTTGTTGGTTTCGTGCCTCAACTATCCACAGCGGTTTGGGTAGGCAACGACAACTACCGTCCTGTAGGTAAAGGTGCAACAGGTGGCGTATTCGTTGCCCCGATCTGGCGATCGTTCATGTCACAAGCCTTGAAAAATACTCCAGTTGAGAATTTCCGTCCTCCTTCTCAGTTCGATCGACCTAAATGACGAAGCTGAGGGAGACAAGGGGGACAAGGAAGCAGGGGAGCAGGGGAGCTTCAGGTGCAACTACCAACTACCAACTACCAACTACCAGTCCCCTACACCCCACACCCTTTCATCACGCATCACTTTCTTTGTAGGGAAAGCCGTACATGGCGGTGGTTCTCTTTTTTTGGCTAATTAGTTTAATATTAAATTAATCGATATTGAATCAATTGGCAAAACCAAGTTGGGGGAAGAGATATGATTACACTCAGACAAAGCCAAGAACGGGGACATGCAAATCATGGGTGGTTAGATAGCTATCACACCTTTTCATTTGCAAACTACTACGACCCCTCTCACATGGGATTTCGATCGCTACGAGTAATTAACGAAGATCGAGTCCAGCCAGGAAGAGGGTTTGGGACTCATGGACATCGGGACATGGAAATTCTCACCTACGTTCTTGAAGGCGCACTCGAACATAAAGATAGTATTGGTAATGGGGAGATCGTCCGACCTGGAGAAGTACAACGGATGAGTGCTGGAACGGGAATTATGCACAGCGAATTCAATTCTTCTGCTACCGAACCAGTTCACCTGTTGCAAATTTGGATTCTGCCCGATCGCCAAAGCTTGGAACCGAGTTACGAACAAAAAGCATTTTCAGTTGCAGAAAGACAGGGAAAATTGCGCTTAATAGCAGCTAAAGATGGACGCAATGGTGCTGTGACAATTCATCAAGACGTGGATTTGTATTCAGCCATATTGCAACCGCAAGATCGGGTCACTTATCAATTGCAACCAAATCGTTATGCATGGTTGCAAGTAGCGCGGGGTGCAGTGACGCTTAACGGTCATCATTTAATGGCTGGAGATGGAGTAGCAACCAGCGCCGCTGAATTGTTAGAAATTAGCAGCGATCGCGACGCGGAAATATTACTTTTTGACTTGGCGTAGTTGCGGCGGGAGATAGAAGGGACAAGGGAGACAAGGAGGACAAGGGGGCGCAACTACCAACTACCAACTACCAATTCCCTACACCCTTCTTTCTTTCTTCACTGATAACTGATAACTGATTTAACGACACACTTTTGCATGAGGCATACTCGCTTTTCCTAATATTGCCGTGCGGTAAAGGCGATCGAATTCTCGTTCGTAGTGGGCTGCAACTGTGGGACGATCGATGATAATTAAGGTTTCATCATTAGAATAATTTGCCGCTTCCGACCAATTGTGGCTACCTGTAATGACTTGTCTGCTATCTAATATTGCCATTTTACTGTGTACGCCGCGATCGCCTATTGTTGCTTTGGGAAAACCAACTGTATTAATGGGACGATGCCAAGGTTTGATATGATTAACACCCTTTTTATGACGAGGCAGACATAATCCCATTGCATCGTAGGCTTTAGAGTAAGATTGTCGATAAAAATCTGGGTCTATCAGGATTTTTATATCTTCTACTCCTGTATCTCGTACTGTTGCTAAACTATCGCTAATTTCTCGATCTGAAAATACGAAAACGGCAACATGTACACTTTTTTTCACATTTTTGATGTAGTAAGAAATCGTACCATTACTAGTCATAGCAAGGTTTTCAGTGCGAGCAGCAGGTGAAAAACTCAGCGTCACGTGACCCGTTCCAACTAAAAATGTTAAAGGCTGTCTGCGTGGTTTATGAGATTTAAATAATCCCTGCCACATATAATTAAACTCATCTGTTAAAGCTTGAGCAATTTGAGGATTGTTGGGAATGACGACCATATTATTTGGATTACCTCGACTTGCCGGAACCTGAAAATCTCCATGCAAATCGGAAGTTGTAAAGTTACCGCTAGATATAATTGTAGTTTTATTATCTACAACTAAAAACTTATGATGCATTAACCCACTGCCTCTAGTTTTACCATTAGCAGTATTGGAGTCGTCTTTAATTTCAATGCCATGCGATCGCAACAAAGCTAAGGCATCGATTGGATATCGTTTTAGTTCTTCGTAAGCTCGGCGATCGTGTCGCTTCATACGAGCAATTTCCGCTGAAGTATAATCTGCTAAAGTTTTATTATATTGACTATCAATTATTAGTCTGACTTTTACACCTGCTTTCTGTTTAGCAACGAGTGCTTTTGCAACCAAAGGAAGTCGAAATTCCATCACTGCTAAATCTATTGACGATTGAGCTTGAGATATGGCATCGATCGCTTGTTGTTCTAGATTGTCCCCTAAACGCATAAAATGCCGATAAGGGTCTTGATAAGAAGCGGCTTGATTTTGATTAAAATAAACTTGAATAGCAGAGTCTTGAGGAAGCGGTTGAGTAATTTCTAAGTGTGTTTTGGGTTTGAATATTTGAAATAAAACAAACCCAAAAACTAATAACAATACAAATAAAGCTATTTTGACTGTTCGTAAATGCTGGGGGCGAGTTAAGCGTTTCTGTCTCATTCCTAAAAGTCGCGTTTTCTAGACATTTTTTGCAGTTTTGAGAAATGTGTCGTCACAAGTAACTGGAAGGACTGACTCATGATGATACGAACTTATAATTCCCAATTTCCGAGAATTGTTATCTTCATACCATTTCTCTAAAATTATCTTCTAGACGCTCTTCTATAGCCCCCCTTTTTAAGGGAGTTAGAGGATCGAAAAACTCAGTTACCTCCTCGCCAGATCCCCCTAGTCCTCTTTGGGAAACGGGGAAACCAAAGAAAGTTGCACGTCGTGTCTTTCACTAAAATTTGGTTTTAGAAAAGCTTCTATAGCCCCCCTTAAAAAGGGGGGTTGGGGGAATCTCGCCAGTCGCAGTCAAAAAGTAAAATGATAAAAATAAACAAACTTAGGGCGATCGCCATAGTAAACTTGCAACAGGACTTGCAATATAAGTATCAAAAAATATAAGTAGTAAGTCAAAGATAGACATGAACATCAAAACAGTTTGCGCTTCACTACTTTTAGTATTAATCCCTTTATCGCTTGCCATCAGCGGTTGCGATGCTGAAGAAAATAATTCTGCCAATAATTCTGATGTAACTTCTACTACTCAAACTACAGAAATCAAGACAAACTTAACACGATCGGATCGATCTACCGAACTCGATCCGTATGCAGCAGAAGCCTACTATCAGCAGCTATTGGCACAATATGGGGAAAATTATCAAGAGTGTTTAGAGCCTGTATCAGTTAATCTCGATGCGGTTACGAACTCAAATGCTTCTAAGGTAAATCCCACAGAAAAAATTACTAAAATGAAGCAGCAGAATAAAATATTTGTGTTAGACGCTTCTGATTCTATGCGAGTGTTTACAGGTAGCGGTACTACGAAATTCGACATTGCTAAAGCTGCGATCGCTCGTTTTGTCAGTACATTTCCTTCTACAACTCAAGTTGGAGTTAATCTATTTGGCGATCGCAGCGCCGATGCAACAACAGATCCGACTACTGTATGTGCTGCTAGCGAAACTATGTATTCCCTAGTACAGCTGAGCAGCTTAATTTTAGCACCAGCCAACGAACCCACCTCAGAGGCTGAATTTCAACCAATTTATAAACCAATAACGGCAAGTCTATCAAGATTAAACGATATTCTCAGCGATCGCGATGGGACTAGCAATCAAAATATTATTTATTTAATTACTGATGGGACAGACAATTGTAATGGTGATGCTGTAGCAGTTGCCAGAGAACTACACAATTCTCCGGCAAAAATTACGGTAAATACGATCGGCTTAGATGAAAACGAAACCACGCAGCAGCAGTTGCAAGCCATAGCTGAAGCTGGCGGAGGTGAGTACTTTCTAGTACGCGATGCCAATGAATTCAATACTGCTTTTGAACGGACACAAGAGAAAATTGAGGCAGAAAAATATACAACAATTCAACTAACAGAAAATCGACCTCAACCTCCTACAAGTTCTAATCCTAGCATCAATCAGATTACAGCCTGTACTACAGTTAAAATGAATCGCGAGCTAGGTCAAATTATTAGTCAGGTTAATCGTTTATCTGCACTGCAAGGAACAAATCTTAAGTATAATAATCATGTTTTAGCCCGTTTGAAAGAAAGGCAAGAGCGGATTACAACATGGCGCGATCGCTTATTAACTAATACTGGCAATCCTCAAATAGATTTAAATTTATTTCGGCAGGAATTGGCACAGGCGACGCAATAATTTGTCATTTGTGAGTGGCTAGCTCTCATCGCCACTGCTCGCTACTTATTTCAATAACAAATAATAAAGTTGTCCGTTACTGACTGTAACTCCAGCACGCTTTGCCGCTAGATCGCCTGTTCCCATAAAGTAATCGACTCTACCCGCTCCTTTGATGGCGCTACCCGTGTCTTGATTGAGGACGTAGCGGCTAACAGTACGCTGTTCTAGCTGTCCTTGTCGATCGAAATGGAATTTGAGTATGAATCAGCGCTAAAGCACCAGGCGGCGTAAGTGACTTATCTGTGGCGATCGATCGCTCGGCTGTGACTGGTACTCCCAGGTATCCGTGAGGTGCAGCGTTGTTTGTGGGTTGAAAAAAGACAAAAGTACGGTATCGGGGTAGATATGTATTTAATTCTGCCGGGTGGTGAATACTGCGATCGCATTTAAATTTTTCAGTTATTTCATCGTTGTAATTCTGCATGAAGAACTCAAATACCAACATTGTAAAAAGGTGTCAGAATAATCTATTCGTCCGATAGTAGCCCGTACAAGGAAGTTAGCGTTAGATTATATAACGATACTTATACTAAGACAGTTGTACTAACCCAAACTTTAAGACAGATAGAATCTAACTATGGCTGCATTTGATGTAGAGCATTCAATCGATACCAACATGGAACTATCATCAATATCTACCTCTTCTGAAGTAGATATTCTCCGCGAACAAGTAGAGATTCTCCGCGAATAGATGGAGTCTTTACATCGGATGGTAGAACATCTAGGAGCAGAGTTACTTGATAAGCAGCAACAAATAGAAGCTCTAGAGCAAGAATTAGAACAAACAAACAAAGAATTGTGCCGCGCACTCGCCCCACAGCAACAAGAGATTACCCCAGCAAAAGATTACCAAGGGAAAGCACTCGATCGGCAAGTTTTAGTCAGCGAGTCTTTAGTTGCACTATTCAATGCTACTTCTGGTCGCGCCATCCCAGCACAGAAACTGGAGGTAGAAGAGGCGATCGCCAACACAGCTACTCTACCGAACATGATAGCTCAGCAAATCTTAAATGATTCAAAAGAATTAAGAACTCATTCACAGAAACTTAGCTTTCAATTCAACGAGCTAGGATTTCAGTTTATTGGTAATAAAGCTAATTTCATGCAACTTCAAGAGAAAGTAGCTCGGAAATTAACAGAATTGCCGCAGCAATTTGGCAAGGAAACGATTATGTCTCAGCGTTTGCGAGCAAATCAAACAAAAGCTGAAGTCAATGTAAGGCAACTTCAAGAACATGTGGAGCAAACCAAGGAATTGTTAACTCAACCCAAGGGTTATGTAAAATTAGTAAAGTCGATATCAGCCAGTTATTATAACTCAATAAAATCCGCGAAACTCGATTTAAGCTTAGCTTAAATCGAGTTTCGCCTTAACTTGGTAGTTATCTTAAGAAGTACTATAGAAATCCTAAATGATTCGTAAATTTTGGGTATTGCTTGTTAACGGTTGACTGTCAACCGTTAACCATCATAACGATGTGTTTATAACTCAAGTTGGATTGCTATCTTATCTGCTGGAATCCCTTTGCCTCGATCTTTAACTTGAAATAGGACGTAGGGTGTAGGTTGTGGTAGGGGCGCACATCTGTGCGCCCCTACAAGTAACAACGACTACGACAGCAGACTCGGACAAGTTAATACAAACACGTCTCTCGTTCCATCGGTCTCATCATTTAGCGGTTTAACGGGAGTCGTATAATGGAAAAATTCGCGATCGTTAAGTAACAAAAGTTCTCCAGGGTTGAGAGTTTTATTAAACACAGGACTTTCCTTTTTAGATCTGTATAAGTGCGTCTCTCCCCCTTGGACATTATTACGTCCGATAGAAAAGATCGCAATCAGATCTGTCCCATCACGGTGAATTCCCTCTGGTGCTGGATTGCCAAAATTGGTTGCCGAACAAGTCGTTCTAATTTGATGCACGCCAATTTCTCGAGAGTCAGAATACAATTTACAAGCATCATTAAAAGCAAACAGCAATCTTGTAAAATCTTCATGCACTACCAGAGCATCATCAATTTCATGAAATTCTCTTTGAATATCTCCGACTACAGGATTATATTCTTTGCTTTGAAATAAGCGACCGTGAGGTAATTTCACCACTTTTCCGTCTGTGATGCTAAAACGGGATAAACGGCGGCGGCGATAGTTACCCTTAATGTATGGATCTACTGGCAAATCTTGGAAAAAACGCTGCAACTCTTCTAAGTTGATAAAATTTGCCTTTTGTAATGTAAATAATAAGTCGTAGCCTAGTTTTTTTGAATTTAGTATTTTTTGCATAGAAAACTAATCCTTTATTTTCGATCCCCGATCGTTTTTGCTTATAGAAACAATCCCTATTTATAGTATAATTTGGATTTTTCAAACTGCTGTTAACTTCATTACAAAAAGTTTCAATTTATTAACAAAATGGCAAAATTGTCTCAAAAAATACTAAATTTTCTTCGAGCCATATTTTGTAAGTAAAAATACTAAAATCGTGTCTAAATACTGCGTAAGCGTTGCTGAATGAAGTTATCGCTTGCCAAAGTACAGATAAGAAATTTCCCTACTCTAAAACCATTGGATATCTTTATACAGTGGGTTACTAACCAATATGCACGTATGGTAATTTAGGTGGGGGAAATCAAAGCGTAGGACGGGTTTTTCATCTAGATCTTCGTATATGTCAGAGTTATGCGATAAACCCGCCGCTACAAATTACCAATTACCAATTACCAATTACCCATTACCCATTAAACCATTACCGTTTCTGGAACTGCACCTTGCATCTTGCTCAAAGCATCAATTAAAGTTTGCAATTGTTGTTCCGTTTTAAGGACTGCTAAACCGCGCACGGTGACTTTACCAGGCGAGTAAACAAAGCGCGATCGCAAACTATCAGGTAAGTTAGCAATCATCAAATTCCAAGCTGGTTCTTCCATCGCAGTTTCTAAAACAACGTGCTGTTTACCTTCGGGTTTGATGCGACTAAATCCTAATTTTCTCGCTAGTTGTTTTAATTCCATGACGCGCAATAATTGAGTTGCCCCAGTGGGAATTCCCCCGTAGCGATCGCTCCAATCTGCGGCAAGTTGGATTAACTCTTCCTTAGTTTTCGCCGCTGCTACAGCCCGATATGCACTCATCTTCTGGTCTAAATCGGTAATGTAATCTGTGGGAATAAACGCTGTCAAATTCAAATCGATTTGCGTATCTTCCACTTGGGGAATTTCCTGACCGCGAATTTCGCGCAAGGCTTCCTCTAACATTTCCATATATAAATCGAAACCAATTGCATCCATTTGACCGGATTGTTCTACGCCTAACAAATTTCCCACACCGCGAATTTCCATATCGCGCATTGCCAAGTGATAGCCAGAACCGAGTTGAGTGAATTCTTGAATTGCCCGCAAACGCTGCCTTGCGGTATCGGATAGCGCCCGTTGTTTGGGATAAAATAACCAGGCATGAGCCTGAATTCCCGCCCGTCCGACACGCCCCCGCAACTGGTAGAGTTGGGATAAACCGAAGCGGTGAGCATCTTCAATTAGAATTGTATTTACACGCGGGATATCTAAGCCCGATTCAATAATTGTCGTGCAAACCAAAATATCGGCTTCCCCATTACTAAAGGAAAGCATTGTTGATTCTAATTGGTTTTCATCTAATTGTCCGTGTCCAACTGCAATTCTCGCCCCGCCAACAATTTCTCTTAAAGTCGCTGCTGTCTCTTCAATTCCTTCGACACGCGGAACGACATAAAAAACTTGTCCGCCGCGATCGAGTTCTTGACGAATGGCGCTACGAATTGATTCAGTATCGTAAGGTGCGAGGTGAGTTTTGATCGGTCGGCGGGAGGGAGGCGGCGTAGTAATCAAACTCATCTCCCGAATTCCCGACAATGACATATACAAGGTGCGGGGAATGGGAGTCGCAGAAAGAGTTAGTACGTCTAACTGAGTTTTCAAGGCTTTAATTTTTTCTTTCTGGTTTACCCCAAATCTTTGTTCTTCGTCGATTATCAATAGTCCCAAATCGCGGAAGCTGACACCTTTACCCAGTAGTTGGTGCGTCCCGACCACAATATCTAATTCACCCGTCGCCAATCGCTTGAGTAGATCTTTTCGTTCCTCGGCACTCCGAAAGCGGTTGAGTAAGCCGACGTTTACCGGATAAGGGGCAAAGCGTTCTTTTAACGTGTGATAGTGCTGTTGCGTCAGAATGGTGGTAGGGGCAAGGAAAGCAACTTGCTTACCTGCGGTGACGGCTTTGAAAACAGCGCGAATTGCCACTTCAGTCTTACCAAAACCCACATCGCCACAGACTAAACGATCCATCGGGCGATCGCTTTCCATGTCGCGCTTGACATCTTGAGTCGCTTTGAGTTGGTCTGTTGTCGGTTGATAGGGGAAAGAATCTTCTAATTCTACCTGCCAAGGAGAATCAATTGGATAAGCATAACCCGATTGTTGCGATCGCTGAGCATATAATTGCAGCAGATCCACCGCCAGTTTTTTGATTGCTTTTCTGGCACGGTTTTTCGTGTTTGCCCACGCCTTACTCGACATTTTGTTCAGTTCTGGCGGCTTGCTGTCGGTGGCGCGAAACCTAGACAACGAACCGAGTTGATCGGCGGCGACGCGCAACAAACCATCGGCATATTGCACGACCAAATATTCTCGCGTTTCGCGATCGATCGTCAGACTTTCCAGCCGCAAAAACTTGCCAATCCCGTGGTTTCTGTGGACGACAAAATCCCCCGGACGCAACTTATTCGGATCGACTTGCTTCGAGGCGGCGCGGCGGCGCTTGCGAATGTAGCTAGGGGTAGCGAGGCTGTGCTGACCGTAGAATTCGCGGTCAGTCACCACCATCAGACGAAATGTAGGCAGAATAAAACCTTCTAATTCTGCTACCCCCGAATATTTCAACGCCACAGGTGTACGCTGAAGTTGCAATTTATCGATCGCCTGGTAATCGCGAGGATTGGGGATAAATTGGGCGGGACAATCGTGTTCTTGCAATAGGGAGACAGAACGGGATGGTTGAGCCGAAACCAGCCAAGTTGAAAAACCGCGATCGCGTTCTTGTCGAATTGTCTCTGCTAACTTCCCAAACGCATGAGGCGTGACGGGAATCGAACGACTGGCAAGATTGAGGGGAGTCACATAAGCAGAATTAGCTGAGGGACTTTCTTCAACTGCTAATTCCGATAAATATAATTCTTGAAATCCTTGGGCTGTTGCTAAAGAGTCTTCAAATGTTCTGTGAACTCTTGGTAATTGGTAATTGGTAGTTGGTAAGTCAACTCCGAATTCGGAATTCCGAATTCCCAATTGTTGCCACTGTTCCTCTGCATTCTCCACCCAGCGATCGCTGTGCGCTTGACATAGTTCTAGTTCGTCAATGGTGATAATCGTATCTTTGGGTAAATAGTCAAGCAGGGATGCGGGTTGGGGGAAAGCTAAACCCAGAAAGCGGCGGCTACCTTCTGGGTCATTTCCTGCGTCGAATAGTTCTCGTTCTTCTGGGGAAAGGTAGGTTTTAACAATTTCTGTTTGTTCCTCCGTTAGTGCTGCTTTAACGATGGGAGCAAAATTGGTTGGTGTAAGCACGACTTGTGATATCTTGTCAAGTGCCGTGCCACCCACAGAACTGCGTTGAGTCGCTGGGTCGAACTCGCGAATTTGTTCGATTTCATCGCCAAACCACTCCAAACGCACGGGCAATTCGGAAGAGACGGGAAACACGTCAACGATATCGCCGCGCCTGCTCCATTGTCCTTCGGTTTCTACCGTGGGTACGCGATCGTAACCCATTGCTGCAAGGCGATCGCCAAAGTCACCCAAATCGAATTCCATCCCCTTACTAATCGTCAGACAATAGGGTTGAAACACGTCTGCTGGTGGTAAGTGGGGTTGTAAAGCTCTTTCTGTGGCGACAATTGCCATTCTTGGTAATTGGTAATTGGTAATTGGTAATTGGTTAGGGTTTCTCCCATTACCCATTACCGATGACCCATTACCCTCTAATAAGTCTGCCAACACCTGCATCTGTCCCCAAGTCATTTCGGTTTCGGGGTCGAAGGGTTCGTAGGGCGATGCTTCTGAGGTTGGGTAAAAATGGACTCGATCCCAACCCATCGATTCGAGTTGAGCTGTCCAGCGTCCGGCTTCTTCCAGAGTGGCGCAGATAACGAGTAGGTGACGCTGTTGTGCTTGTGCTAAAGCCGAAGCTACCAACCCTTTAGGCAAGCGCGAAACGCCATTAAGAGAACAGACCTGCTGGCGATTGAGTTTAGATATGAGTTCGGTTGACAGTGGCGATCGCCCTAAGGCACGCACGATAGAAGAAAAAGCCATAAGTTATTAGCTACAGCAGACGGAAAATTGCAACGGGATAGATGCTATTTCTCCATTCTAAAATTCTCAACAATAATAGGGGGAAGGGTAATCGGTAGTTGGTAGTTGGTAGTTGGTAAGAGAGTGGTGCGTGTTGATGCGGGTGTAGGGGAGCCAGCGCCGTGCGGGAGATCGGTGCGTTGCGGGGATGGCGCGTCGCGGACTTCGTCGCCCTCCGTTGTAGCAACCGACCGTAGGGTGTCCCCGAGTCCCGCGACTGGCGTTGTGAGGTGTGAGGTGTAGTGGATTGTTAACTGGTCACTGGTCACTGGTCACTGCTCGTGTGCTCCCTGCTCCCTGCTCCCTACCTAAGTATAGTTGCTTATACTACCTCTCCATCCAATTGAGATTCTATGAAAAATTGTTGCATCATGACTTGGAAGCGAGAAACTGGAGATGAAAAGATCTCCGATACTGGATAATAGGTAGCCAACATTCAGCACCGCTTGCCCTGAGTAGCAGCAACAATTAAAACTAATGTCCTCCATTTCTCTTGAAGTTCTGACGATTCTCCTACTGATATTTGCCAATGGCATCTTTGTGATGTCGGAACTCGCGATCGTCTCGGCAAGGAAGGTAAGGCTACAAAGTCTGGCTAACCAGGGGGATAAAAAAGCTCGTGTCGCTCTAGACCTGGCGAATGCTCCCAATCAGTTTCTAGCTAGCGTACAAATTGGCATTACGCTACTAGCAATTTTATCTGGTGCTTTTGCAGAATCGGCTGTAGCAACTAGGCTGGCTCCACTGGTGAGTTTAGTACCTGGACTTGCGGCATACAACAGCGCGATCGCCTCTGTAAGTGCTGTTTTACTCGTTACTTATTTAACGCTAATTATTGGGGAACTCGTACCTAAACAATTAGCGCTCAATTACCCAGAAAAGATTGCAACTGTTGTTGCCATGCCGTTGCGGTTTTTGGCAAGGCTTGCTTCTCCTGTAGTTTATCTGCTCAGTGCCTCAACCGATCTTGTCGTGCGGTTGATGGGAATTAGACCTTCTAACGATCCGCAAGTGACAGAAGAAGAAATTCGCGTTTTGATCGAGCAGGGTACGGAAGCAGGAACTTTTGAAGCTGCCGAACAGGATATGGTAGAACGGGTATTTCGGTTGGGCGATCGCCCCGTTAGTGCTTTGATGACACCACGTCCTGATATTGTTTGGCTGGACTTGGAGGACACCCCTGAAGAAAATCGCCAAAAAATTCTCGATAGCTGTCATTCCCGCTTTCCAGTTTGTCAGGAGGGTTTAGATAACGTTCTGGGAATTAGTCACGTTACCGATATGTTGGAGCGTTGTTTGTCCGGTCAAGCCCTCGACCTTACCGTATCGTTGCGACAACCCATATTTGTTCCCGAAAGTACTAGGGGATTAAAAATCTTAGAATTATTTAAGCAAACGGGCATTCACATGGCATTGGTGGTAGACGAATACGGCGTGATCCAGGGCTTGGTGACGCTGAATGACATCATGGTGGAGATTGTCGGTGATGTCCCCAATGCAGGTGACTTAGAAGAACCAATGGCAGTGCAACGGGAAGATGGTTCTTGGTTGTTGGATGGGATGTTACCTGTAGATGAATTTTTTGAAATTTTTGATATTGAAGGAATTCCCAAAGAACATAGAGGTAGTTATCAAACTTTAGGCGGTTTTGTGATTACTCATCTCGGTCGCATTCCTGCTGCTACAGATAGTTTTGCATGGGAATTATTGCAGTTTGAAGTGATGGATATGGATGGTAATCGAGTAGATAAAGTGTTAGTTACTCCGATGGAAGGTAGAGGGGTAAAGCCAGAGAAGGAAGAGTAGGTAATTGGTAGTAGGTGGTTGGTGGTCGGTAATAGCTTTTATAGTAGGGTGGGCATTGCCCACCACCGATCTATGTAAACATATCACCTGCGATCGCTGACGCTTTTACTATTTTGGTCAGGATGAATCGATTAATACATGACATCGGCGGGGCGGGTTTATTGAGATTGTAAGCTGTGAGGAAATATTTCTAGTGAACCCGCCCCTACAATGAATGTTTATTCCAATCAATTATTTGGGAATTAATTCTTCTGTTTGCGGTTGGAGTGTTTCTACTTCCTCAGTAGTGCCGTACATTGAGTTATACATTTTCACGTATTCTTTTGCCGACTGATACCAACTGAAGTCTTGCTGCATTCCCCGCTGTTGTATGGCTTGCCAGTTTGGTTTGTAGTGAAAACCTTCCCAAGCACGCACCATACAAGTATAAAGGTCTAAGGGTTCGTAGCGATCGAAACAATAACCCGTACCGACATTATTTTCAGGGTCGTGATGAATAACAGTATCAACTAAGCCACCAGTCCGACGCACAATCGGCACGCAACCGTAACGCAACGCCATCATTTGACTGATACCGCAGGGTTCAAATCGACTTGGCATCAAGAAGGCATCGCTACCAGCATAAATCCGACGGGCAAGGGCATCATTGTAGAGTAAATACGTTGCCATCCGCCCGGGAAAACGCGATGCCATCTGCCACAATTGAGTTTCATAATAGCGATCGCCCGTGCCTAAAATAATAATTTGGGCATCGGTATACGAGAGAAATCGATCCAAAATTTGGATTGCTAAATCGATTCCTTTTTGTTCTACCAGCCGCGTCACCATTCCCACTAAAAAGGCTTTGGAGTTTACCTCTAACCCCACTTCTTCTTGAATGGCAACTTTATTTGGCTTCCGCTGCTCTAGGGTCTCAGTTGTGAAAGTTTTAGCAATATATTTATCGTTTTCTGGATTGTAGACATCAACATCAATGCCGTTAACAATACCCCATAATTTACCGCTAATAAAAGACATTAAACCTTCGAGAGTTTCGCCATAAGCCGCCGTTTGAATCTGTTTGGCATAAGTTGGAGAAACTGTATTCACGCGATCGGCAAATTGTACCGCCGCTGCCATTGTATTATGTCCTTGCATGTACCAAGGACACCACGTAATTTTCTCTAAATACCAACGCCAGGGACCTTGATAAGCCAAGTTATGAATCGTAAATACGCTGGTAATATCTGGAGATTGGTGCATCCAAACGGGGATCATCCCTGTATGCCAATCGTGACAGTGGATAATATCGGGTTTCCAATAGTTCCAGCAAAATTCTGCTGCGCCGTTAGAAAACAAGGTGAAACGCCAGTGTTCGTCTTCCCCAGAATAAATACGACGGGGTGCAAATGCTTGATGCCCGAATAAATACAAGGGAACATCCGTTCCAGGCAGCACGGCTTCGTAAACCTTAAAATCCTGAAACATGGCAGCTCCAGACCAGATTGGATCTTGGGGAATCTCCATTTTGTCTGGTAGAAAGCCATAATAGGGCAGAAAAATTCGCACGTCATGCCCCATTTCTCTGAGAATTTTCGGTAACGCTCCGACGACATCGCCCATTCCGCCAACTTTGGCGACTGGCGCTGCTTCTGCGGCAACAAACAAAATTCGCATGTTTAGTGAGTAGTGAGTGGTGAGTAGATTGGTAAAGATCGCTCTGTATAGAGACATTACATGTAACGTCTCTACAATACCTGTCCGCGTTGAATTTGCGCGAAGATTTCGGCTAGTATCTCTTGCGCTCCTTGTTGACGAAGGCGTTGGGCTAATTCGATGCCAAGCTTTTCTGCCTCCGTGGGCGCACCAGTTACGGTATCTTTAATCAATCTTTGCCCGTCTAAACTAGCTACCATACCCGTGAGAGTTAGCACATCTCCCTCTAGGCTAGTGTTAACGCCGATAGGCACTTGACAGCCACCTTCTAATTCCCGCAGAAAGGCACGTTCGGCAAGAGCGCGATCGCGTGTGGGTATGTCTTCAATCGCCTTAATTAAAGATAAGACTTCTTCGTCACCCGCACGACATTCTATTCCCAAAGCGCCTTGTCCGACAGCGTGCAAGGAGATTTCTGCTGGAATGACCCGATCGACGCGATCGCCTAATCCTAGTCTTTGTAGCCCCGCTACTGCCAATACTAGGGCATCATATTCTCCAGCATCGAGTTTTTGCAGGCGTGTAATTACGTTACCACGCACATCTTTAAATGCTAGGTGGGGGAAGTGATAGCGTAGTTGTGCCAGTCTGCGTAAAGAGGAAGTCCCGATGACGGCTCCTTCTGGCAATGTATCGAATTGTTTATCTTTATACTTAGAATGTAAAACTAAAGCATCCGCCGGATTTTCTCTTTCTGTGACCGCTCCCAACATCAACCCTTCCGGTAAGCGAGTCGGCAAGTCTTTCAGGGAATGTACGGCAAAATCAATTTCCTGATTGAGCATCCCCACTTCTAACTCTTTAGTAAATAACCCTTTATCACCAATCTTGGCAAGGGCAACGTCGAGAATTTTATCTCCTTGAGTAGACATGGTGTGGACTTCAAAAGTGCGATCTGGAAAAGCTTTTTGCAGTTGTTCTTGCACCCAATAAGTTTGAACTAAAGCCAACTGGCTCTTGCGCGAACCAATGCGAATTGTGCGGGCAGGGCTGGAGACCGTGGGTGAGGCGTTGGAGGACATACTAAAGCAGCATTTATAGCTTAAATCTGAGTCACTCGATCTAGACTACCGCAGGACTGCACCCAATGGAGTCAGTTGTCAGTTGTCAGTTGTCAGTGTAGAGACGATACATGTATCGTCTCTACAAAATTCTCCTCGCTCCTCACCATCATGACTAAAGTAATAGTTATATTCGTTACTTTCTCTACAGGCGATCGCGGTTTTTCGATTTTTATGATGGTGATATCAAATCTTAGAAACGCCAGAGAACGCTACCATGCAATTCATCACCAGACAATTTAAACATATTCCTGTGTTAGCCAGCGCGATCGCCTTGAGTATTGCCACCGTACCGCTAGCAGCTCAAGCTGAACCTATCGCACCTGGATCGCAAACTTCCGCGTCACAAACAATCGCCCAAGCTCAAGATAAAATTCCACCTCGATTTGAAAAACTGGGGTTAACTCAGGAACAAAGAGATAAAATTGCCGAAATCCGCCGCAATACCCGCGCTCAAATCGAAGCAGTCATGACACCAGCACAGAGGGAACAACTCAAAACCGTTAGAGAAAGCAGACAACGCCGCCGCGAAGCGTTAGCTTCTCTCAACCTAACTCCAGAGCAGAAAAATAGAATGCAACAAATTCGTCAATCTGCCAAATCTCAGTTTGACGCAGTATTAACCCCAGAACAGCAACAACAACTACAGCAAATGAGACAAGAACGAGGCTGGAAGGGACGAAGAGGCGATCGCTAAGGAATTCGGAATTCGGAATTAATAAACCTTTTGCTACGCACTGGTCACTGATAACCCCTCCCCCAGTATTTTTGTTGTAGGTCAAATCAGTTAAGATATCTAGGCACAAGTGAACTGTAATAGCATAGGGAAACATCGGTGTAAGTCCGAGGCTGTGCCGCAGCTGTAAATGATTTTGTCGCTTGTCATTTGTCACTAGTCATTTGTTGCTCTAACTGCAAATGACTGATAACAGATGAACGATGACGAATAGTAAGCCAGAATGCCTGTGCTGTTATCCGCTCACGCTATTTCCTGCGTCGCACGGGAAAGGAGCTAGAATCTCAATGCTTAGCGATCGCCATTTAACTCCGTTGGAAGATATCTCTTTGCAATTACCACCTCTGCCGCTACAGCGTCCTCTATTACTGATCGGTCATGGAACTAGAGATGAAGCTGGACGGCAAAGCTTGCTAGATTTTGCCTCTGCATACCAAGCTTTAGATACCTCTAGACCAGTTCTACCCTGCTTTCTGGAACTGACAGAACCAACAATTCAGGAAGGGGTAGATCGATGCGTAGAGAAGGGTTTTACAGAAATTTCCGTGCTGCCAATTTTACTGTTTGCCGCACGGCATAACAAATTTGATGTAACGAACGAACTCGATCGCGCTAGAGCCAGACATCCGCAGCTTAAATTTTACTACGGACGGCATTTTGGCATTACGCCCGGAATTCTCGATTTGTGGCGATCGCGTCTGGCAGACATAGACCATCCTCAAATTGAGCGTGCAGATACCGTATTATTATTTGTCGGTCGCGGTTCTAGCGATCCTGATGCCAATGGCGATGCTTGCAAGCTCGCCCGCATTCTCTGGGAAGGTAGCGGCTATTCTACTGTAGAAACCTGCTTTATCGGCATCACGCACCCGCGCTTAGAAGCAGGTTTCCAACGCGCTTTACTCTATCAACCCAAACGGATTGTTATTCTACCTCACTTTCTCTTTACGGGTACGCTAGTTAAAAAGATTTTTGATGTCGCAGCTCAACAGCAACAAAAGTATCCCCAAATTGAAATCGCCTGTTTGCCAGAAATAGGACTGCATCCGCTCCTATTTAGCATTCTCAGAGAAAGAGAAATCGAAACTCATTTAGGTCAAGTCCAGATGAATTGCGAGATGTGCAAATTCCGCCTAGCAGCTGTAGCAGGTGACACGCATTCTCATAGCCACACCCACGACAACCATCACCATCATCACCACGACCATCACCACCCGCCTGTAGATCCTTACGCTAATGCGGTAGACTATCATCAAAAAATCTGGCAAGTTCCATAATGGATTTGGTAATAGGTAATGGGTAATGATGGTTGGTTATTAGTACAGTAGGGTGTGCGATCGCGTCGCGTAACGCACTTACGCATATTTCAGAAGTCAAAGTATGAGTGCCTATAGTCATTAGTCATCCGTCATTTGTCATTTGTGAATAACTAGTGACTCATGACCAACGACCAATTACCAATTACCAATTACCAATTACCAATTACCAATGACGAAAGAATTCACCATAGGCGAAACAGTCCGAGTTGTCGCCTTGCCACCTTACATTAAAACAGCCGAGCCGATGCCGATGCTGCGTCCTCCCGATACAATTCGTCTGCGGGAAGAAGGGATAGTTACAGATCGCCGTCCTGGGGGATATTGGGTCGTCCGGTTCGATCGCGGTACTTTTCTGCTCGATAGCCAATATATTGAGAGCATCACATCAGAACCAGAATCACCACCTGCATCTCATGTGGAACCATCTTTACCTGCGGATGCCGATCGCAGCGAGGACTAATGTAAACTTATGTTAACTGGACTTGCAGTTGACATCATGATATTTCGTCGAACTTTTTTAACCTCTGTTTTTGCGTGTTGCCTGTCTATTTTGGTTTGGTGTCATTTTGCTACCCCAGCCTTAGCGCTTGGGGGTAAACTACCACCAGTGAACCAACCCGCACCACAATTTACCCTACCTACCAATACGGGAGATGGAGAAGTTTCCCTTTCCGACTTGCGCGGTCAGTGGGTCGTACTTTATTTTTATCCCAAGGACTTTACAGCAGGCTGTACCCTAGAAGCCAAACGCTTTCAACAAGACTTACCCAAGTACATTGACAAAAATGCTCAGATTATTGGCGTGAGTGCTGATTCTATCGATTCCCATGCCGAATTCTGCGATTCAGAAGGGTTAAAATTTCCTCTGCTTGCAGATACCACAGGGGAAGTGAGTAAAGCATACGGTTCGTGGATTGGTGTTGTTTCGATGCGCCATAGTTTTCTCATCGACCCAGATGGGATTTTACGCGAAACTTTTGTGAAGGTAAATCCTGCCATTCACAGCATGGAAGTTCTAGCACGGTTAGAGGAATTACAAAAAAACACTGCCTAAAAGCTAAAGTGTAGAGACGTGCCATGTCATGTCTCTACTTAGTTTTCAGCGTGTCTTATGGACTTCGAGCCGAAATACCAGCCGATTAGACGGAAAGTCAGGTATCAAGTCAGCGATCGCGAATCGATTGAAATTACCGATCGCAAACCTTTAGAAATATTACGAGATACGGAAGGATTAATCCGCCGTCAAGCTGTAGCCGCGATCGTCCCAGTTGTATCGCAGCCATTAGCAGCTAAAATTGAATCGGCTTCAGAGGTTGCGGAAGACTCGTTAAGCGTGTTAGCAGAAATCGATCTCGATGCGATTAGCGATGTGGAGTTACAGCCAGCCAGAATCTTAGTTGGCTTGAGTTTTGTTGGTTTTGGCGCACTGGCGATCGCTTTACTAACCTTGTTTATTTACACCCTTCATCCTCAACTTACCCACCAGCAGCAAATTCACCAATACTGGTATCCTTACGTCTTTTTTGTCTCTTTAGGCGTGACAGGGTTGCTAACGCTAGGGCGAGAAATAATGCGTTTTACCAAATAGGGAGTAGGGAGTAGGGAGCAGGGGGGAAAAAAACACCATGTACCACCCACCACTCACCACCCGATTACCAATTACCCGCTAATTAAGAATTATCGCATCATCCCAAACTGACTTCCGCCACGAATCATCGATTTGCTGTTGGCATCAAGATCGATCTGACATTGAGTTGGAATAGCACTGAAGTCACAAGTGTAAGTGGCTAGAAGTTGCTTTTGCTCGTTGAAAACTCTCAGATTATAGCCGCGATCCATAGCATCAGTACCAAAATGATGCACGAACTCGTATTGTTGAATATAGTCTAAAGAATTCCAATTTTGCCGTTTTACTTGCAAGTCGATGCGTCCTGAATCGCCATTTTGTTGAGCGGGATAAGCCAGCCAATGACTCAGCAAATCCCCACCAAACTGCTCTTTTGCCCACCACAGACTGGGAGTTGTCACAGTGTCTTGAACAGTGTCTTGAGATGCAGTATTTGGCGCGATCGCGCGATCGTTATGGTCAATTGTCGCTCGCGTTAAACCCAGTTCTAGCAGAGCTTGAGAAGGCTGAGCCGTAACTATTTGTAACGTTGAGTTTGAGTTTGGCAATGGCGCGATCGCCCCCAAGCTTATTCCTACTAAAATTCCTGATAATTTCCAGAATGAATTCATCACCCTTGCTGCTGGCTGCTACTTTAACTTGTATCTCGACTTTATTAACATAATTTCTGCTTAGTGGCAAGGAAATTTATTATTGGAAAAAGTGAGTGGGAAGCTAGGAGTTAGCAGTGATGGTAGTTGGTAGTTGGTAGTTGGTGAAAGGCGCTCTTGCGCTCTTGCGAGAGGCAAGAGACTTGTGACTTGTGACTTATAGCTCCCTCAGCTCCCGAGAGCTTCCTCAGCTCTCTTCTCCCCCCTGCTCCCAGCTCGTCCCTGCTCCCTGCTCCCTTTGACTTCGATTGACAATTTTGCGGGTTTTCTGCCAAATAACTAGAAAGAAAGTTCCAGAGATGAGCGCTCCTAAAGATATTTTGATTGTATTTTTGATTTGCGCTCCAAGATTATTTTCGCGGCTAGCTGCTTGGGCTTGAAGCGATCGCTCGTTCTGAGATAAGCTAGCTAGCAATTGTTGTTTAACTACCTCTAGATTTCCTATTTCTGGCGGAGTTGCTTGAGGATTAATGCGGCTTAAAATTGCGGCTATGTCTGCTGATGTTTGGGCTTGATTTATCTGTTCTTTTAATTGCTGAAGTTGTGCCGATCTTGTGGCAATTTGAGTTGAATTTTGTTGGTCAATTCTGACAATAGCGTTAATTGATAATGGTAAGAGCAAAAAATATAAAATTCCTCCTAATAAACTGAGCCAGGACAAAAATTTAAAGAACCGAAATTGAGATTCTCCAATTAAAACAAAAATCAGCGCTAAAATTGGTACGGGTGCGCGTTCTACAAGTTGATTTGCTAGCTGAAACTCCCACACGGGATTAGTAAAATTGAAAGGAATCAGAATTGCTAGCAGATCTAATAAAAATAAAGATAATAAAGTATAGCCTGCTAAACGAAATAACGGTTCGAGATGACTGTGCGATTGTGCCACAAGATGGATGACCTGTTGTACTGTTTTCTTTGAGACAAAGGAGAGGGGGACAAGGGAGACAAGGGAGAGGGGGAAGAAGGGGAGCAATTCTAGTCACTAGACACCAACCACTAGTCACTCTTTACTGATAACTGTTAACTGTTAAATTGGAGGAAAGCGAGAACTCCACCACTTATACGAAGAAAACCAAGCCTGTTCTAAGGTAGAGTAAGCTTCGGACGTAGGCTGTTTTAAAGGTAAAGATAAATGAGTCCAAATGCAACGGTTATCTCTTAATTCTTGTCTCCCCAATAACCATAATGCAATGCGTGGAAATTGAAAATCGTAGCGCAAGCGATTTGCGTCAAATTGGGAAGGAGTGAACGTATTCCCACCACGAGAATTAATACATGCATTTAAATATGCTCTTTGTTGATGTACGAAAACTGCGTAATAACCTAATTGTGGATTGCGGCGAATTTGCAGTGGAGATTGATTGGTTGGAAATGATAGATTAAGATTGTCTGCGATCGCTTGTTGTCCATCTCCTACAGTATTTAATTCATAGCGCACATCAACATTGAGTAACAAATCGTTTTGTTTATATTGATAGCGTCTACCTGGAAATGCTACCTTACCATATGGTTCTTGTTCTACAATTCGATCTGGTAGCGGTTGACTTGCGACTTGTTGCCACTGTGGAAGAGGAACTGTAGCAGGAAATGTAAAAGGAGTAACTTTTCGCTTACCAATGTTTGAATCGAGTAACACTCGACTAGATACAAACAATACATTGACAAATGTGAAAATTAATAGCGGTGTTCGCCAGCGCTGCCAAAGCTTCATAGTTCAGAAAGTTCTCTCTTGTCTGAATGTTCGGAAAGCGATCTTTTACTAGTTAAATAACAGAATCCTCCAAATAATAAAGTAGAAGTTAGAAAAAAGACTTGCGAACCCGTACCGACGTGCCAGTATTTAAATGTAGCTTCGGTTGTGTAAGCGTGTAAAATGGCTAAAATAGCGACTCTTACTCCATTGACAACAAAAGCGATCGCAACTGCGGCTAAAGGAACGAGGATTTTTTGAATTGTTTGAGTCGGAAACATGATTAAGAACAATACAGATAGTTTTAATAAAGGAAATATACTTTCCCAACCAGAACAGCCAGCGGCTACCTCTACAGCTTTGCCATTAGCTAGAACAATATTGACTCCCTCGCGATAAAACTCTACTCCTAGATAAGTCAAAATCAAAGAGGCAAAATTCGCCGTGTATAGAGCTAGAATGCCAATTCGATTAATTAGCAGCTCTACAGGAATCGAAAAAGCAAAAATAATGATTATCTCTTGCCAATATTGATGTAATCTATTTGCTCCAGAAGCAAGTAAAACCAATCCTATAGCAGCGATAAAGGGAATAAAATGAAATAAATTGTCGAAACTAGTCATCCATAGACTTCTGAGGAGAACAAAGCCTAGAAGACTAAAGCCGAGGAAGCTGGAAACAATATCGCTTTGCAAAATTAATTTATGACGTTTCTCCCATAACAAAGTTGCCACAGCGAACCAACAAAGAAGACTGAGAATAAATTGATTTGAATCGGCATTACTCCGCCAAATTAAACTTGCATGAATAGTCGCTATACCACCCGCGATCGCCATTAACCAAAATTGCGGTTGTTGTAGCGATCGCCATCCATCTTGCGAAAAAACTTTCATAAAATTACCAATTACCAATTACTAATCATCCCCATAACCTACGTCTAGGAGATCCATTCAAGCGATCGTGAGTATCAGATAATAATTGCGGAATATCTAATTTTTCGGGACAGCGCGGTAAACAATCACCGCATTGAGTACATTTATTTGCTTTCATGCCAGGAAACCAGTGTCCGGCATTTTCAAACATTTGATAACGATATTTGCCGTACTCTTGCATATTGTAAGCAATAGTCAGATTTCGCAGGCGCAAAACTTCGGGAATATTTATCTTTTCAGGACAAGGCAAACATTTGTAGCATTGACTACAGCGATCGCTTGCTAAAGTTGTGGCAGCATGAGTTTCTAAACGCTGTAAAACTGCAATTTCTGCATCAGTTAGGGGTGTGTCACAATCAGCGACTTGTAAAGGGACGTTTAACTCTTCTGGGGTGGCTGCACCGATGCTGAGGGTAGTAATACGGCGATCGCTCAGTAAAAAGCGATAGTTTAGTTCTAATGGGGAAAAAGGCTGGCACAAGTCTTTAAGTGTCTCTGGTGGAGTGTATAAGAGTCCTCCCTTATCCGCAGGAGAAATAATAAATACACCCATATCTTTACTATGGGCGAGTTCTATTGCTGGGGCATGACGTTGAAAAAAATAGTAATAATGTAGGTTGACAAATTCAAATAGATCGGTGGCGATCGCTGCTAATATCACATCTAAAGATGCGTGAGTGGAAAAACCAACGTGTCTTACCCGTCCATCAGCAACAGCTTCCCTTACTGCTTGCATACAACCATGCGATCGTCGTACGAGATCGAGATGTTCCCAATTGTTAATTCCGTGAATTGCCAAGCAATCTAAATAATCGACTCCAATACGTTCTAAAGATTCATCAATATAACAACGTATCGACTCTGCATCTGTCGTAGGGGGAATTTTGGTGGTGATATGAAGCTGGGAACGAGGGACGGGCAAACCTTTTTTAAGTGCTGCACCCAGATATAATTCGCTGTCACCATAGCCTCTAGCTGTTTCGATGTGATTGATCCCTAGTGCAACTGCGCGATCGATTGTTTTATAGGCATTTTCCTCCGAAGCCAAGTAACGCATCGCTCCTAACGAAAACGCCGAAAGATTGAGATTCGTCTTGCCAAATCGTCGGTAGTGCATTGGTTCAGTCTGTACTAGGTTCAATCCCTAATGGGAGACAATTAAATTTCAACCATAGCGCAGTAGGCGATCTTATTCCAGCACTTCCAAAAAAAAAGTCAATTCCTAATAGGGAGAGCGTTAAATTTCAACATGCACGGTGTAGCCTGTTCTTTTGGTTTCATTGCGGTTTCAATCCCTAATAGGGAGGCAATTAAATTTCAACGCGATCTTGGTATCTGCAATTAATCGTGTTTCAATCCCTAATAGGGCGTTAATTGAATTTCAACAATCAGCTCAGCCTCTTCTCTAATCTGCAACCCGGTTTCAATCCCTAATAGGGTGTTAATTAAATTTCAACATAAATTCGAGTTATGTCTTAAAGGTAACGTGGTAATTTGTTTCAATCCCTAATAGGGTGTTAATTAAATTTCAACATCGGCGGGTTGCACAAAAAAGAGGTTCTCAAACTCCAGTTTCAATCCCTAATAGGGTGTTAATTAAATTTCAACCTTTGGTCGCAGCTGCTGCTAAGGAACTTGCCTTAGTTTCAATCCCTAATAGGGTGTTAATTAAATTTCAACGCAATGGGAAGTTTGTTAACCGCAGAGGATTTAGGTTTCAATCCCTAATAGGGTGTTAATTAAATTTCAACGAGTAGCACAATCGTCGGGGAATTAATTGATACTGTGTTTCAATCCCTAATAGGGTGTTAATTAAATTTCAACATAAATACGGCTCCACCCTTGCCCCTACCATTCCAGCGTAGTTTCAATCCCTAATAGGGTGTTAATTAAATTTCAACTCCGATTGCCGTGCTTTATTGGTTTGCCCTAAAGTTTCAATCCCTAATAGGGTGTTAATTAAATTTCAACTAGTTTCGTAATTCCCGCTTTTGCCGTTAAATGCAAGGTTTCAATCCCTAATAGGGTGTTAATTAAATTTCAACTGCGATCGCACCTACCACTTAATAGGAGATAAGTTTCAATCCCTAATAGGGTGTTAATTAAATTTCAACATTGGGTGATGGTTCCTTTGACCGCTCCAGTAAATATGTTTCAATCCAGAAATGTTGAATCCTGAGACAAATCTTCATATAATTTTTGATACTTCTCTGTGAAAAGAGAATCGGTCAACATTTCACGATCTTCTCCATCCAATGAAC